>JBCCZX010000028.1:0-21501 GCA_039186735.1 Verrucomicrobiota bacterium | reverse complement strand
GCGAATTGGTCATCGAAAAGCCCGTCTACATCGAGAGAGAAATCGCCGCCCTCCCAGAAGGTCCCCCCACCTTCATTCCCGAGAGCGTGAACGTGAAACTCACCGCTCCCCCCATTGCCGATCCGACTGTTGAGCGGCTCGTCGAAGAAGCCCGAGACTATCGCGTTGGCGGAGACTCCATGAGAGCCCTCATGAAACTTGAGGAAGCCGAAAAACAAGCGAGCGACGAACCAAATATTCTCTATCAATTCGCTGAAGTCTACGAAGCCATGGGCCTCTACGACAAAGCCGCTGACTACTATCAGCAAGTCTTCGGACTCGGAACCGTAGGTGCAGGCAGCCTTTACGAACTCGCCGCCGTCAAACTCACCAACGGAATCTCCCAACCAGAAGACATGGCCGGACGTTTCGCCCTCGGTCGCATCCGCCTCTTCGCAGACACCCAGTGGACCGAAGGTCAACGAGTGATTTTAACGATTCCCGTCTCCGCAGCCACTGGCCTGCAATTCACCGAAGAAGAACTACAACGCGCGCTAGAAATCAAAGTCCACCTTTACGACGACGACAACGGGAACCCGAAAATGAGAGACGAAGTCACAAGTTCGGTGGACACCCAATGGGTCACTCCCCCCGTCGATTGGCAGGATGGTGGCGAAGAACTCCTCCGTGTCATCTACGAAATTCCTTTCCAAGGCACTGGTGAACAACATCTTCTGGGAGGCCGACGTTACTTGGGACAAGTCGTCGAACTGTTTTATCAAGGCGAGCTCATCGACCGGCTCGCTTCACCGCGCCGCTTGGCACGCGAGTTTGGAAACGCACGTGGAGAAGAAATCTACTTCTACCCCGAAAACTACGTTCCCGACGATTTCAATTTCGACAATCCTCTCTTACCTCCACTCCCCGAATAAGAGCTTCCACATTTGGTGATTGCCGTAGAACCACCCCTGCAGAAAGACTCTCAACGGTGCCTAAAACCCGTCCGCAACTCGAACCCGGAAACCAGCTTGAAGACTACATTCTCGGCGAATTGCTTAGCGAGGACCACGAGAGACAACTTTGGCTCGCGCATCAGCAAAGCATCAATCGCGAGGTCGAAGTGGAAATCTACTTCGGGCCCGACGAAGCAGAATATCTGGAAAACGTGCGCGTGAAAGCCAGCGTAGACGACGGCGTTCTGGGCCTCGTTTACGGAGCCATTCCAGGCGACGGTGCTGTCGGCGTCGTCCGCGAAGTCCTCCCTCAACAAAGCCTGGCCGATTTGAACACCCAGGCTGAGCATCTCCTGCCAAAACAAGTGACCGGTATCATCCGCCAAGTCGCACGAGCGCTGGGAAGCCTTCACCAACAAGGCCTCGCCTACGAACCCTTCGACAGTCGCGATATCCGGCTCGCTCCTCATGGCGTCGTGCGCATGAGAAATGTTGCGCGCAGCAGCCAGCCTGCGGAGGACTCCGCCTCCCGTGTCGACTTCGTCCAAGCCCTTCGACAAGTCCTCCAAACCGGACATCCGGGAGCCACACGCATGGCCACGCTCCTCCAATACATTGAAGGAAGCCCCGAACAAACCGCCATCTCCTGGCAAGAAGCCGACCAACTCGCCAGCCAAGTCGAAGAGCAACTCAACACGCCAGAACCCCCACCAGCACCGCACTCTGAATCGGAAAGCAAGACTCAAAAAAAAAGCCCCCTCCTCCCCCTTCTGCTCATTGCGACCGTGTTCATCACACTCGGTGCGCTGGCCCTTTTTTTGCAGCAAAGTGACTCCATTACGGTCGATGTCGCTCAGATTTCGACGATTCCTGCAGGAACCTATACCGGTCCCAACGGAGACAAAGTCCAGCTGGATCAATTTCGAATCGACGCTCACGAAGTGACCATCGGGGAATATGATGCATTTCTCGTGGCGTATCAGGCCTTATCTCAAGAAGCGCGCCAGAAGCTCCACCCTGAGGACTTGCCAGAGACGAAAATCCACTTTCGTCCGGAAAACTGGCGAGAAATTCTCACCCTCGCGAGAGAAGAACGGCCTTTGAAAGGCCTCCCGCTCACTCTCGATTGTCCGGTCACGGGAATCGATTGGTGGGATGCGTACACTTATGCTGCATGGAAAGGCGGACGTCTCCCTACCACTGTCGAATGGTGGGCAGCCGCATCCGTTCAACAAGACGGCGAACCCACAGCTTGGGGTCCGGTCCAAGGCTCGGGAGAGGGTCCCTTCGGAATGAGCGGAAACGTCATGGAGTGGATGCTCGAACAAAATCACAATCCCGCATTCCCGATGGACGCAAAAAAACCGCTCGCCTGTGGTGGAACATTTCTCCAGCCCGAACGGGGAGCCCTTTCTCGTGAGTGGCTGGAATCTAGGGATTTACGAAGAGGCGACCTTGGATTCCGTGTCGTGTATTGACATTTGAAGCCTGCAAAATCGGCATCCTTTCGCTTGCGTGCTCCTGCGATTTTCTCTTGAAAGACCCCTCCCGATGCCGTCTTCGCACACCATCAGGCTTTTCGGGATCATGGGTGCTCTCCTGATAACCGGCCTCACTGATCTCCATGCCCAACTCAACGTTGATCTGCAAGTCAGTCGACGACAATTCATCGCGCATGAAGCGATTCCGGTTTCTGTTCGGCTCACCAATCGCGCTGGTAAAGAACTCTTTCTTCATGGAGACGGACGTCGTCCGTGGTTGGATTTTGTAGTCGTTGATAAACGCGGCACTCCCATGAGACCCTTGGGAGGAGTTCTGAACTTTCAGGCGGCCAAAGTGCCTGTCGGTCGTTCCGTAGCCAAGAATATCGACCTAGCATCTGTATTTGCCCTCGAGTCCTATGGCAACTACACCGTCTACGCTGTTGTCACTCTGCCTACGGGGGAAAGCTTTCAGTCGGCAAGAAATAGCTTCACGGTCACCAAAGGACGAACCATCTACGAGCAACGAGTCGGTCTGGGGAAAAAAGCGCGGGACTATCGTCTAATCACTTTTGCCCCTGCCAATAAGTCCTACTTATACTTTCAAGCGGAACTTGTGGATCAAGGTCGTGTCGCGATCACTTATCCGATTGGCGAAATTCTCGTCTTTCGAAAACCACAAGCCACAGTTGATAAAGCGGGAGACTTGCACGCCCTCTATCTTGCCGCACCCGATCGCTACATGCATATTCGAATCGACTCTCAGGGTCGCCTCGCGGAAAAGAAGATCTACAAGAGGGGGGCGGTGGGAGACCCTCGTCTCGTTGCTTTTGCCGACGGAGAAGTTCAAGTCGCAGGAGGAATCCTCCATGATGCCAAAAAACAAGCTGCTCAGCGTGCAAAAATTCGGAAAATATCTGAACGCCCCTCAGCTTTATTCAACTAAGACTAAAATAGCCTTGTAAAATTTTTAATTTTTCTTAACATTTTAAAAACATTTACTACCATGGGAGTTCGTTTTCTTTCCTTCTTTGCCCTATTTGTCTGCTTCAGCGGGGGGCTTCTTGCAAAAACCATTGTGATTGATGCGGGGCACGGCGGCCGGGATGTGGGCGGAAAATATGGAAAAGTTTATGAAAAGCATCTCGCCTTGGATAGTGCGATGCGACTCGACTACTACCTCAAGAAAAAGGGTTATCGGACAGCCATGCTGCGCAGCAGCGATCGTTTCATCTCACTTGGGCAGCGGGCAGCGATGGCAAATCGGTACCGCAATGCCATTTTTGTCAGCATTCACTACAACTTCACTTGGCGAAAAAGCGTGCAGGGGTTGGAGACCTTTTACTATTCGGGCAAAAGCAAGTCATTGGCCCAAGCGGTTCACTCGGGCATGCACCAGCGGGTCAGGGCGGCCGATCGTGGCGTTAAATATGCGCGCTACTACGTTCTCCGTAATTGCAAGCATCCCGCAATTCTCGTTGAAGGAGGTTTCGTAAGTAATGCACGTGACCGTGCTCAAGTGAAAAAGGGGAGTTATCGCGACGACCTTGTCCGAGGTATCGTTGATGGAATCGTGCGTTTCGATCAGAGCGGAGCTTGGTAAGCTTGGTTGCAGGCTCGTCAAATCATCTTATACTAGGGTGTCCTGAATACGCTTCTCGATAGTCTTGCCCTGCGTTCTTGGAACGCATCTCCGCAGGAAGTCTTTTCGCAGCTTAAACATCTGGAAAACATCGTATTTCTGGATACTTCAGGGCATTTGCCGACAAGTGCAGCTCCGGCACTCTCGTTAATTTCAGCTCAGCCCACGCAATGGATTGAAGGCCAGCTAGCAAGTGATTGGACGAGCTTGGAAGAAGCCGTCGCTTCGACCCAAAGCGAAGGACCTGATCTCGGTTTTCCGCTGGGTGGCTGGCTGGGAACGGTCGATTACGATGGCCGCTTTCGCTTTGGGTGTTTTCCTCACTTGTTGATTTATCTTCATCAATCCCGACAATGGATTGAAGTCGGAGGTGATTGGCTTTCCACTCAGAGGCGAGCAGCCCTGCCCACTCCTTCTCAAGGATTCGGACGGTGGGAACAGTCGATGACTTCCGAAGAATTCGAAGCCAGGGTGCAAAAAGCTCAGAGACGCATTGCGGCTGGAGAGATCTATCAGGTCAACCTTGCCCATCGCTTTCGCTGTCCAATCCAAGAGAATGATTTGTCAGAACTGTACGAACGGCTGAGAGCTAGCTCGCCAGCGCCGATGTCTGCTTACCTCAAGCAGAAAGACAGGGAGATCCTCTCTTCATCGCCAGAGCTCTTCCTCCGTTTTTCTGGGTCTGCGGTTGAGACACGCCCAATCAAGGGCACTCGCCCGCGCTTCGCGGATTCCAAAGCCGACTTGCTTTCGGCCCATGAGCTTCAGCACTCGGAAAAGGAGTTGGCTGAATTGATCATGATTACAGATTTGCTCCGCAATGATTTGGGGCAAGTCTGTGAGATCGGGGGAGTGAAAGTCGATGCTCTTGCCCAACTCGAATCGCTGTCCCAAGTGCACCACCTTGTCAGCACGATCTCGGGGACACTTGCCAGTGATGTCTCCCAAGTTGAAGCACTCGCTCGCGCTTGGCCGGGGGGTTCCATCACGGGTGCGCCAAAGTTGAAAGCCAAAGAGGTGATTGCAGAACTTGAGACGGTGAGCCGAGGACTCTACACGGGTTCAATTGGTTATTTTGGATTCAACGAAGAATCCCAGTTCAACATTGTGATTCGTTCGCTCGTCCGCGAGGAAGGATATTTATCCTATCATGTTGGGGCAGGAATTGTCGCGGATTCCAATCCTCAACAGGAGTACCAAGAGACTCTCGACAAAGCTCGTGGCATTCAAATTGCGCTCGCTGGGCTCATGGAGAATTGAGCAAGCCTCGAACCCGGAAGTCGTTGCCTATCTGGTGATAAGAGACTTTTGAAAGAGTCAGTCTTTCGGACAATTCGCAGCGATTATCACCTTTTGTGACGGGGTCAAAACCCCCTGTGACTAGTGGAGAGACATAGCTTACCCACTCATCCACAAGATTTTCATCAAGCAAAGAACCCAGTAAGGTTCCGCCTGCTTCCACAAGCACGATTTGAACTCCTCGCTCGGCAAGCATTTGAAACACCTGCCGAGGGGATTCGGAGAAGAAAAGTGCCTGGTTGTTTGATTCACGCAAGAGGTGGCTGTCCGAAGACAAGCCTCCTTGGTGTTGCGAAGAGAGAACGATCCGAAGGGGAGGCTGCTTGTCTTTGCAAGAACCCCGGTAGGTTAGACGGGGGTTATCGATTCGAGCAGTCACGCCACTGGTTAAGATCGCATCCGCTTCTTTGCGGAGGTTCTGAACATCTGCACGTGATTGGGTGCTGGTAAGCCAAGTGGGTTCGCCGGGTGGGCGAGTGAGGCGTCCGTCCAAACTCGCACCCACTTTGGCAATGACCCAAGGTCGTTTGCGCTCGATGACTGAGCGGAAACCTCGAATGAGAACATGACCTTCGGATTCAAGAACATGTTCAGAGACTTCGACTCCAGCACTTTCAAGAACGGATCGCGCTTTGCCTTGATTCGTGGGATTGGGATCACGACATGACCAGACGACGCGAGCAATGGATTCCTGCAGCATCGCTGAGGTGCAAGCTCCTGTGCGGCCTTGAGTCGAGCAGGGCTCAAGAGTTACAAAGATCTCACTTCCTGCTATTTTTGCGTTTCTTGCTCTGGCGTCAGCGATGGCTTCTCGTTCGGCATGCGCATGACCGGCTTTTTGATGCCAACCGCGCCCTATGATTTCACCGTTCCGTACGAGGACAGCTCCGACGGGAGGATTCGGTGCAGTGAGACCCAAACCCTTTTGGCCTTCTTCCAAAGCAGCCCTCATCCAGCGTTCGTCGCTCATGGGGGCCAGTGAATAGGGGTGTGAAGAAGTGGTCAATGATGTCGATAAGTTGGGTGATTTGCCTCAAACGGTCAGTCATGCGGATCCTCCGTCGGGTGTTCCCAAGGGTTATTGGAGTCGTGGAACCCTTTTGAACGAGATGGGGAACACGAATTTGAGGCAGTTGTTCACGAGTAGAAGAAGAAGAAAAGGTTCTCAAAAAATTTCTGTTCTTCTTAGTGCTTGTGAGTAACTCGCGTTCATTTTGGGGGAAGTGTTTGTTTGAGTCTTTCGACGAGTTGGGTGAGTTGTTCGGTGACGTGTCGATCTTGGTTGAAGCGGTATGATTCGTGAAGAGCGAGGGTTTCGTGCAGGATGGGCTGCTGTTCTTCGGTGAATTCAGGAGCTTTGAGCCATGTGCGCAAGGCGATTCCCGGTGGCCGAGGGCCTAAGAGTGATTCGAGCCGGGGCATGAGAGATACGAAAGGTGAAGGTTCTTGATCATGGCCGTAGAGCGATTGGGGGGTATGCGGGTGTGTTTTTCTCAAACGAGTTCCTGCGAGGCGGAAGGCAATGAAGGCGAGAAGGAGTCCACCGATAATGAGAAGGACGAGGTTGACCCAGCCTCGGTTTGATTCAGAGGAGCGCCAGATTTGAAAGTCTTCGCGAAGGCGTTGCCACCAGTCGGCCCACTTTTCTTGCCAGGTGGGGTCGGGGGAGTCGATTTGGCTCCAACTTGCGGGGGTGGTATCAACCTCGATCCATTCGCCTCCAGTCCAGACGATTCGATCGATGGTTTTGGTTTCTCCGGTATCGTTGGTGAAGGTGGATTGGACGACTTCAGGTTGTCCGTTGATGTAGGCGAGGCACCAGGCGTGGCCGTGAGTACCGCGAAGGAGAAACTCTCCTCCAGAGGCTTTTTCCCGGGCAGAAAAGCCGGTGGCATATCGGGTGGGGATTCCGGCGGCGCGGAGGAGGAGAGCGGTGGCGGAAGCAAAATACTCGCAGTGTCCTGCTTTCACTTCGGTGGTGAATTTGAGGAGTGGAGTGGAAGGGGCTTGGGCTCGGATGGTGAGGTTTTTGGTGTAACGAAAGTCGCGAAAATAGTCGTAAACGGCGCGAATTTTATCGCGGTCGGACATGGTGTGCAGTCCGAGACGGCGGCTGAGTTGGGCGAAGGCGATTTGTTCATCGTCGTCTGGAATGCGGAGCTCAGGAGGCTGAGAATAGGAGCTGAGTTCACCTTGTCGGGAGATGGATTGGCGAGGGCTTTCGGCGCGAATGGGAGTTTGGAGGGTGTCCCAGACGCGGTAGTCAATGACGCTGTCGGCGTTGACGGCGGCGGCGGTACCGAGGCGGCTGATTTCGATGTCGTCGACTTCCTGGGCATCAGAAATGAGACCGACATATTCGGACAGGGGGATTTCTTTGCGGTTGTCTTTGATGGCTCCGCGAAAACGAAGAGCTGAGCTGGCGGTTTCATTGAGGTCGAAGAGGGTGGCGTCGAGGGCAAATTCGCCTTCGTTTTTGGGTTCGTTGGAAACACTGAGCGCGTCGAAGATATCAAAGCCTTCGAAGCCTTCAGAATCGCGGCTTTCCCAGCGGGTTTTGAAGTAGAGGTTGTAGGAGCCGGTCATGACGAGGTGTGGCTGGGAGCGGGGTGACCACATGCGCCAGTAGAGGCGTCGGCTTTGTTTGATTTCTTTGATTTTGCCGATGTTCGTGGTGCGGAGGAGGGATTGATTCTGGGAGCGGGTGTTGTAGATGCCGCCTTTGCTGATCCAAGTGTAGGTGGCGACGAGGCCGGTTGAGATGGCGGCGGAGAAGAGGGAGACAAAGATGAAAGCCAGGGTGAAGAACAGGGGACGACGGGCGTTTTGACGGGTCACGAAGTAGCAGGCGCAAGCGACGAGGATGAGGAGACCGGCGAAGTAAAAGAGGCGTTCGCGCTGGCCAAAGGTGTTGTATCCGGAGGCAAGGATGGTGAAGGCGAAGTAGGGGAGGCCGAGGTGCACCATCGGGATATCGACAGGTTTGCCGAGACGTTCCGCTTTTTTGACGCGATGGCGGGCGACGGCCGAAAAGACGGTGGCGGGGATGGCTTCTTCTTCGCCGTATTGCTGGGCGAGGATGAGGGGGAGGAAGAGAACGGGAAGCCATTCGATGAAGCCCAACAGGCCAACGATGCCCCCGGCATTGAGCCAGAGCATGGTGAGGAGGCCGGCGATTCCGAGGAGGGAGAGTACCCAAGCACGGTTGTAGCCCGTGGCCCCGAAGCGCCAGCGCCAGTCGAGCCAATGACGGCCTTCGATGAGGAGGGCCATGGCGAGGGCGGTGAGGGCATGGTCGGTGAAGGCACCCCAAAACAGCACGGCACCGCCAAGGAGGAGACGTGGAGGTTTAAGGAGGCGGAGGTGGGCGTCGTTCATGACCGGGCGAGTTGGCGGTTGAGTTGTTGGAGGCTGAGGGCGACGTTTTTGGGATTGAGGAGGAGGGCATCGGCAGGGGGATTGAGTTCGAGGGTCGATTCGTCGCCGAGGATGATGAGGTGGAGTTCTTCAATCTGGCTTCTCAGCTGAGAGGCGAATGCGGCGCGTGGGGCATTCCAGCCAGGGAAGATGGCGATGCAGGCTTCGAGTTGCTTGTGGTGGCGTTTGCAGAGGGCACTGAGATCTTCGAGGGAGTCACGCCCATTGGCTTGAACGCTGGCAAGAGCTTCGAGGAGGCGGATGGGTTTGGCGACGCCGCGACCGGCGGTGACGCGGTAGGCTTGGTCACGGATGAAGAGGAGGTCGATGAGGGATTCTTCGGTATCGAGGGCGGAGACGAAGGATGCGGCAACCGAGACGGCTTCTTCGAAGATGGCACCGACGGGTCCGGTGGTGTCGAGGATGAGTCCGAAGCGAGGGAAGAAGGAGTCTTCGTATTCGCGGACGACTGGTGTTCCTGTGCGAGCCCAGCTTTTCCAGTCGAGGGAGCGGATGGGGTCGCCGGGACGGTAGTCGCGGAGGTGGAGGAAGTCACCGGTTTGGCCGGTGCGGTTGGAGGCGATGTCGCCGCCGAGGTGGAGGCGGGATTGGCCGAGGTGGAGGAGGTCGCCGAGGGGGTAGCGTTTGGGGAGGACGATGAGTGGGTCGGTTTCGGCTTGGACGCGGGCGCAGCGCTGGAAGAGGCCGAAGGGATCGGGGAGGCGGACACGCATTTCGGAGAAGCGGAGGAGTCCGCGTTGGGTGGGAGTGAAGCGGAGCTGGACTTTGGCGGTGGCATTTCCCTCGACATCAAGATACTCGGTTGCTTCGAAATCGGTGAAGCCCCGTTTTTGTTCTTGGAGCCACATCCAGCGGTAGAAGAGGAAGGTTCGGTCGACGGGGTTGCGTTGTTCTTCCCCGGGTTCGGGGGAATGAGAGAATTCTTCGAGAGTGGGGTTTGGGTTGGGGGGCCATTCTTCGAGGAGGGCGGCGCGGAGGCGGTGTTTGCTGCGGTTTTGGGCGGTAACGGTGAAGTGGACTTCTTCGCCGACGGAAGCGACCTGCGGCAGTTCTCTTGATGCAAAGATTTTGGCGGAACGGAAGAAGACGGTGATGAAGGAGATGGACCAGAGGGCGGTAGAGGTGGCGAAGACCACGAAGACGGAGGATTTGAGAATGTCGGTGCCAAGGACGGCGCTGACGACGGCGAGGACGGAGACGCCCCAGCCGAGGGGACGGATGCGGCGGGCGGCGATCCAGCCCCAGCGTCCGGTCCGGCAGTAGGACCAGTGGAGGAATCGCAGCCAAAGGTTTTTCACGGATTCCAAGATTCCATGAAGGTGAGGGAGACGCAAGACCTGTGGGCAGTCGGTCCCGTTGACACTCTTGAGGGGGTGTGAGATCCTCCGGCATGGCGGTGAAGGAGCAGCGAACCGAGTATTTGGTCGGTTTGTTTTTGTTGATCGGTTTGGGTTTGCTGGGCTGGTTGATTTTATCGTTTGGGGAGTTGGAGGATGGAGGCAGAGCGACTTACCGGGTGGAAGTGCGATTCAGTGACGCGACGTCGGTGATTGAGGGGACGAAGGTGAAGTTGGCCGGAGCGACGATTGGGGAGGTGAGTGAGACGCCATTTTTGGAGCCGCCGAGCGGGCCGCAGGGTGTTTTGGTCGACGCGAAAGTGCGGGTGCCGATCGACATTGAGGAGAGATGGCGTTTGCCGGCGGATGCGATTTTCCAGATTCAGAGTGCAACTGTTTTGGGGGACAAGGTGATTGTGGTGACGATCCCGGAGGAGGCGAGTCCGGAGAGGTTGGTGGAGGGGGCCACTTTAAACGGTGGTGGGGCGAGTGGCCTGGAGGCGATCCAGAGTGATGCGGTGGCGGTGGCGGAGGATGCTCGCCAGGTGATGGAGGATGCGCGCCTGAGCATGATTAAGTTGGAGACCACTTTGGATGATATCCAAGCGGTGGCGCGGGGATTGACGGAGACGGTGGAGACGGTGAATGCGGAGATTTTGTCGGAACGGAATTTGGCTTCGGTGGGCCGAACGATTGCGAACATTGAGGATGCGTCGGTGGGGGTGAAGAGTCTGGCAGCGGATATCAAGCCTTTGTTGGTGGATACGCAGCGGGCGATTCAACAGATTGAAACTGTGGGAATTCGGGCGGAAACAACTTTTGCCAAGGTGAATCAGTCGTTGGAAGAAGTGGGGCCAGCGATGGAGGCCGTTCCGGAGACAATGGAGTCGATTCAGAGGGTTGCGGATAGCGCGGAGGGGGCATTTGGAGAGGCGGAGAAAACCTTGGCGAGTTTGAACGACAGTGGGGGGTTGGTGGAGACTTTGACGAAGGATGAGGAGGTGTCCACGGATACGAAGGCGTTTGTGAAAAATTTGAGACGTTACGGAGTCTTGGGTTATCGTGATGAGGATACTCCCGAGGATGATCCGCGGGAGCGCTTTCGGGGACGACGGAGATAAAATACGGCAGGTTTAGTAGCTGCCGATGAGGATGACGGCGTATTCGAGGCCGTCCCGGAAGAGGGCGGTTCCGATGCCGATATCGGTGAAGTTGCCGGTGAGGCGTTGGTTGTCGGTGGCGTTGTTTTTCCAGTGGTTGATGAGGGTGCCGGTGTGGCTGGGTCCAGTGCGGGCTTTGCCAGCGACGGTGGCGAGGGAGAGGAATCCGGACTGGGCGACGTGGTCGACGAATGATTCGTCACCGGAGCCGCGGCGGGCGGCGTCTTGGCGCGCGATTTTGGTGAGTTTGGAGGAGGGGTTGAGGGGGGCTTTGCCGTTCGAAGCGCGGAGTGAGTTGATGGCGTCGAAGAGGGATTTTTCGGCGGGGGAGAATTGGGTCACGTCCATGGGAGTGCTGCATGAGGTGCAGAGGAGGGCGAGAGCGGGGAGAAGGAGGAGGAGCGGATTTTTCATGTTGTTTGTCGAGATTCGACGGGACGTTATCTGTTTTTTTGTTGGTGGCGATTCCCTTTTGTCAAATGGGTGGGGGTCGCTAGGGTTGGGGCATGTCGAGAGAGGACATTAAGCGTCTGACGGAGTTATCGTCGTGTGCGGGCTGAGCGTCGAAGCTTTCCCAAGTGGAGCTGGCGCAGGTCTTGCGCGGTTTGACCCATGTGGCGGACGAGAACTTGTTGGTGGGTTCGGCGAGTTCGGACGATGCGGCGGTGTATCGCTTGAGTGATGAGCAGGCCTTGGTGCAGACGTTGGATTTTTTCACGCCGATTGTGGATGATCCTTATCTTTATGGGCAGATTGCGGCGGCGAATTCGTTGTCGGATGTTTATGCGATGGGGGGACGGCCGGTGACGGCGATGAACATTGTGGGGGTGCCGACAGAGGAGGTGACGTTGGAGGTGGTGAATGAGATTTTAAAGGGGGGAGCGGACAAGGTGGCGGAGGCGGGTTGTGTGTTAGCGGGAGGGCATACGGTGCAGAATCCGGAGCCGTTGTATGGTTTGTCGGTGACGGGTTTGGTGCATCCGGGGCGAGTGATTTCGAATGCGGGTGGGAAGGCGGGAGATCAGCTTTTGCTGACGAAGCCGTTGGGGAGTGGGATTGTTTCGACGGCGATCAAGCGGGGTTTGGAGGTGGCGGGTTTGGATGAAGTTTCGACGCGGTTGATGGCGACGTTGAATACGCCGGGGACGGCGATAGGGGAGGCGGGATTGACTCAGTGTGGAACTGACGTGACGGGGTTTGGGTTTTTGGGGCATTTGATGGGGATTTGTTGGGAGTCGGGGGTGTCGGCGCGCATTGAGGTGGATGCGGTTCCGGCGATGGGGGAGCGGGTGTTGGAGTTGATTGGAGAGGGTTGTGTGCCGGGAGGAACGCGGAAGAATCTGGAAGCTGCGGAGGCGGAGACGCGTTTTGGGGATGGGGTGGCGGAGGAGTGGCGGGTGTTGTTGGCGGATGCGCAGACTTCGGGGGGATTGTTGCTGGCGGTGAGTGGAGAGAAGGTGGCGGAAGCGGAGGGGGTTTTGCGGGAGGCGCAGGCTCCGGTGGTGGCGCGGGTAGGGGAGTTGGTGGCGCGGGGCGAGAACTTGGTGGAAGTGGTTTGAACGGAGGGGGTTGGCGTGGAATGGGTTTTGTGCGGAGTCGGGGGGGACGGGCGTTTATCTTGGCTTGAAGATTTCCGAGTCAGAATCGCCGCCGCCGGTTGCGAGGGTTGTGATTTCCGCGGAGAGCGAGGAATTGCTATTGGAGGTGAGGGAAGAGATGGCTCGGCAGGCTGAGCAGGACAGGCTTGTGGTGGAAGCCCGGCTGGAGGAGCAGCGGCGGATTCAGGCTCCGTTGGCTTAGGAGGCGGGCAGGGCAAAGGATTGCCAAGGGGTGGAGGTGCCGTTGCCGGCGGTGTTGCGGGCGCGAAGTCCGATCGATGAGAATGAGCGGCGCGCGAAGTTGGTTTTGAGGCGTCTGCAGGGGGGTTCGTGTCGCTGATGGGCTTTTGGCTTTTCCAGTGAGGGTTTGGGGGTCAGCGTGGGGGGCGTTCTCCCTTATTTGAAGACTGGATTATGAAAGCGGGTGTGGGTCGGCTTTTGGTGCTGCTGTTCGTGTTTGGCACGGCCTTTGGCGGTGTCGTGTTGTGGCGAAAGTGGCGTGATGATCGTGGGTTGGTGGGGTTTGTGCGGGAGCGCGAGCAGGCGTTGATTGAGCGGCAGCGGACTGAGTTTCGGCCGGAGCGATATACTTTGGAGGATTTGCCGGCGTTGGATTTGGAGGAGGTGCCGGTGTTGGCGCGGCTGAATCAGGAGTATACGAAGTTGGTGGGTGGGGTGGTGCCGTCGGTGGTGAGCATTGATACGGTGGGGGAGTTGCGGGAGCGGTTCAATTATTACGGGCGTATTTATGAGCGTCATTTGGAGCGGAGTATTGGGAGCGGGGTGATTGTGACACCGGAGGGTCATGTGGTGACGAATGAGCACGTGATCGATGGGACCATTGGGGTGAAGGTGACTTTGCATGATGGGCAGAGTTATTCGGCGCGGTTGATCGGGAAGGATACGGCTTTGGATATTGCGGTGCTGCGGATTGAGGGAGAGGGCCCGTTTCCGACATTGAACTTCGGGGATTCGGATGAGGTGAATCCTGGGGAGATGGTCTTTGCGGTGGGGAATCCGTTTGGGTTTGGAGAGTCTGTGACGCAGGGCATTGTGTCGGCGAAGGAGCGGTCGATTTCGGATCAGCAGCGAGATTTGTTTCAGACGGATGCGGCGATCAATCCGGGGAGTTCGGGTGGGCCGTTGGTGAATTTCCGGGGGGAGATTATTGGGATCAATGTGGCCATTTATTCTCCAGATACGCAGAACCGGGGGTTTGCGGGGGTGGGTTTTTCGATTCCGTCGAATGATGTGGAGGAGACCTTTAAGCAGATTTTGCAGCGGGGTCGACCGGTGCGGGGTTTTTTGGGTTTGAACGGGCGGCAGTTGAATCAGTTGGCGCGTTATGAGTTGGGTTATCCCCGGGGGAACGGGGTGGCGATTGAGGCGGTGGTGCCGGGGAGTCCGGCGGAAGCGGCAGGTTTGCGGGTGAACGATATTATTTTGAAGTATGGCGGGGAGCGGGTGGAGAGTTTGACGCAGTTGATCACGATTATTCAGCGGACACGGGTGGGGGAGGAGATTGAGTTGGAGATTTGGAGGCGGCGGGAGATCGTGAATTTGGTGGCGCAGATCATGGATTTTGATGAGTGGCAGCAGAAGTTGGAGGAGCGGGAGAAGGCGGAGCCTTTGGCAGACGATCGAGAGATTATGCGGCAGGTGGGATTGGCAGTGCGGGATTTGTCCGTTTTGGAACGGATGCGGGGGAAGCAGGGGGCGATGGTAGTGAGTGTTTTGGAGGGGTCGTTGGCTGAGGAGGCGGGGGTGCAGACCGAGGATTTGGTGTTGGAGGTGAACGGCCGGCGAGTGGTGGAGGCGCGGGATATGTTCGCGCGGATTGCGGCTTCAGCGGCGGTGCAAGATACGGTTTTGAGTATCCGGCGGGGGTCGATTTTATTGGAAAAGGTTTTGCCGAAAGTCGCTCGTAATTAGCGATGTGTGTGTAATCCGAGAATGAGTTCGATGAGTTGTTCGGCGAGGTCTTCTTTGGAGGTTTTGGGGAGGGGTTCGGTGTGGTCGGGGTAGACGAGGAGGACTTCGTTATCGGAGGCGTCGAAGCCGATGTCGGTGCGGGAGACGTCGTTGGCGATGACGAGGTCGCAGCCTTTTTTTTCGAGTTTGGCGCGGGCGTTGGCTTCGAGGTCTTGGGTTTCGGCGGCAAATCCTACTAGAGTTCCCGTAAATTGGAAGAGTTGGCGGGCGGAACCGAGGATGTCGCGGGTTTTGGTGAGTTCGAGGGTGAGGGTATCGCCGGTTTTCTTGATTTTGTGTTCGGGGAGTTGGGCGGGTTTGTAGTCGGCGACGGCGGCGGCGTAGATGGCGAGATCGGATTTTTGGATCCAGTATTCGACGGCTTCGAACATGTCGTCGGCGGTTTCGACGGGGATGAAGTCGATTTGGTCGGGGACTTCGAGGTCGGTGGGGCCGGAGATGAGAATTACGCGATGGCCGTGCTTGCGGGCAGCGTCGGCGAGGGCGTAACCCATTTTGCCAGAGGAGCGGTTGGAGAGGTAGCGGACGGGATCGATGGCTTCGCGGGTGGGGCCGGCGGTGATGAGGATGGTCAAGGAAGTGGAAAATTGAGAATGAAAAATTAAATGTTCTTCAGACGGATAAGTCTTTGATTGTCTGCAGAATATCATCGATGGGGGCGAGGCGGCCGATGCCTTCGTATCCGCAGGCGAGGTCGCCTTCGGCGGGGCCGACGAAGTGGCAGCCGTCGGTTTTGAGTTGGTCGATGTTGCGGGTGGTGGCGGGGTGTTGCCACATTTTGCCGTTCATGGCGGGGGCGAGGAGGACGGGGGTGGTACGTGGGAGGGCGAGGTAGATGGAGGAGAGGGGGTCGGGGGCAAGGCCTTGGGCGAAGTTGGCGAGGGTGTCGGCGGAGAGGGGAGCGACGAGAAGAAGGTCGGCGTTGTCGGCGAGTTCGATGTGGCCGGGTTTCCAGGAATTTTTTTCGTCTTCGAGAGAGGTGAGGACGGGGTTGCGGGAGAGGACTTGGAGGGTGAGGGGGGCGATGAATTCGGTGGCGGCGGAGGTCATCACGCAGTGGACTTGGTGGCCGTCCTTGGTGAGTTGGGAGGTGAGGTCGGCGGCTTTGTAGGCGGCGATGGAACCGGTGATGCCTAGGACGATGTTCATGGTAATTAGAGGTAAAAAGTTATCCCTTTATTGGTGGAGAGTTGTTGGGAGAGAGGTTACCAGATCTCGTATTCGAGGTTTTCGATACGGTTGAAGTGTTAGTCATGAGTGATGAGCTGGAGCTGATGCCGGAGGCTCAGGGCAGCGATCCAGATGTCGTTGGTGGGAATGAGTTGTCCTCTGGCGGTCAGGTTCGCCCAGATTTTTCCATAGATTTGGCAGGTTTCGAAATCGGTATCGAGGAGGGTTCCCTGTGCGGCGAATTCGTTGATTTTTTTGAGGTGGTGGTCGGGACGTGCGCTTTTATTTGCTCCCGCACAGAGTTCGCCAAGAACGATGCTCGGTAGATAGAAGTCTTTTGTAAACAATCTGGAATCGTAGCGGGTAGGAGTCCTGAAGTGGTGGATGACGACGTTGGTGTCGAGAAGGATGGAATCACCATTCATGATTATCAGGGAGGCCTTTGCCAGCTTGTTCAACCGCTTCAACGAAGTCTTGGTCGGTTTCGGTCAGGTATCCCGATGTCGATTCGAGGGCGCGTCGTTTTTTGTCGAGGGCGCGAAGTCTGGGCTCAATCCGGTCTGAGAGTTCAGCCAGTTCAGCAGGGGAGAGCTTTTCGACTGCGGATGCGATTTCTGCAACAGTGCCCATGGAAAAAGAGTAGCATTGATTGGCGGGATTTAAACGCTCAATTTCCTTGTCGTTTGGTAGAGAGGCGTTGGGTGAGGAGGAGGTTTTTGAAGAGGGAGTAGTCGGATTCGCGGTCGGTGGAGAGGAGGCGGTAGGAGTATTGGGGCCAGTGGGTGACTTCGTGGCGGGCATTTTTGAGGCGAAGTTGGATGATGTCTTCAGCGTCGGTGGCGCGGTTGCGGAGGCGGGATTCGAGTTCTTCATCGGATGAGGGCATGACGAAGAGGTCGAGGAGGGCGGTTTGGATGGCGGGGTCGGGGTGGGTGCGGACTTGTTCGGCGCCCTGGACGTCGATGTCCATGACGACGTCCTTGCCTTGGTCGAGGAAGGTGAGGACTTCGGAGAGGCGGGTGCCGTAGTGGTTGCCGTGGACGAGGGCGTGTTCGAGGAACTCGTCGTTGGCGACGTCGGTTTGGAAGTCTTCGGTGGAGAGGAAGTCGTAGTCGCGGCCATTGACTTCGCCTTGTCGAGGAGGGCGGGTGGTGGAGGAGATGGAGTAGTGGGCGAGTCCTTCTTGGGCGAGGCGACGGCAGAGGGTGGTTTTTCCGGAGCCGGAGGGGCCGGAGACAAGATAGAGGATGCCGGAGCGGGTCACTGGGAGGATTGAAGACTTGATGGGGGAAGTTGCAAGGCTGGAGGGGATGAACGCGGGGAGGGGGCGGTTGTTGTTCTCGCGCAAAGACGCAAAGGCGCGAAGCTTGGGGCGTGGCTGAAGGGTTTTTGTGTTTGGTGTTTGTTTTGAACAGGAGGAAACGGAGAGAGCAGAGCTTTCGCAGTGGCGGGATGCTTTGGGTTCTCACGCAGATTAACACGGATTTTTGCGCAGATTGTTCTCTTTGCAGAGTGGGGATGAGGTTTTGAGTTTGCTTGTGTTTTAGTTTGCAGCTCTGTGGCTGTGGCTGTGGGAGTTCTTGCTGTTTGTGATGGCGTTGTGGAAACAAGGGGGAGTTTGCTGGGTTCTTTTTTGAGAAAGGAGGTGTGAGCGGTGCTCCTGCGATCTGGACGGGTGGTAGGAGGGTGGGTAGGGTTGGGGAGATGGCGCGGGTGTTGGTGTTTGAGCGAGGGGACTCTGAGAGGGGTGTGCTTGCGGGCATTTTGGAGGGTGGGGGTTATGAGGTGGTGGAGGTGGGTGGGCGGGAGGAGTTGTTGGCGAGTTTGGTTGGGCGGGAAGTCGGGGCGGGGGTGATGGGGGCGGAGTTGGAGGTGGTGCGGCGGGTGCATGGAGATTTTCCGGCGGTGCCGGTGTTGGTGGTGGCGGAGGCGGAGAGTAGTGGGCAGGCGATCGAGGTGGTGCAGGCGGGGGCCTTTGATTTTTTGCCGACGCCGGTGGAGGGGGAGGAGTTGTTAGAGATTTTGGAGGAGGCGTTGGTGGAGGAGAAGGGGCCAGCGCAGACGGTGGAGGTGGGGGATGAGGAGGAGGCGGATGGCTTGGAAATGGTGGGGAAGAGTCGGGCGATGAATAAGCTTTATCGAGATGTGGCGAAGTTGGCGGCGACGCCGGTGACGGTGTTGATTCGGGGGGAGACGGGAACGGGTAAAGAATTGGTGGCGAATGCATTGTGGCGATACGGGCATCGGGCGCATGAGCCTTTGGTGGTGGTGAATTGTGCGGCGATTCCGGAGAATCTGTTAGAGAGTGAGTTGTTTGGTTATGAGAAGGGGGCGTTTACGGGGGCGACGGGGATGCGGAAGGGGAAGTTTGAGCAGGCTCATGGGGCGACGTTGTTTTTGGATGAGATTGGGGACATGCCGCTGCCGTTGCAGGCGAAGATGTTGCGAGTGTTGCAGGAGAAGCGGATTGAGCGGGTGGGGGGACGGGGTGAGATTCCGGTGGATGTGCGTTTGATTGCGGCGACGCATCAACCCTTGGAGAGGATGGTGGAGGAGGGGAAGTTTCGGGAGGATTTGTTTTATCGGTTGAATGCGGCGGCGGTGGTGTTGCCGCCGTTGCGGGATCGGATGGGGGATGTGGAGATTTTGGCGAAGCATTTTTTGGCGCGGTTCGAGAGGGAGTTGGGGTTGAAGCAGGCGCAGATGACGGGGGAGGGGTTTTCGTTTTTGGCGCGGCAGGCTTGGCCGGGGAATGTGCGGCAGTTGCAGAATGTGTTGCGGCGGGCGTTGTTGAAGCGGCGGGAGTTGGTGATTGGGCGGGATGATTTGGAGGAGATTTTGGCGAGTGAGCGGCAGCCGGTGGAGGCGGGGGATGCGGTGAGTGGGTTGGTGCGGCAGGCTTTGGATGAGGCGGAGGCGGCGGGGCAGGGGAATGCGCTAAGGGCTGTGGTGGGGCAGGTTGAGGAGGAGGTGATTCGGGAGGCGCTGGAGCGGAGCGGGGGGAATCAGTCGAAGGCGGCGCGGTGGTTGGGGGTGACGCGGTTGACTTTGCGGGAGAAGGTGAAGGGGTTTGGGTAGATGCGGGTGTTTCTTGGAACGTAGAAGTTTGGGTCGGGTCTGCTGACGCTGTGATTTGCCGCGCGCGAAGGCACAAAGGCGCGAAATTTTTTGTGGTGATTATTCTGGTGGTTGGGAGTTTCCGGAAGTGTGCTTTGGGTTAGGGATCGCGAGTGGCTCTTTTGACTGAATGGGCGTGATGGTAGGGAAGCCGGGGGAGGTTTGGGGGCCGGTGGGGAGGAGGATGCGGGAGTGGATGTTGGTTTCGGATGAGAGTTGGGCGAAGAAGTCGGGGTTTTTGGAGGCGGCGAGTGAGAGGGGTGCGGTCATGAGAGTGCGGGGGGCGAGGACGGTTGCGTTGGTTTCGGCATGAAAGTGGGTGGTGAGAGCGGTATTTTTTGCTACGATAGTTGCCGTAACTTGTTGGTTTTGGTCGTGCAGGGGGAGGGTCCAGCCGGTTTGGTTGGGCGGGGGGTCGCTGCAGAGGTGGTGGTTGCCGAGGGTGAGGTGGGCGGAGTGGATGCCGCGTTTTTTGAGGGTGGCGAGAATTTGGTCGAGAGCATAGCCTTGAGTGATGTGGGTGAGGTCGAGGGTGAGGTTGGGCTGGAGGCGGCGGGCGGACTTTTTGGTGAAGTTGACTTCGATGGCGAGGGGGGAGCCGGAGGTGGCCGGGTTGTAGGCGAGGATGGAGAGGTCGGCAGCTTCGCGGGCGTAGGCGAGGACTTCGAGGAAAGGAGGTGAGCAGGGGAGCCATTTGTTGGCGGGTGTGGAGTTGAAGCGGGCGAGGTCGTCGGCGCAGGTTTGGAGGGTTTGTCGGGCGAGGAGGAGGGCTTCGGTGACGGCAGAGGGGGCATCGAGGGACTCTTCGGCATGGAGGGTGAGGGTGAGGGTTTGGTCGAGGAGGTCGTGTTGTTGGTGGAGTTCGTTGAAGGTGAGGGTGTGGTGGCGGGCGGGGGAGTTGGCGAATTCGTGCTGGTAGATGGCGATGCCGGCGCCCACGAGGGAGGCGAGGGTGGTGAGGAGGAAAAAGATTTTTGATCTCTTTCGTTTTGGGCGTAGGGGTGTGGGCATGAAGACGGGGGTGCGAGCTTTCGCGTTATTATTCGTTGTTATGGGAATCGTTCAAGCAGCAGAGATCAAGGTCGGGGCAGCGATGCCGGAGGTGTCGGTGAAGAATCAGGATGGGGCGATGGTGAATTTGGCGGAGGAAGCGAAAGCAGGCTACACCCTGGTGTATTTTTATCCGAAGGCGGATACGCCGGGTTGCACGAAGCAGTCGTGCTCATTGCGGGATGCTTATGAGCAGTTGACGGAGAAGGGGGTGAAGGTTTTCGGGGTGTCGACGGATGGGGTGGCGTCGCAGAAGAAGTTTGCGGAGAAGTATGATTTGCCGTTCGCATTGTTGGCGGACCGGGAGAAGGTGGTGGTGAAGGCGTTTGGGGTGCCAGCGGGTTTGGGTTTTGCGAAGCGGCAGGCGTATTTGTTCAAGGATGGGACCTTGGTTTGGCAGGATTTGAAGGCTTCGACGGTGGAGCAGGCGGCGGATGTGTTGGCGGTGCTGGCGAAGAAAGGCTGAGTGTCCTTGATTTTCTCGCGCAAAGACGCGAAGACGCAAAGCTTGGGTTTTGCGGGCTTTCGTTGAGGCTTTTTTGGGTGGGAGTTGTGGGAATGGGGTGAGGGTGATTGGGTGAGGGGATGGAGCATCATGTTTATTTTTGGCTGAAGGAGGAGTTCAAGGGGGAGGCTGCACGGGGGGAATTTGAAGCAGGGTTGGCGGGGTTATTTGAGATTGAGACGGTGGCGGGGGGAATTTGGGGGAAGTCGGCAGGGACAGAGGAGCGGCCGGTGACGGATAAGAGTTGGGATTATGCCTTGTCGCTGCACTTTGAGTCGCAGGCGGAGCATGATGCGTATCAGGTGGACCCGAAGCACGATGGGTTCGTGGAGGCCTTCAAGGAGCGCTGGGCGAAGGTGTTGGTGATGGATGTGGCGCCAGGCTAGTTCTTCGCAAGACTGGCCTCGATACCGGTGAGATAGTTGTCGGCGTAGGTGGCGGGTCGGAAGGCGTGGTAGAGGAGCGGTTTGTCGGCGGGGAAGATGAGTTGGGCTTGGCCGTTGGGGGAGGGTTCAGTGAAGAGGAAGCGGAGCATGAGGTAGGCTCCGAGGTAGAGGAAGACGATGCCGCTGGGGAGGGCGAGGACGTGTTTGAGGATGCGGGCGGGGAGGAAGAGCATGGAGGGATTGAGGGGGATGGGGGGTTAGGCGTCGAGGGTGTTTTTGAGGATGGCGAGGGCTTCCGAGGTGTCTTCTTGGGTGATGTTGAGAGGGGGGAGGAAGCGGAGCGTGTGGGGGCCGGCGGGGGGGACGAGGAGGCCGTGTATGAGGAGTTGGTGGC
>JBCCZX010000027.1:0-22200 GCA_039186735.1 Verrucomicrobiota bacterium | reverse complement strand
GAGGGGCGGGTGGGGTGGGGGGAGCAGCAGGGGTCGGGGCAGCGGGTTGAGGGATGCCGGCCATGGCCGCCATCTGCTGCTGCATGAACTGCATTTGTTGCATTTGCATGGCCATCATTTGGGCCATGAGGCTGTTTTGGTCGCCAGGGACCATTGGTGGGGCGCCGATCTGGGGCATGGCTGGCATAGCGGGGGCCGCCTGAAGGGGCTGAGCAACCGGAGTGGCAGTGGGCGGGGCGGGGTCGGGTTGGGGAGAAGCGGTTTCGGCGAACTTGTCGGCGGGCATTTCGGCGTCGAGGTGGTTGATGATGTCGCCGATGGTGGGGAGGGTGCCGAGGAGTTGGCGCATGGTGGTGGCGACGCCGAAGAATTTTTCGATTTCCTTGCTGACTTGAGTGAGCATGAGGGAGTCGAAGCCGAGTTCGATGAGAGAGGCGTCGGCGAGCATTTCTTCGGGTTCGATACCGGAGAGTTCTTCGAGGACGTTGCAGAGTTCGGCTTGGATGGCGGGTTTGCGGTCAGTGCTCACGGGTGTGGTGACGGTGGGTTCGGGTTGAGGTGTGGGTTGGGAGATTTGTGGGGTGGGTTGTGGTGGAGAAGTCGCTTGGTCCGCGTTGTTACCAACGCGGCTACTAGAAATATCATCGAGGGGTTTGGGTTCGATCCAGAAGCGCTTGCGTTCGAAGGGGTAGGTGGGGAGGGGGGTGCGCTTGCGGGTTTCGTCTTGGTCGTAGGCGGACCAGTTGATGGTGTGGCCGTGGAGCCAGAGTTGGCCGAGGGCGAGGTGGAAGTGGAGGGCGTCGGAGTCGGTGTCGGTGGCGTGACCGGAGGAGGAAAAGATGGCTTGCTTGGCGCCTTTTTGGGAGACTTGTCGGGAGAGGGTGGAGAGGGTTTGGCCGGGGCCGACTTCGAGGAGGGTGGTTTCGGGGGTTTCGGTGAAGTGGGCGGCTGCTTCAGTGAAGCGGACGGTTTTGCGGACGTGGGAGGCCCAGTAGTGGGGGTCGGTGGCTTGTTCGTCGGTGAGCCATTCGGTGGTGACGGTGGAGCGGATGGGGATTTGGGGGGCGGAGAGTTGGGCATTTGCGATGACCTTTTGGAAAGGTTCGATGACGCCGTTCATCATCCAGCTGTGGAAGCCGTGGGAAGTGTGGAGGGGTTTGGCGGCGATATTTTTTTCGGCAAGGTTTTTGGTGAAGGCTTCGAGTTCGTCGTGGGGTCCGGCGACGACGCAGAGGTTGGGTCCGTTGACGGCGGCGAGGTCGAGTTTTTCGGGGATGAGGGGGGTGAGTTCTTTTTCGGAGAGGCGGACGGAGAGCATGCCGCCGGGCTCGACCTCTTGCATAAGGCGGCCGCGGTTGGCGAGGATTTCGAGGGCGTCTTCGAGGGTCACTACGCCGGATATGGTAGCGGCGACGAGTTCGCCGACGGAGTGGCCGACGAGGGCGGTGGGTTGGAGGCCCCAGTGGATGAGGAGTTTGGCCTGGCAGTAGCTGAGGACGAAGATGGCGGGCTGCGCCATGATGGTTTGCTTGATGCGGGTGGCGGCGGCTTCCTGGTCGGCGTCGGCAGGTGGGAAGAGGGTGTGGCGGAGGTCCTCGCCGAGGTGGGGGAGGAGGATTTCGGAGCAGCGGTCGAGCTCGGCTCTGAAGACGGGTTCGCTGGCGTAGAGGTCTTTGCCCATGCCAACGGTTTGGGAGCCTTGGCCGGGGAACATGAAGACGAGGGGGGCGTCGGTTTGTTTGGGGGAGCCTTTGACGGTGGCGGCGTCTTGGAGGTTGGCGAGGTCGCCGGAGACGAGGATTTGGCGTTGGTTGAAGTGTTTGCGGCCGATACGGAGGGTGTGGGAGACGTCGGCGGGGTTTAGGGCGCGGTCGGCGCAGTAGCTGGCGAGGTTTTGGTGGGCGTTGGTGAGGGCTTCGGGGGAGCGGGCGGAGAGGGGGAAGAGGTGGAAGGGGCGGGGGGAGCTACTGGACTCGACCTTGGGTGGTTCTTCGAGGATGACGTGGGCATTGGTGCCGCCGACGCCGAAGGAGGAGATGCCGGCGCGGCGGGGGTGGCCGTCGGGATTCCATTGGTGGAGTTCGTTGCGGACTTGGAAGGGGGAGTTTTCGAAGTCGATTTTTGGGTTGGGATTTTGGAAGTGGAGGGTGGGAGGAATGACGCCGTGTTCGAGGGCGAAGGAGGTTTTGATGAGGGCGGTGACACCGGAGGCGACGTCGAGGTGGCCGACGTTGGTTTTGACGGTGCCGAGGGTGCAGCCCTGGTTGTGGGTGACGCCGAGGGCGCGGTAGGCTTTGGTGAGGCCAGCGACTTCGATGGGGTCGCCGAGGGGGGTGCCGGTGCCGTGGGCTTCGACGTAGGAGATGGTGGAGGGGTCGATGTTGGCGTCTTTGATGGCGTCGGTGATGACGCCGGCTTGGCCATCGATGGAGGGGGCGGTGTAGGAGTGTTTGGTGCCGCCATCGTTGTTGAGGGCGTAGCCTTTGATGACGGCGTGGATGTGGTCGCCGTCGCGTTGGGCGTCTTCGAGGCGTTTGAGGAGGACGATGCCGGCGCCGTTTGAGAAGACGGTGCCGGAGGCTTTTTCGTCGAAGGCGCGGCAGGAGCCGTCGCCGGAGAGCATGCCGTCGGGGGTGTAGTAGTAGCCTTTTTTCTCGGGGAGGGTGATGGTGACGCCGCCGGCCATGGCCATGTCGCATGAGCCGGAGCGGAGCGCTTGGGCGGCTTGGGAGATGGCGACGAGGGAAGTGGAGCAGGCGGTCTGGACGGTCATGGCGGGACCGCGGAGGTTGAGTTTGAAGGCGACGCGGGTGGTGAGGTAGTCCTTGTCGTTGCCGAGTTCGGCTTGGAGGGAGCCGACTTGGATACTAGGGATCCAGTTTTTGAGGAACTCGCGATCGGTGACGAGGTTGGCGATGACGTAGGTGTCGAGGTAGTTGCCGGCCCAGAGGCCGATTTTTCCGGGGTAGGTTTCGGGGTTGTAGCCGGCGTCTTCGATGCATTCCCAGGTAAGTTCGAGAAAGACGCGTTGCTGGGGGTCCATGTATTTGGCTTCTTTGGGGATGATGCCGAAGAAGGCGGCGTCGAAGTTTTCGACGTCGGGCATGATGCCTTTGACGGGGAGGTAGGAGGGGTCGTTGCGGACGGAGGAGGGTTCGACACCGGCGGAGAGGAGTTCTTCGTCGGTGAGTTGGGAGAGGCATTCTTTGCCGTCTAACAGGTTTTGCCAGAATTGGTGGACGTTGGGGGATTCGGGGAGGCGGCAGGACATGCCGACGACGGCGAGGTCTTGGGAAGAATTCTGGTTGATGGGGTGCGAAGCTGGTGCTTCGCGTTCCTTCTGCTTGGGTTCTGGGGCGGACTGAAGTCCGCGCTCCGGTTCCGAGTTTGGACGATCCTGCGGGACGTCCTTACTTTCTTGATTTTGGGGGGCCGGTTGCGAACTGATGCTGCCGTTGAGGAGCTTGGCTTGGGCGGTGATGGTGTTGTTTTCGAAGAGTTCGGCGGCGGAGAGCTTGGCGTCGAATTCGCAGGTGAGGGCGGAGAGGAGTTGGATGACTTGGAGGGACTTGCCACCGAGGGCGGAGAATTTGTCGTGGCGTCCGATGCGGTCGATGCCGAGGATATTTTGCCAGAGGGTGGCGATGCGTTTTTCGGTTTCGTTGGCGGGGGCGGCGTAGGTTTCGGGGAGGTCGGGGCGAGGTTGGGCGGTGGCGCGGATATGGGCGAGGATTTGAGCCGGGGAAGAAGCAGTGGCGATGGCTTGGTAGATTGCGGGGGCGACGAGGGATGAAGATACAACTGTGAAGGGTGAGGCGACTTGGGTTTCTTCGATGATTTCCAGCTTTTGGGCGGCTTGCACGACGCGCACGGGGAGGAGGAAGCCGGTTTTGGTACGGTGAGGTTTGCCGATGCGTTCGAGGAAGTTTTGGGCAGGGGTGTTGCGTTCGTTTTCGATGAAGTCGATGTCGATAGAATCGATTTGGAGGTCTTGGGCGAGTTCGGCGAGGTGGGCGAGGAGTTGTTGTTCGACGCCTTTGCCGAGGACCCGGCAGGAGAGGAGGAGGGAGTCGATGTTAAGGGTGGTGTCAGTCGCTTTGGCGGTGACGAGTCCAACGAGGCCGTAGTCGCCGAAGCGGTCGGAGACTTTGAGGGCGATGATTTGAGAATCGTCGAGGATGAGTTGTTTGAAATCATCTTCGGAGCGGCGGAGAGTGGTGGTGTTGAACTGATTGGTGCGCTGGGAGAGTTGGGCGAGGCGTGGGATGATGTCGGCGGAAGGGGGGAGGAACTCGACTTGGAGTTCGAGTTGTTCGAGGAAGGTTTTGAAGTCAGAGGTTTGAGAGCGAGATTGGTTGCGGGCGACCATGGTTTGGTACATGGCGGTGCGCTCGCGGTCTTCCTTGGTGGTTTTCGAGGAGAGGTCTAGTAGCCAGAGGTGATCGAGGAAGGTGGGGATTTGGTCGGGGTCGGAGGGGATTTGGAGGGTGAGGACGGAGGGGAGGGCGGCATTGACTTGGGCGATTTCGACGGGGTTGTCGTCGATGAAGAGGAAGGAGTCGAGGCCGAGGTTGAGTTCGCCGGCGAGGGTGGTGATGTTTTCGGACTTGGGGGACCAGTTGACTTTCCAAGCGACGATGTCGTCTTCGGTGAGGACCATGCCGGTGGCTTTTTGGAAGGCAGCGTGGACGTCTGTTTCTTCGTTTTTGGAGGCGAGGGCGAGGAGGAGGCCGGATTCGCGGCGTGTTTTGAGGAGTTTTTGAAAGGCTTGGAAGGGGGGGGTGACTTCGAGGTTTTCGGGGCCGATTTCGGCGGCGACGCCGGGCCAGAGGGTGTTGTCGGCATCGAGGACGATGACTTTGCGCGGGGGGAGGAGGTTGGCATGGAGTCGGCGGGCGATGGCGGTGGCGAGGGCGGTGAAGAATTCGTCGGAGTAGGGGAGGTGGCCCTCGTGGTCGGCGACGGGGTCGTGCAGGTCGGAGACGGGGTAGAATTGTTGGAGGGTTTCGGGGGTGAGGCAGGTGAGGCCGAGGGCTTGGGAGGCGGAGAAGATGAGTTGGGAGATTTCGGCGAGGAGTTTTGCGGAGTCGGGATGAGAGGTGGTGTCGGGAGAGGCGGGGGTGAGAATGAGGAGGAGGCGAGAGGGGTTGGTGGGGGTGATTTTTTGGAGGGCTTCGATGAATTCGGTGGCGTTGCGTTGGAGTTCGCTACGCCATTCATCGGAGCCGGTTTGTCCGAAGCGTTGCCAGTCCTCGGGGCGGATGAGGAGGACGTTGAGTCCGGAGTTGTTTGTGCGGAGGGGAGAGTTGGGGTCGAGGAGAGTCTGGAAGACTTGGTTGTAGGGAGCGAAGCGGGTGGCGACGTTGAAGCCAAGCTGGTCGAACCAGTGGTTGAGGGGGCGCTCGAGGGGTTCCGCGGTGAAGGTGGCGGCGATTTCGAGGGGAATCGTAGTCGAGTCGTTGGACATCAGGAATGGTGGGTGGCGAGAGAGAGTTCGGAGAGAGGGAGCCGGTCCCGACTGGCAGGGAAGTCGTTGCGCCATTGGCGGACTTGGTTGAGGTCGAGCGAGGCGGTGAGGAGTTGGGTGGAGTCGCCGGCTTCGGCGATGAGTTCGCCTTTGGGTCCGAAGATGACGGATTTGCCGGGGAAGTCGAGGTGGGGGTCGGAGCCGACGCGGTTGACGCCGATGACGAAGGCTTGGTTTTCGATGGCGCGGGCTTTGAGGAGGGTGAGCCAGTGTTCGACGCGGGGGGTGGGCCAGTTGGCGAGGACGACGATGAGGTCGGCGGCGGGGTTGGGCTGGCGGAAGAGTTCGGGGAAGCGGAGGTCGTAGCAGACGGCGGGTTGGAGGGTCCATTCGCCGAGGGGGAGGGTGACGGCGGTGAGGCCGCGGGTGACGGCATCGCCTTCGCCGGAGGGGGTGAAGGGGTGGGTTTTCGAGTAGCGGCCGACGAGGGAGCCGTTGGGGGCGAGGAGAGCGGCGTCGTTGGTGCGGATGCTGCCGGATTCGAGGTCGAGGCCGGCGAGGAGGTGGACTTGGTGTTTTTGAGCGAGGTTGGCTAAGGCTTTGAGGGAAGGTGAGTTGGAGAGGGGTTCGGCGAGTTCCGAGGAGTTCATGGAAAAGCCGGTGAGGCCCATTTCTGGGAGGATGACGAGTGAGCCAGAGGCAGGCGGAGAGGACGCGAGGAGGCCGGAAACGAGGTCGAGATTGGCGACCTTGTCTTCCCAGACTGTTTCGTATTGGCAGCAAACGACTTCCATGTCCGCTGGATTGGACTCCTTGACCAAGCAAACGTTAGTTGGGAACGCTTAATTTTAAATGAAATTTTGAGGAATCGCGGGGGGTGACGGGGTTTTTTCGCTTTGGATTGGAATGCGGGTTGCGGGGGATTGCGGAGGCCGATCTAGGAAAGGCGGGCGGCGAGGAGTTCCTTTTGGAAGACGAGTTCTTTTGGGAGGAGGTCGTAGAGTTTGAGGTAGAGTTCGGATTGGGAGAGGAGTTCTTGGCGCCATTCGTCTTCGTTGAAGGCCATGACGGCGGCGAAGTCTTGTTCGGTGAAGTTTTCGAGGCCTTCGGTGTTGAAGTCTTCGAAGTTGGGGGTCCAGCCGATGGGGTTTTCGTGGCCGGGGATGCGGCCTTGGCAGCGGTTGATGATCCATTCGAGGACGCGCATGTTTTCGCCGAAGCCGGGCCAGAGGAAGAAGCCTTCTTCGTTTTTGCGGAACCAGTTGACGTGAAACATGCGGGGGAGGTTTTTGATTTCGCGACGCATGTCGAGCCAGTGGTGGAGGTAGTCGGAGGCGTTGTAGCCGATGAAGGGGAGCATGGCCATGGGGTCGCGGCGAACAGTCTTGGCGAGTCCGATGGCGGCGGCAGTGGTTTCGGAGCCCATGGTGGCGCCGAGGTAGACGCCGTGGGACCAGTTGAAAGCTTGAAATACGAGAGGCATAGTCGATGGGCGGCGACCGCCGAAGACGATGGCGGAGACGGGAACGCCGTCGGGGTTTTGCCAATCGGGGTCGATGGTGGGGCATTGGGAGGCGGGGGCGGTGAAGCGGGCGTTGGGGTGGGCGGCGGGAGTTTTGGTCTCTGGGGTCCAGTCCTTGCCCTGCCAGTCGATGAGGTGGGCGGGTGCCTCCTTGTTGAGGCCTTCCCACCAGACGTCGCCGTCATCGGTGAGGGCGACGTTGGTGAAGATGCAGTTCTCCTTCATGGAGTCCATGGCGATGGGATTGGTGTCGTAGGAGGTGCCGGGGGCGACGCCGAAGTAGCCGGTTTCGGGATTGATGGCGTGGAGGGAACCGTCTTCGTGGGGCCAGAGCCAGGCGATGTCGTCGCCGACGATGGTGGTTTTCCAGCCTTGTTTGGCGTAGCTCTCGGGGGGGACGAGCATGGCGAGGTTGGTTTTTCCACAGGCGGAGGGGAAGGCGGCGGTGAGGTAGGTTTTTTCTCCCTGAGGTGATTCGAGGCCAAGGATGAGCATGTGTTCGGCCATCCAGTTGTGTTCGCGGGCGATGACGGAGGCGATGCGGAGGGCGAGGCATTTTTTACCGAGGAGGGCGTTGCCGCCGTAGCCGGAGCCGTAGGACCAGATTTCGCGGGAGCCGGGGAAGTGGCAGATGTATTTGTCTTCGTTGCAGGGCCAAGGGACGTCTACTACACCGTCCGTAAGAGGCATGCCGACGGTGTGGGCACAAGGGATGAACATGGAGTGGCCGTGGCGGACCTGAGGGGCGGTGCCGGCTTTTTCGTCCTCGAGCTGTTTGAGGATGTCTCTCCCCATGTGGGCCATGATGCGCATGTTGATGACGACGTAGGGGGAGTCGGTGATTTGGACGCCGATTTTGGCGAGGGGGGAGCTGGGTGGGCCCATGCAGAAGGGGATGACGTACATGGTGCGGCCCTGCATGCAGCCCGTGAATTTCTCGTGCATGAGGTCGAGCATTTCGTGGGCTTCCGCCCAGTTGTTGGTGGGGCCGGCTTGGGTTTTGCGGCGGGTGCAGATGAAGGTGCGGTCTTCGACGCGGGCGACATCGGAGGGAGTGGAGCGGGCGAGGAAGGAGTTGGGGCGTTTTTCGGGATTGAGGCGGGTGAGGGTGCCTTTTTCGACCATCATGTTGGTGAGGCGATCCCATTCTTCTTGGGAGCCGTCACACCATTCGACGGTGTCGGGTTGGCAGAGGGCGGTCATCTTTTCGACCCATTTGGCGAGAGCGGGGTGGCTTGTCATGAGTTGCTTCTCGGAGCTTTAGCAGGGAAGGGGCCGGATGTCGCCGCCAGACTCGGGAAGAGTGTGTGCTAACGCTTGCGGCGCAGGGCGGCGGCGGTGGAGAGGAGAAGGAGGACGAGGGTGGAGGGTTCGGGGATACCCGAAGCGAAGTTCGTGATTTGCCAGCCTACGCTGTTGAAATTCGCGTCACGAGCATTACCCACGAGTGCTGTTCCATCCTCAGAGATATCGCTAATCGTGAAGCTGTCCCATTCTTCGATGGGGTATCCTAAATCGACTAGTATGGATTTCAGATCCCGCGTTCCGTGAAACTGATCCCAGATGAAAGTGGTTGTCGTGCCATCCTCCAAAACCGCAATTCCCGCAATCAAGTTGCCAGTGAAGTTGATTTCGTTTGCATATGCTCTTCGGGCTGTCGGGAGGAGCGGTAACGCTTCGTGGATCCCGCCTTCGTTCCAAACATAGGGCGAATCGATTGTTGTCTCACCAATGATACGTCTTACGTAACCGATAACTGTAGTCCCGTTTCCTGAGATGGCGCTTCCAATCTGCCGCGTCTGGTCCGCGTAGAGGTTCGGAATGAAAGTGAGGCTGCCATTTGCTTCCCAAATGAATGGTCTAGTTGAATTTGTTCCTACGATAATCGAACCATCGGCAGACATCCCGCCGATTGAAGAGGTTCCGTAGCTAGAGCCATTTTGGTCTTGTAGGATTATTGTCGAATTTGTTGAAGCTGACCAGAGGGTGGTGCGATTGTCACCTAGACTTCCTCCTGCCCTCCTAAAGGTTCCTCCAATGAAGTTGCCGTTGCTAGAAACAACCGAGGCCCATGACTGGCCATTGGAGCCGACTGGTAGAGGTAAGTCTGATACTCCGGATTCTTCCCGCCAGAGTCTAGAGGCGCTTCCATTGGAAGTTTGGTAGTCTCCGATTATGGTTCTCCCGTCTGGCGTGATTTCGCGGGCATAAGCGGCTGGATGGGTCGCGGTGGAAGGACTTGGTTCAAAGATTCTCTCGAAGTTTTTGGCTTCGCTCCATCTGAATCCAAAAGGAGGGAGATTGAAGTTCGAAGCATAGCCTGAGAGAAATTCACCATTGTTCGAGGTGCCGGTGAGAGAAATTGAGCTGTAACCCTCTGGGGGACTGATCGTTCGGAACTCCAAGGCACTTGCGGAAGAGAGTAATGCGGTGGCTGCGAGACTTACCCTTAAGGCTTTCATTTGCGTCAGCAGGGGAGCGAAGCAGGCCGAAAAAATTTTGAGTTTGTTCTTATCTTCTGCGGAAAAAAGAGCCTCCGGTTGCAAGAAGGAGGAGGACAAGGGTGGAGGGTTCGGGGATGAGGGCGCCAAAGGCGACGGAGACGGAGTCGCCGACGGGAATGGCGTTGGTGCCGGAGATGCGGATGGTGAGGGAAGTGATTTGGGTGTTGGGGAGTTGGAAGTAGGCGATGCCGGAGTCGCCACCGGAAGGGCCGAGAAGGCTGAGGGTGTTGGAGGTGGCGTCCCAGTTCAGCGGGTCGTCGAAGGGGGTGAAACCGGCGTCCCAGGCTAGGGTTTGGAGGAGGCTGACGGGGGTGGGGTTGGGTCCGGCGGTGGCGTCTTGAAGGATGATTTGGATGGAGGTGGTGGTGAGGGCGCTGAGGTTGCCGAGAGCGAGGTAGGTGTTGTCGAGGAGGCCGGTGCCGGTGATGGTTATGGTGTAATCAAAACCGGTGGAGTCGGGGAGGGTGAGGAAGTCGTAGGCGGGAAGAGTGGCATCGAGGGTTTGGGTGTCGTGGAGGTTGTTGGGAGCCGACCAGAAGTCGCCACTGTAGGGTCGAGCGAGAGGGTGGGCAAAGGAGGGGGTGCCTTGGGTAGCGGAGAGAGTGTAGGTGGCGGCCGGGTTGTTGTTGTCGTTGAGGAGAGCGGAGCCGGAGAACTCCCACCAATCGATGATGGTGGCAGCTTGCGAGGCCACGGAGGTGACCAGAATGACGAGGAGGGTCTTCATGGGGTGAAGGCTGGAAGGGTGTCGGTGCGCAGGCGGTAGTTGGATGATTCGTCGGAGTCGGGAACGAGGATTTGGAATTGGACTTGTTCGGTGGAGGGGTTGTTGTCGTGATCGCCGTTGGGATTGACGACGGGCTGGTATTGCCAGGAGGGGAGGTCCATCCAGGTTTGAAGGTCGTCGGAGGTTTCGGCGTAGGTGCGGACGAACTCGGGGGCGCGGGTGTGGCGGAGGAATTCGAGGATGTAGACGTTCCAGAAGGGGTCGACTTCGTCGAATTTGGAGAAGGAGATGGGAGTGAAGTCATCGACGAGGGGGTTCCGAAGGTAGACGAATTCGTGGAGGTTGATGGCGTCGTCGTTGTCGGGATTTCCGAACATGCCGTAGTCGGCGGGGTTGGTGATGCCGGTGGCGTTGAGGTTTTCTGCGGCCCAGAGGGTGAATTCATTCGGGGCATCGACGCGGATGGTAAGAGTGGCGTTCGTGGTTTCGCCGGGGGTGGTGGCGGAGAGGTCAATGTTGTAGATGCCGGGGGCGACGCCGGTGAGGTCCCAGGTGAAGGTGCCGGAGCCGGTCTCGGCAGGTCCGGAGAAAGAGGCGGTTCCGGGAAGGAGGCCGGTGAGGGCGGAGATGGTGACCGGGGTGCCATCGGGGTCGGAGGCGGAGAGGTTGAGGGAGTTGTTGGTGCCGACAAGCCAGAGAGGGACGGGGAGGGCATCGAAAGCGGGTGGGCCGAGGGGGGTATCGGCGACAGAGACGGCAAAGGTGGTGGAGCCAACCTCGGTGGGGGAACCGGTATCGGTGGCGAGGACTTCGATGATGTAGTTTTGGCCGGAGTCTGTTTCGTCTGGGATCCAGTTGAGGAGTCCGGTGGTTTCGTCGATGCTCATGCCTTCGGGAGCGTTGTTGCCGAGGGTGTAGGCGATGCCTTGAGCGGGGACGTCGGGGTCGTTGGCGACCATGAGGAGGACGAGGTCTTCGTTTGCGTTGATGTTTTGGGGGAGGACGGGTTCGAAGACGGGTTTGGAGTTGATGGAGGTGACATCGACTTTAAAGGCGGCGCTGGCGATTTGGCTGGGGATGCCGGAGTCGGCCACGGTGACGGTGACATCGACGGAGCGGCCAGCGTCGGATTCTCCGGTCGCCCAGAGGATGGCGCCGGTGAGTTGGTCGATGCTCATGCCGGAGGGTCCTTCGGTGAGGGTGTAGCGGAGGAGGGAGTCGGAGCCATCGGGATCGATGGCGCGGACGTTGAAGGTGAAGCTGTCGCCTTCATCGACGGTTTGGTCGGGGATGGCGGTGATGAGAGGCATTTGGTTGGCGATGGAGACCATGGTGGTGGCTTCCGCGGTGGGAGATTTTGATTCTTCGTTTCCGGCGAAGTCGGTGGCGATACTGTAGAAGTCGTATTTGGAGCCATCGACGCCGTCGTAGAGGGCAGAGGTGCGGAGGGTGTTTGGGAGCCAGAGAGTCCAGGGGCCGTCATCGACAGAGACGTAGACGTCGTAAGAGGAGACGCCGGAATCGCCGTCGGTTCCGGACCAAGTGACGGGGAAGGAAGTGGGAGAGTTGGCGGGGAGCATGGAGACGGAGCTGGCGGGAGCGGTGGTGTCTTCGGGTGGGGCTTCGCTGAAGATGAAGGTGTAGGTTCCGGAGGCGTCGCAATCGAGGAGGTGGAGGATGTTTTCGTAGCGGGGCCGCCGTCCGAAGCCAATGAAGGTGCGGTCGGTCTGCCAGACGTTGATTCCGGGGAGCATATCGACGTTGTCGCGATTGCGAACGGCGCTGGTGAGGATGCGTCCGCCGCCGGGGTCGGGAATGCGGAGGTAGGACCAGCCGGAAGCGGCGAGGTCGGCTCCGATGGTGACTTCGATATCCCCATTGGGGAGTGGGTTCGTGGTGATGAAGTTGGTGAGTTGGTAGACGGTGACGGGGGCAGTTCCGCCATCCGAGAAGTGGATGGTGTCGGGGAAGTCGTTGAAGTCGGAGACGTCGTTGGTGAGGAAGTCGGGGAGGCCGTCGTCTTTGGTATCGAGGGCGCGGACCATGTGGTTCATTTCGAAGATGTCGACTTCCTTGAGGAGGGAGATGCGGGCGTCGCCGAGGCCGTCGACGTGTTCGAAGCTGGCGTTGTAGTCGACGAAGAGGCCTTGGAGGCTGGAGGTGAGATACCAGATGCCGACTTTACTTGAGCCGGGGTCGATGGTGCCGAAATCGGCGGTGAGGGTGGGGGTGATGTTTTGCCCGGCGACTTCGGTGGCGATGATTTCGAAGTCGATGAGGAGGCCTTTGTCATTTTCGATGATTTCGGGTTGAGCGGAGGCGATGAAGAGGTTGTTGGCGGGGCCGGCGCCGCGATTTTCGACGAGGACGGCGAGGTTGAAGGGGACCGAAGGTTCGCGGGGGACGGTGAAGGGGTCGTCGGAGAAGACGTCGCGTTGGTGGAAGTATTTGAGGTAGAGTTGGGCGTCGGGGCGGACGGTGATTTCGACATCTTCGACGGGGATGGAGAATTCGACGCCACCTTCGGTGTAGCGGATGACGCCGCCGATGGTGTAGATGGTGTCTTCGGTGGGAGCGGCGGTGTCGCGGGGGATGAGGGTCCATTCGACGTTGCCGGATTGGTTGGGTGCGAGGGCGCCGGTGCCGTCGATAGAACTGAGGCCTTCGATGCGGGTGATGCGGGTGTTGAAGACTTCGCCGGCGGGGTTGCCGTTGCTATCGCGGACGTCGAGTTCGAAGCCGACGTCGGTGAGGCTGTTGTCATCCTGGTTGTTGCCGAGTTCGAGAGAGGCGCGGAAGGCGGAGCGGGTCATGACGAGGTCTTGTGAGACGGAGATTTTGACTTCGGCGCAGACTCCGGGTGAGCCGAAGAGTTCCTGGTAGTTTTCGAAGAGGACTTGGTTGTCGGGAATGATGTAGTCGGCACCGGGGACGTTATCGATGATGGGGTCGGGGATTTCGATGTCGGCGTTGGGGTCGGTATTTTTGAGTGATTTGGAGGAGAGTGATTTTTCGCCATCGCCGCAGCCGACGGAGAATTTGGGAAGGTCGAGGGAGCCGCCGACGGTGCGTTTGTTGCCGAAGGCGTCTTCGAGTTCGAGGGAGAGGGTGGCTTCGGGTTCGAGTTTTGCGCAGGCGGTGAATTCGACGCTGCCATCGGAGCAGCCCTTGGCTTCGACTTTGGCGAAGCCGTTGATGCCGAGGACGCCTTTGGCTTCGCCGGAGAAGGTGCCGAGTTCTTCGCCGCCGGAGACGAGGGTGGCGGAAGCGGAGCCCTCGAGTTTGATACCGGCAAAACCATCGGCTTGGATGGAGCCGCTCAAGCAGATGAGACCTTCGCTGAGGCAGGGTTTGTCGAGGTCGGCAGAGATGGTGCCGGTGACGGTGACTTTGGCACCGGCGAGGGCATCGACGGAGACGGAGACGTTGGCCCATTCGGGTGAGTCGATGGAGGGTTCGCCGGAGCCGGAGAGGCCGGCGACGAGGTCGACGGTGACGGTGGCGGAGGCTTTGCCGTTTCCTTTGAGGCCGTATTTGCCGTCGACGCAGCAGACGCAGATTTGGCCGCTGCCGTTGACGGTGACTTTGACGCCTTCGACGCGGATGTAGGAGGGGAGGACTTTGCCGAGTTGGGAGGCAAGTTTGGAGGCGAGGGAGCCGATGGAGATTTTTCCTTCGGCACCGAGGCAGACTTGGTCGAAGAAGGGGCAGTCGCAGACGGTGGGGGTGGGGAAATTGATTTGTTGGATGACGGGGACGTTGTTGCGACCGGGGGCGCCGCCGGCGCTGTAGCCGCCGCCGGTTGAAACGCCATCGAGGAAGTAGCCGCCGCCGGTGGGGCCGCCACCGCTGCCGGTGTCGCAGTTGCCTTGGACGCCGCTGACGGCGATGGGGGAGCTTTTAGAGACGTCGTTGGGGCCGCAAGGGTAGCCGTAGTTGTAGCGGGCCACGATGCCACAGCCAACGGGAGGGGCGGAGCCGCTTTTGGTTTGTTTTTTAGAGGTCGATTTGGCGAGGCTGACGATGGAGCCATCAGAGCCGAAGACACCGGAGCGAGTGACGACAACGGGGACGACGAGGGAGGATTTGGCTGGGATGGAGCCGACATCAGAAATGAGGGGTTCGAAGGTGTAGAAGGGATGTTCTTCGAAGAAGAATTCGCCGGTGCTGGTGGAGATGAGGCCGTGGTTTTCGACGGTGAGGTTGACGACTTTGGTTTGGCCGAGGGCGACGAGATCCTCGACGTCGATGGCTCCGGGAGAGACGGTGATGACGGGAGCGGGGACGTTGGTTTCGAAGACGGTTTCAACGGTGATGCGGTAGGTGTCTTGGATTTCGATTTCTTCGACGGTCCAGTTGTAGGTGACGACATTGCGGGAGATGAAGATTTGGCGGGAGGTGAGTTCGCCGGCGTTGACGAAGATGTTGCCGCGTTGGAGAGAGTGGTCAGGGGAGGAGACTTCGACTTGGTAGAAGCCTTCGGTGAGGGAGGGGAAGGTGACGATGCCGGTGGAAGTGGTGGTGGCTTCGGCGACTTGTTCGGCGGTGATGGGGTCGCGAACGATGACGAGGGCGCCTTCGACACGGGGAGCGTCCTCGGTGTAGAAGAAGGCTTCGTCGACGGCTTCGATTTCGAGGTCGCCCCTGAGGTCGGAAACGACGCGGAAGGCGAAGGGGATGAGGCGACCGTTGCCGGCTGCGGGGTTGATAGCGATGGAGCCGGTGGTTTGGGTGAGGGCTTGGTTATCGGCCGGTTGGAGGGCGATGGAGACGTCGGCGGATTCGCCGGGAGCGAGGGAGGGGAGGGTGCCGGAGCCGATGAGGTTGATCCAAGAGGAGGGTGGGAGGGCGAGGTCAATTTCTCCCGTGGGTGCTCCACCGGTGTTTTCGATGGTGAAGGTGGCGATTTTTTGGGAGCCGCGAAGGACGGAGCAGTTGAGGGATTCCGGGGTGATGGTGAGGATGGGGACGACTTGGTTGACGACGAGTTCGATGGGGATGTCGACGGAGAAGCCTTGGTCGCTGGTTGCACGGAGGAAGATGGTGCCGGAGCCGAAGGAGCCGGGGTCGGCGGTGACGTCAATCCGAATGGAGTAGTCGGAGTTGGCGGGGAGGGTGGGGTCGGGGAGGGTGACGTCGATGATGAGTCCGGGTGGGAGGTCCAGCGCTTCGAAGGTGACGTTGGTGAAGTCGAAGGAGGTGGGGTTGAAGAGGTTGCCGAAGATGCTGGAGGAGGTGCCTTCGTCGAGGTTGACGGTGGCGTTGGCGAAGTCGGTGTTGAAGGTGAGGATGGAGAAGGTGTCTTGGGTGGGAGCGGTTGTGATGCCGGGGTGAGTGGCACCAAGTTCGTAGTCTCCGCCTTCGCCGGGGAGGGGGATGAAGTTGGTGGAGAAGTTGCCGAAGGCATCGGAGATGGCGGAGATGATGCGTTCGGTGCCGGCCGTTCGGATGTGGATGTTGACTTGGGAGAAGGTGGCAGGAGTGGTGCCGTCGGGTTTGGTCAGGGAGCCGGTGAGGCTCACGGGTGAGCCGATGGGGTAGGCATCGAGGGTGGCTTCGATGGTGGCGGTGTAGGCGGGGGAGACTTCGATGGTTTGGGGGAAGACGGCGACGTTGTTGCTTTCCGAGATTTCGTTGATGATTTGGGAGGAATCGGTGACGACGAGGAGGTAGAAGGTGCCTGTTTCAGTGGGAGCACGGCAGGTGAGGGTGCGGGAGTAGGTGATGCCTTCGTCCAGTGGTCCGGGAGAGGGGGATTCGCGGAGGAGGATGTCGTTGGAGTCGAAGGCGGTGTCGCGAGAGAAGTAGACGCCTTGAACGAAGTCGATGCCGGTGGAAGCACGGCCTTGGTTTTCGATGTCGTAAGAGACTTGGAAATTATCCTCTGATTCGACGGTGGTTTCGGAGTTGAGATTGAGTGCGATGAGGTCGGGGAGAGTTTGGTCCACGACGAGGACGGGGACTTGGGCGGTGGAGTGATCGGTTGCGCTGGCGGTGACGGTGACAGCGGTGGAGTCGAGGGCTTCGGTGTCGACGACGCCGGTGAGGGTGGTGGTGGTTTCGGATTGGTTGGGGGTGAATTCGATGGTGGCAGGAAGGGTGAGTTCGGAGGGGTCCGATGAGACGAGTGTGACGGTGAGGGGTTGGTTTTGGTCGCCGCCGAGGCGCCGAACGGTGAGGAGTTCGTTTTCGCCTTCGAGGACGTAGGATTGGTTGAAGATGAGTTCGAGGGCGGGGCCTTCATTGTCGGAGACTTCGATGGGAAGAGCGAGGGATTGGGAGATGACTTGGTTGTTGTTGAAGAGGAAGACTTGGACGTTGGTGGTCTGGGTGCCGTCGATGTCGAGGTCGTCGACGGCGGTTCCGGTGAAGGTGAGGGAATCTTGTCCGGGAGCGAAAGTGATGGTGGCAGGAATGATGAGTTCGGAGTCGTCGGAGTTGGTCAGAGTGACTTCGAGTTGATCGTCGAATTTATCACGAGTGAGGGTGAAGGTGATGGCGCCTTGGCCATCGCTTTCGGATACGACGGACTTGTTTGCGGTGAAGGTGAGGATGGGGATGTCGTTGTCGAGGAGGGTGAGGTTCGCGCGTTTGGTGGTGGCGCGGGGGGCTGAGGCTTCGATGCCGACGATGATGGGGAATTCGATGCGTTCGTCGTCGATGCCTTGAATGGTGAAGGGGGCAGAGGTCATGCCAGCGGTGATGATGACGGGGGGGCCAGGGTTGACTTCGGTTGAGCGCGAGGAAGAGAGAGTGACGGTGAGGTCTTCGAGGAGGGCGGATTGGAGGGAGACGGTACCTTCCAGGGAGTCGCCTTCGATGAGGGTGGAGTCGTTGAGAGCGATGTTGAGAATGGGGGTGATTTTTTCGCGGGTGACGAGGACGGGGGAGGAGGAGGGGCTGGTGCCGGCGCGGTTTTCGGAAGTGGCGGTGAAGGTGGAATCGCCGAGGGGGAGGTCTGCGGTGAAGCTGAGAGGTGAGCCGTTGGCGGGGCGTCCGGAGCCGATTTCGGAGCCGTTTTGGAAGAGGCGGAGGAGGTTGCCGTCGGTGCCGGTGACGGTGACGAGTTGGGTGAGATTTTCGGTGGTGGAGTTGTTGCCGGGAGAAGTGATGTTGGGAGCAGGTGGAGTCTCGAGGGCAATGGAGACGGGGTAGATGGATTCGGTGAAGTTGGAGCCGTTCCAGAGACGGGCGGCGAGTTCGTAATCGCCATCGGGAATCTGCGAAATCGGCCAGAGTGCGAAGAGGCCGTTGGAGGTGCGGGTGTCTTCGCCGAGGGTGGTGAAGAGGGTGCCGCCGAGGGGGCGGTAGGCGAATTCGGCGAAGCCGATGCGGGAGAAGTTGTTGGCGGAGACTTCGAGAGTGACGTCATCGCGGAAGACTTCGCCGCCGGCGAGTTGGATGTTGTTGGCGGTGAAGGAGGTGACTTCGGGGGGGAGGTAGATGTTTTGAACGAGGCAGACGTTGTCGACAGCGATGAAGCGGGCGGTGGTGGAGGAGTCACCGGAAGAGGTGTAGCGGAGGGCGATGCGGACATTGGTGCCATCGATGCCGGTGATGGAGATGCCGGGAATGGAGTGCCAGGTGTTGCTGGAGAGGCTGGTGAGATTGGCGGGGGTAATGTTGGTCCAAGAGACTGCGTTGGGGTCACCGGAGGAGTAGGCGGTGCCGATGAAGACGGCGAGGCTTTCGATGTTGTCGGAGTTGTTTTTGAAGTAGTCGAAGTTGAGGGTGAGGTTTTCGCCGGTGGGGATGGTGACGGGGTCGGCGATGAGCCAGGCTTCACTCGGTCCGACGGCGTTGGTGCCGTCGATGCTGGCGGCGCCGCGACCGGCAACAGTGTCGAGAGTCCAGTTGGTGCCAGCAACGGTGAAATTGGAGAAGGGGTCGAGGGCGAGCTCGAAGGTGCCGTTGCATCGATCGAGAATGATGGGAGGGGAGCCGAGGTTGGTGCCGACGCCCCAGTCGGAGTTGGGTCCGGTGCCGTCGATGTAGACGGTGTTCGAGGAGGGGAGTTGGTAGAAGATGTCTTGGAGGGTGCTTTGCTCGTGGCTTTGGCGGTAGGCGAAGTTGGGGACGGAAGCGGAGGGATTGTCGGCCGAGCCGTCGGTGCTGGTGAAGGCGTAGACCGGAGAGTCGGCGTTGATGATGGGTTTGTCGGCGGCGAGGGTTTTGTCGGTGCCGATGGCGTCCTCGTAGGAGTCGCTGAAGCCATCGCCATCGGTATCGAGGGCGAAGGTTGGGGTGGCTAGAACGCTCGCGAGGAGAAGCAGCCGATGGAGTCCCGATTTCATGGGTCCGAGCGGTCAGCGATTAGCGAGTCCAGACGTCAACACGGGTTTGAGTGCCAGCGGGTATCTGCACGGTGGTTGTCCCCGAGCTGGTACCACCAGCGGTGTTGTCGATGGTGAAATCGAAGGTGGCTTTGGCGCCTTGTTCGGGGGTGACGGTGACTCGCAGGGGGACGACGGTGCCGAAGTCGGTGACTTCGACAGTAATATCTTGGTCAGATCCGGTGCCAACGGGGAGGAGAACGAAGAGAGGGTCGGTGCGCGCGGGGTCGACAGTGGAGCCGGCAGCTTCAGTGACACGGATGGTCGGTTGATTGGAGGGGAAGACGACCATGTTGCTGCCTTGGGTCATGTAAGTTGAGGAGCTGCCGACGGAGTTGATCCCGAATTGGCTCGGGTTGAGGGAGTCGACGCGGATGCGGCCGTAGCCGCCGTAGGTTGTGTTTCCGGGTTGGATGTCAAAGCGGGCGATTCCTGAAACATCGGGTGCGACTAAGCGAATGGCTCCCCCGCTACCGACGCCGGTATTGCTGGCACTGGTGCCACCCGAGGCATCAAACAGGGGTACTGCCCAAGAGTTGTTCCAGTTGAGAAAAATCCTTGTGTCAGAGGCGAGGCAGATGGCACCGCCTCCTCCTGCTCCGCCCACTCCTGAAGTCGCTCCGCCACCTCCCGAGCCTCCGACGAGTGGCACAAGAAGGGGGTTGCCATAAATTGAGCCACGGGTGGTGGTGGTCGCTGTGGAGGGGGCTTGGGAAGCGAAGCTCCCACCCCCACGAAACGCAGAGCCTGATGATTCTGTTCCCCCTTTACCGCCGCCAGGACCGAGACCATCTCCGGGGTTGGGACCGCCGGGTCCGCCTGCAAAGCCGCCGGGGCCACCCAGTCCGGCTTGGATGCGGTTGTTGTCCGGAGCATTGACGTAGATGCGGCCGGTCAAAGAGATGTCCCCCGTGGAGAGAATATAGATCGGGGTGTTGGCAGCGTTCGGGGTGAAAAAGACGTTGCCGCGGAAGCCAACCGTCACGGAGGTGAAATTGAAGATGCCGTCCTCGGGAACTTGGAGAGTGACGCTCGTGTCGGAGCCTACGGTGAGTTCACCATCGGAGCCGTCGGAACCAGAGGAAAATTGAGCGAAGGAGTTGAGGGAAAGACCGAGGAGTGTGAGCAGGGTAAATCTCTTCATACTAATGGTGTTGTTCTAACAGTTGAGTATGAAGTGTGGAGGGGAGATTCAAGGCTTTGCCGTTATCTTTATTAGAATCAGTGGTTTAGGAGATGGTTAGACTTTTAGTTTATTGAACCAAATCGCGTTGCAGAAAATTGCAGCTATTCGAGTTGAAATTGCCAGAAGGCGCTCTCGTTGATGTCTTTCCATTTTGGTTTGCGACCGGCTTTGGATTTGAAGCTCTTGATGCGCTTCATGCCGGCGGTGCGGAGGAAGTAGTCGGTGTCGACTTCGATGACTTCCAAGCCCATGTAGTAGAGATTTTTGAGCGTGCGGACGGCCTCGGGGCCGAAAGCGGCGCCGAGGTGTCGGCGAAGGAGAAAGGTCTCGTGGTGGCCGAGGAAGAGGAAGGCTGGTTTGCGGTCGGCGGCGGTTTTCTCGTCGATGAGTTGGCGAAGGGAAGCAGAGTCCCAGTGGTGGAAGAACTGGCGTTCGCTTGGGACCCGGAAGTCGGGTTGATGAGGGGCGTGGTCGATGAGAGGGGCGAGTTCGTGGGCGGTGTCGGGGTGAGGTTTTTCGCCTTCGAGGTGGAGGTCATGTTCGCGGTTGTTCTCTTCGACCTTGAGACCGAGGTAGTAGGTGTCGCGGAGGTGGCGGGGGACCGGCACATCGAAATTTTCGATCACGTATCGGCGGAGGCTTTCGGCTTCTTCGTGACCGAGGACCAGACGAGCGGGGTGCTCGCCTTTTTGGTGGGCGGCGCGCACGAGGTCCCGGACTTGGAGCGGCTGCCAATTTGAGGTTGCAGAAGGGTTGGACGGGGGGGTGGAGTTCGTTTTCATTGGAGTGATTTTTGACTCGAAATTTATTAAGCAACGAACGAGCCAACTTAATAACGAACTGGGCTTGAAATTCTGTCACAATTAAACGGCGGAATGCCGAAGCCGCTGAGAGAGAAGAAGAACGAGGCGAATTTTTAGGCCTCAGGAATGGGAGGGACCATTCCACACATTTGGAAGATGGCAAACCAGGCGGCAAGGAATTGCTTTTCGGAGAAGGAGGACATGGATTGGCGGGCGTGGGAGCGGAGGCTGGCGAGGAGTTCGGGTTGGGAGCCGAGTTGGGAGAAGAGCTGGGTGAGGTGGGCTTGATTGTCGGGGGAGAAGGTGAAGCCGTTGAGGTTGTTTTGGACGAGTTCGTGGGCGCCGCAGCGGTTGGAGACGAGAACGGGAGCGCCGGCGGCGAGGGCTTCGTTGATGGTGAGGCCCCACTGGTCGTGGGTGGAGGCGAGGAGGACGGCGGAGGAGAGTTTGCAGGCGCGGGGGATGAGTTCGTAGGGGAGCCAGTTGACGAGAGTGACTTTGGAGTCGAGGCCGGACTCTTTGAGGTGGGCGGCGACTTCTTCGCGGAGGGGACCTTTGCCGGCGATCGCGAGGCGGGGGAGGTGGGGGTTTGTGGAGAGGGCGTTTTGGTAGGCGGCGATGACGAGGGGGATGTTCTTTTTTTCGATGAAGCGGACGGGCATGAAGAAGAAGTCTTCGTTGTTTTCGAGGGAGAGGGCTGCGCGGAGTTCGGAGTCGCGTGAGCTGTCGTCGGCTCGTTGGGCGATAGAGTCGTTGTCGAGGATGTTCCAGCCGCCGAATTGGGCGGGGCGTTTGTGGCCGGCGAGGAAGCGGGTGTAGTCGACGCATTCCTGTCCGGAGCACATGAAGAAGTGGTAGAGTCGCATGAAGGGGGCTTTGGCGAGCTCCATGAAGAGGGACTTGGAGTAGGACTCGGCGTCGTTGAAGCGTGAGTCGTGCATGGGTCCGGTTTTGAAGAAGAGGAGGCGGCCGAGAAGTGCGATGAGGAGGCTACTGGGTCGGTCGTAGCCGCCGACGAAGGCGATTTTGGGTTTGTTGGTGAGGATATCGACGAGGGTGTACCAGACGGTTTTGAGGGCGAGGGGGGTGAGGTAGGATTTGAAGCCGAGGCCGTGAAATTTTTCGGTCAGGATGGTGACGGGGGTGCCACCGTATGCGGCTTCAAGGTCGTTCTGTTGCCAGCTGTAGTTGGGGTCGTGGCTGGAGAGGAGAAGGACGCGGATGTGGAGCTGGTCCTGAAGATTGCGACGTTTGATTTCGCGTTGCAGGGCGCTGACGCGATAAGCCAGGTAGGGGGTGTGGCTATCGAAGGTGATGAGGATGTCGTTCCGAGGCATTTCGGGCTAGCCAATACAGGCTTGGTAGATTTCCCCGAGGATGCCGTCGATATCGTATTTGTATTTCCAGTTGGGGTAGTGGGATTGGAATTTGCGGACGTCGGAGACGTACCAGATGTGATCGCCGATGCGGTTGTCTTCGACGTAGGTGAAGTCGAGTTTGTTACCGCTCATTTCTTCGCCTTTTCGGATGGCTTCCATCATGGAGCAATTGGAGTGCCGGGAGCCGCCGATGTTGTAGACTTCTCCGCTACGGGGGTTTTCGTAGAAGTGTTTGAAGGCATTGACGAGGTCGTAGGCGTGGATGTTGTCGCGGACCTG
>JBCCZX010000026.1:0-22288 GCA_039186735.1 Verrucomicrobiota bacterium | reverse complement strand
GCGGCGGGCGATGGCGGAGAGGGTGTCGCCGGATTTGACCTTGTATGTTCCTGCGGCGTTCAGGGGGGTGATGAAGGTCATCATCACGAAGAGTTGAGCAAGGGTGCGTAGGCGCTGCATGACGCACTTTATGTCTCAAAAAATTTTACCTCCGTCAAACTGAATTCTAAGAAAACTTAAATAAATTTGGATTTTGGGGACGGTTTGTTCTGTTTTTCAGGCCTAATGAGGGGATTTAGGGCGGATTCGGGGATAAAATTTTCGGGCGGCTCTCAAAATTTTATGTGCCAGCTGGTGGTCGGTTGACTCAATCTTCGTTGAGAGCGGCACGGAGGTCTTCGGCGGCGGCGTTGGCTTTTTCGTCGATGCCGGACTGGGCAGGCGAGATTTCGGAGGTGAAGCCTTCGAAGTCGGAGTCTGTGGCAGGGGAGCTTGCTTCGAGAAATCCTTCGGAGGATGAGGAAGATTGGGGGAGGCGGGGTTGGGTTTCGAGTTGGGGGAGGTCGGGGAGTTCTTGGGTGGAGGGAGCGGCGCCGAGCTCCTCGAATTTGCGGGCGCCAGGGAGGACGCGGGTTTCGAGTGAGGACATGGCTTTGTTGTAGTTTTTGACGGTGGTGTCGAGGGAGCGGCCCATTTTGGCAAAGTGGTCGGAGAGGGTGGAGAGGCGGGAGTAGAGTTCGCCGCCGAGGGTAGAGATTTGGCGGGCGTTTTCGGCGAGGGCTTCTTGGCGCCAGCCGTAAGAGACGGCGCGGAGGAGGGCGATGAGGGTGGTGGGGGTGGCTAGAATGACGCCTTGGTCGACGCCTTTTTCGATGAGGGTGGGGTCGTTGGCGAGGGCGGCAGAGAAGAAGGATTCGGAGGGGAGGAAGAGGACGACGAATTCGGGGGAGGTTTCGAATTGGGCCTGGTAGTTTTTGGAGGCGAGACGGCGGACGTGTTCGGCGACTTGTTGAGAGTGTTTGAGGAGGAGGGCTTCGCGCTGGGGTTCGTCTTCGGCTTCGAGGGCATCGAGGTAGGCGTCCATGGGGGCTTTGGAGTCGACGACGACTTGTTGCTTGCCGGGGAGGTTGACGACAAGGTCGGGGCGGAGCTGTTTGCCTTCGGTGTCGGTGGTGGTGGCTTGGGTGATGAAGTCGCAGTGTTCTTGCATGCCAGCCATTTCGACGCAGCGTTTGAGCTGCATTTCGCCCCATTGTCCGCGGCCGGTGGGTTGGCGGAGGGCAGAGACGAGGCGGTGGGTTTCCTTGTTGAGGGAGGCTTGGGATTCGGAGAGGTGTTTGACTTGGTCGAGGAGGGAGGTGTAGGCGCCTTCGCGGGCTTTTTCGATTTCGCCGACGCGGGATTGGACTTTGTCGAGGGAGTCGGCGACGGGTTTGATGAGTTGTTCGATGGCGAGGTGGCGCTTGTCGAAGGTGCCTTGGGCTTCCTCTTGTTGGACGCGGAGAGACTGTTTGGCGAGGGTGAGGAACTGTTCCTGGGAGTTTTTGAGGGCGTCGTTGGAGAGGGTTTTGAAGGTGGCAGCGAAGCGTTCTTCCATGTGGGCGAGGAGTTTTTGTTGTTCTTCTTCGCGGGCTTTGGCGGTGGCGACGTTGGCTTCAAGTTCGCCCTGGCGTTTGAGTAGGATGGCTTCGGTGTTGCGGAGTTCGGAGAGTTCGGAATCGGTGTGGGCGGATTTCGCTTCGAGGTCGGCGATGGATTTGGCCGCGGCGCGGCCGCGTTCTTCGTAGCGGGCGCGTATGGTGACGATTTTGGCTCGGAGAATGAGCCACATGACGGAGAGTCCGACGATGAATCCGATACCAGACCAGATGAGCGGGAGATACTGAGGGTGCAGCTGAATGGCCAAAAGAAGTGGAGACATGGTGGATTGTCGCTTGCGTGACGGGAAAGACGTGATTTTCTTGGGGTGCCAGCTCTTCTGACACGGGGTCAGGATACAGGCAAAACGAAAACGAATCGAGGGACAAAAAATGGCCTACGAACTACCAGAATTGGGATATGCGCTGGATGCGCTGGAGCCGCATATCGATGCGAAGACGATGGAAATTCACCACGGGAAGCACCATGCGACTTATGTGGCGAAGCTGAATGGGGCCTTGGAGGGTCAGGATGCTTTGGCGGGTAAGAGTATTGAGGATTTGATTTCGGATTTGGGTGCGGTGCCGGAGGGGATTCGAGGGGCGGTGCGGAACAATGGGGGTGGGCACGCGAATCACAGCTTGTTTTGGAAAGTGATCGCTCCCGGAGGAGCGAGCGAGCCGAGTGGAGATTTGGCAGCGGCGATTGATGCTGAGTTTGGGTCTTTGGATGCGTTCAAGGAGCAGTTTGCAGCTGCGGCGGTTGCTCGATTTGGATCGGGGTGGGCGTGGTTGGCGGTGAATGGAGAGGGGAAAGTTTGTGTGGTTTCGACACCGAATCAGGATTCTCCGTTGATGGGTGAAGCGGCGGGAACTTGTGGTTGCACGCCGATTCTTGGACTCGATGTTTGGGAGCACGCCTACTATCTCAATTACCAGAACCGACGCCCGGATTACATCGCGGCGTTTTGGAGTGTGGTGAACTGGGATGTGGTGGCCGCGAACTTTGCTGCGGCGAAGGGGTAGCAATTGGAGCGAATTTATCTGAAAGACAGGTGGTCTTCGGGCCGCCTGTTTTCGTTTTTGGGGAGGCTTTGATTTTTTCGGGTAAGAACGATGAGAGCGAAAAGCGAAAGCATCGCGAGAAGAAGCGAAAGGATGAGGCCTTCGGTGAGAGTCCAAAGGTAAATTGCTACGGGGGTTTTCGAATGCTCTAAATTGTAGTAGCTAGCAAAGATGAGCTGGTAGCCTTCTTCTAAAAGGGTGCGAGCTAATTGACCGGCCCAGTAGTCTGGAGTGAAGAGCAGAAAGTAGGGGACTACGAAAAAGACAGTGGTAACGATAGAGATTACGGAACGAATCTTAAGAGCAACTTTTAGTGCTCTTGAGACAAGGGAATTTGAATTGTGAAGGGGGCTCCAAACTACTTGGAGTGTGGTATAGACCAAGATGAAGGTTAGGATAGCCAAGAGCATTGCTATCGTCGTTCCACTATGCTGGAACAGGTTCAAGAAGACTCCAGCAATGAGAAAGCTAGGAAGGGCATTGATAGAGCAATGAACCGTCCAGAAAAGGAGTGAGTGTAGAATGAATTGTCGATTGCTCGCCATCAAAGTCCCTCAGGTCGGTGAGGCGAGCGAGTCGAACGCGGATGCTTGTCTTGATTAAACGTTCTGGAGGAACTTTTCGCGCTCGGATTGTTCGGCTGACTTCACCTCGTTGTCTTTGCTGGTTTCGGCGAGGAGTTCGTCGCGGAATTTGGCGATGATGGCTTCGACGGGCCACGAGGAGGCTTCGCCGAAGGCGCAGACTGTGCGGCCGTCGATTTGGTAGGCGATGGACTCGAGGGTTTCGATGTCGGTGGGGGTGCCCTTGCCGGCAGCGATGCGGTCGGAGACCTTTTTCATCCAGCCGTTGCCTTCGCGGCAGGGGGTGCATTGTCCGCAGGATTCGTGGGCGTAGAAGTGGTTGATGTTGTTGAGAATCCAAGACATTTTGCGGGAGTCGTCCATGACGATGACGCCGCCGGAACCCGCCATGGAGCCGCAGGCGGCGAGGGTATCGAAGTCGAGGGGGATATCGAAGAAGCCGAGGGTCTTTTGATCGTCGCCTTTTCCGATGGTGAAGTTTTCGTCGCAGCGGAGGATTTTGGCGGAGGAGCCGCCGGGGATGACAGCTTTGAAGTTGCGACCGTCGAGCGGGCCACCACAAACGTCGTAGAGAAGCTCTTGGAAGGTCATCTTGCCGACTTGGACTTCGTAGTAGCCGGGTTTTTTGACATCGCCAGAGACACAGAGAATGCGGGTGCCGGTGTTGCGGGGGACGCCGAGTTTGGCGTATTCCTCGCCGCCCATTTCCAAGATGTGTTTGACGTGGCAGAGAGATTCGACGTTGTTCACGATAGTGGGGCACATGTAAAGACCCATGGCGGCGGGAAAGTAGGGAGGTTTGATGCGGGGGTAGGGGCGTTTGCCTTCGAGGGATTCGATGAGGCCGGTTTCTTCGCCGCAGATGTAGGCACCGGCGCCGCGGTGGACGTAGATTTCGAGGTCGAAGCCCGAGCCTTGGATGTTTTTGCCGAGGAAGCCCTTTTGGTGACATTCCCAGATGGCTTTTTCGACGATTTTAGCAGCTTCGGGGAATTCCTCGCGGAGGTAGATGTAGGCGGTGTTGGCGCCGACGGCGAAGCAGGAGATGATCATGCCCTCGAGGAGCTGATGGGGATCCTGGTGGACGATGTAGCGGTCCTTGAAGGTGCCGGGCTCGGATTCGTCACCGTTACAGATGAGGTAGACGGGCTTGGTGTTGTTGGGGGGGATGAATCCCCATTTGACTCCGGTGGGGAAGCCGGCACCGCCGCGGCCGCGAAGGCCAGAGGATTTGACTTCGTTGATGATGTCCTTGGGGTCCTTCGTGAGTGCTTTTTTGAGCTGCTCGTAGTAACCTTCCTCGAGGGCACGGTCGATGGAGGGGTTCCAGCTCACGCGATCGATGTTGCGGAAGATGAGGCGGTGCTCTTTTTCGTGGGGCTCTTTGCCTTCGAGGTATTGGATGGACATTGGGATTGGCGATTTGGGATTGGAGATTGCCGATTGGGTTTATTGCTTGGGGTATTTGGCGAGGAGGTCGACCGCCTTGTCGGCGGGAAGGTCTTCGTGGAAGTCGTCGTTGACGAGGCAGACGGGTCCGGAGCCGCAGGAGGCGAGGCATTCGGCGAACTCTACCGAGTAGTTGCCGCAGGGAGAGACTGCGATGGGCTTTTCGTGGCTGGTGGTGGAGCGGTCAATTTTAGTGAGCTCGCAAAGTCTGTCCATGAGCTCGTAGGAGCCGGCCATGGCGCAGGAGAGGGTGCGGCAGACGCGGATGTGAAATCTGCCAGGGGCGTCTTGGCGGAGGCCGGGGTAGAAGGTGACGACTTCGACGACTTTGATGGGTTGGATGCTGAGTTTGTTGGCGACCCATTCGATAGCCGGGGGAGAGATGTAGCCGAACTTGTGCTGGACCATGTGGAGGAGGGGGAGGACAGCTGAGCGTTTTTCGTCTTCTGGGTAGTGGGCGATGTATTCGTTGGCCTTGTCTTCGAGTTCCTGGTCGGACGCGAAGGGCGGGAACATCTTGGTGCCCGGGGTTTCCTCGGAGGCGATGGTTTGTTCGAGAATGCTTTGGGACATGTCGTTACTCAATTTTTAGCGGTCGCACTCGCCCATGACGAAGTCGAGGGAGCCGAGGATAGCGGGGATGTCGGAGACCATGTGTCCGGGCAGGAGTTGGTCGAGAAGGGAGAGGTTGATAAAGGAGGGGCTGCGAATTTTGAGGCGGTATGGGACGCCGCCGCCCTTGGAGCAGATGTAAAAGCCGAGTTCGCCCTTGGGGTTCTCGTGGCCGAAGTAAACTTCGCCTTCGGGAGCGTCGAGACCCTGGGTGGAAACGATGAAGTGGTGAATGAGTTCTTCCATCGACATGAGGACGCGCTCTTTGTCGGGGAGGGTGCCTTTGGGGTCGATGAGGTTGATGGGGCCCTCCGGCATGGTGTCGAGGACTTGGCGGATGATGCGAATGGACTGGCGCATTTCCTCCATGCGCACTTGGTAACGGGCGTAGCAGTCGCCTTCTTCCGCGATGGGGACGTCGAAGTCGTAGTTTTCGTAGCCGAGGTAGGGGCTGTCCTTGCGCAAGTCGCGGGGGACGCCAGAGCCGCGGAGGTTGGGACCGGTGATGCCGAAGTCGATGGCGTCTTGTTTGGAGATGACGCCGATATCGGCCATGCGGTCGATGAAGATTTTGTTTTTGTCGAGGAGCTTGGAGATTTCGTCGATGGACTCCTCGAATTCGCCGAGGCATTTGAGGAGTTGTTCTTCGAAGCCTTCGGGCATGTCGCGGAGTTGGCCGCCGACGCGGGTGTAGGAAGTGGTGAAGCGGGCTCCGGTGAGTTGTTCGCAGAGGTTGTAGATTTTTTCGCGCTCGGTGAAGGTGTAGAGGAAAACGGTCATGGCGCCGACGTCCATGGCACAGACGCCGACTCCAAGCATGTGAGCGGAGATGCGGGCCAGTTCGCAGCAGAGGACACGGAGGGCTTGACCGCGGGGGGGGAGTTCCCAGCCCATCAGTTTTTCGACGGCGCAGGCGTAGGCAACGTTGTTGGCGAGGGGGGCAAGGTAATCGAGGCGGTCAGTGTAGGGGACGAACTGATTGTAGTGCATGTTTTCGGCGATTTTTTCATCGCCGCGATGCAAGAAGCCGACGTCGGGGTCGGCTTTGGTGATGATTTCGCCGTCGAGCTCGAGGAGGAGGCGGAGGACGCCGTGGGTAGCGGGGTGAGAGGGGCCCATGTTGAGGACCATTTTTTCGCCGAGGAGGTCTTGGGTTTCCTGCTGGTAATCCTCGACCGCGGCGGCGGCTTTGGCGGCGTTGTCTGTGGCCTCGTAGGTGGTGGTCGCGGTGTCGCTCATCCCTTGGAACTGGCGGATTTTGCCTCTGATATATGGACGCAAGTTTAGGGGGCTCGCAAGGACTTTGTGAAATTTTTCACAAAGTCGGTGTTCAGCCGTCGCCAAGGCTTTGGCTGACAGGCCGCTGAGGTGTCATAAAGGGTTAGTGTTGAGCCTGCTTTTCGCGGCCCAGAGGCCGAGGGCGGGGTTGGGGATGTAGTAGAATTCGTTGCCGTCGCGGTCGGTGTTCCAACCTTCGGAGAGGGTGTCGGGTTGGTAGAAGTCGAGGGCGTCCTGGAGGTCGCGGTATTGATAGCCGACGCCTTCGATTTCCTCGCGGGTGAGGTGGCCGGGGCAGTAGGTGACGTTGAAGCGGTTTTCGGAGGAGCCGTGGATGAGGTGGGCGGCGGCGGAGAGGTTGTTGGCGAGGTCTTCGTTGTTTTTGACGAAGTCCATGACTTCGGGAGAGGTGCGGTAGCCGTATTTGCGAATGAGGCTGTCGATTTCGGAGTCTTCCCCGAATTCCTTCACGGCGGGGGCAAGGACGGTGAGGTGGCCGCCAGTGGCGATGGCCATGCGGGTGCGGTAGATCGATTTGTTGCCGAGCCAGGTGGAGGCGAATTCGGTGGGGTCGAGGTAGCAGACCATGCGCTCGGGTTCGCGGTCGAGTTGAGTGAAGTTGACTTGGACGGCGAGTTCGGCTGCAGCTTCGAAGGGTTCGTGACCGGTGCCGATGTAGAGTCCACGGGTGGCGAGGGAGCCGTCGGGGCGAGGGCCAACGACGGTCTGCACATAGATGATGGGGAGGTTTTGGCAGAAGTCGTCCTCGGCTTTGTTGAGGATGCGGCGGAGGGGGGTGTCGGCGCGCCCCATCATGCGTTCCATGCCGTAGGCGGCGCCGATGAAGTGGGATTCGTTGATGCCGAGGACGCCGCCGGTGCCGACAAAGAGGTTCTTGTTGCCGTTGGCCATGCCGATGACTTCGTGGGGGACGACTTGGCCGATGGAGAGGATGAGGTCGTGGCCGCCTTCCCAGACGAGTTTGTTGAGCTGGGCGGGCCAGTTTTTGTCCCAGATTCCATCGGTGACTTCAGAACAGTATTCGCCGGGGACCTCGCCGATGGTGACGACATCTTCGCGCCAACGATGGGGGCGGACGAGGTCGTGGGGGAGGCCGGGGAACATCTCACCGAGTTGATGGGCCGGCATGGGCACGTGAGTGCCGAGAGCGGGGAGGACGTCTTTGAGACGGTCACCGTAGTAGTTGAAGGTCTCGACGGTGAGGAGTCCGGCGCGGGAATTGAAGCGGGTAAAGTCGGGCGGGAGGGCGATGACCTTCTTGCGTTCGCCGAGTTGGTCGAGCGCGCTGCGTAGGGCGGCGCGAAGATCGTCTTCGGAGAGGTCGGTGGTCGGTGAGCCGTTTGAGTAGAGGAGCATGTGCGGCGCCCAGTCTCGGAGAAGATTTCGTGGAAGAAAAGCTTTGGTTTGGTGGTTGGCCGCCGCAGAGGGTTACTAGTTCTTGGTCTCCGAAAGTTTCGCGATTTGGAGTTCGAGTCGCTTGATTTCCTGGAGGGTCGATCTGCGGCCAGCATCGATCCAGTTGCCTAGCTTGAGAGCGACGATGCCGACGTAGCAGAGAATGGTGCCGGAAGCCCAGAGGGTAGTCTCCTGGGGACTGTCGGCTTGGAAGGCTTTGTAGCCGAAGAAGAGAGCGAGAAAGAGCGACGCAAATTGGAGAACGAAGGTTGCCCAGCCGAGCCAGCCATTTTTTCCGCGAAAGGTTAAGAAGATGAGCTCAAAGACCCCGGGGTCCTGCTTGTAATTTTTGACGAAGTCCTTCTGATCTTCTTTGAGTGCTTCGCTGATCAGTTCGTCAATCGAACGCTTGTTTTCGGTATTCTTATTCATGCTCTGAATGGTTTGAGTTGAGGTGGGTATCGAGAATTTTTTTGAGGTTGGAGCGGGCCTTGGAGAGGCGGGATTTCACGGTGCCGGAGGGGATACCGCAGATCTCCGAGACTTCGGCCACGCTCATTTCCTCGAGATAAAAGAGAGATAGGATGGTGCGGTCGCGCGAGTTGAGTCGGGTCATGGCCGCTCGGATGAGACCGACTTCATCGTTTGGCGTGGGTTCCCCCTGTGCCTGTTTTTCTTGTTCTAGAGCCTGGGCATCTAGCTCCCGGTTTCGTTGTCGCTTGCGAATCAGGTCCGCAGTTTTGTTCGAGACAATGCGATAAGCCCAAGTGCGAAAGCTACCCGGATCTTTCAGGCCGCCAATCTTCCTCGCGATGGCGACGAGAGACTCTTGCAGGACATCGTCGGCGAGCGTTGCGTTTCTCGTTTGACGCATGGCATGGCGCCAAAGGGGTTCCTGCCATTTTGTGATGAGTGCTTCCATGGCGATACGTGAGCCACTTTGGCAGCGCTGCACTAACAGTTCGTCAGTGATCTGTTCTGCGGAATGTTCGCGCTGCCGATGATTGCTCAATTCACCGGTAGAGTCGCAGCTCGACAGCAAATGGTTCAGTAAAAATGAGAAAAGTGGTTAAGGCTTGTCGTTTTTTGGTCGAGATGGAGGATTTTTTGAGGTGGCGAGTTCGGGGATTGGAGTTCAGGCTGCTGCCATGGGGATGGCGTTTTCCGACTACAGGGTGGATCAACCGGATTTGGAGGCGACGAGGACGAGTTATGCGGGGTTTCATGAGCGTCTGGAAGCCGCGAGCTCGGCCGAGGATTGTCTCGTGCTGATTGCCGATTGGGATCAGGTGGTTTGCGAGTTCAAGGAGTGGTCGACCTTGACCTACATTCGTTTTCACCAAGACACGACGAACTCGTCCTACAAGGCGGAGAAGGAGAAGCTCGACGCGATTTCGCCGAAGTTCACCGAACTCGAGACGAAGTTTAAGCAGGCGCTTCTCGACAGTCCGCTGCGGTCGGAGATTGAGCAGTTGACGGGCGAGCAGCTGTTCGCGAAATGGGAGTGCAACACGCGGAGTTTCTCCCCGGAAATTGAGGACGATCTCGTCGCGGAGATGAAGTTGGAGTCGGAGTTTACCGCGCTGACCGCTGAGGCCAAAGTTACCTTCCGGGGAGAGAGCTACACCCTCTCCGAGATGAACAAGTTCTACGATGATGCGGACCGAGGCATGCGTGAGGAGGCTTATCGGTCAAGCTCGCAATGGTATGCAGGGAAGGCGGCGGAGTTTGATCGCATCTACGATGAGCAGGTGAAACTTCGACATGGGATGGCGGAGAAACTCGGCTACAGGAACTTTACGGAGCTCGGTTATCAGCGGATGAGCCGCATTGGTTATGGACCGGAGGAGGTGGCCCGGTTTCGCAATGAGGTGCGGGACAAGGTGGTTCCCTTGGCGGTGGAGTTTGCCAAGCAGCAGTCAGAGATTCTCGGGGTGGAGCCGTTGATGTATTGGGATACTACCGTCTTCTCGCTGGAGGGGAATCCCGCGCCGCTGGGTGACCACGATTGGATGGTGGAGCGGGCGACTGAGATGTTCGGGGAGATGGGGCATGGGCTTCCTGAGTTTTTCGAAGAGATGAAGGAGCGCGGGGCGATGGATCTCAAGTCGCGGGGAGGAAAAGCGGGCGGTGGTTTTTGTGATTTTCTGACCCAGTTCGGATTCCCGTTCATCTTCGCGAACTTCAATGGCACGCGGGGTGACGTGGATGTCTTCACTCACGAGATGGGTCATGCCTTCCAGAGTTACAACAGTCGCCAGCAGGTGATGAGCGATTTGATTTGGCCGACGACGGAAGCTTGCGAGATCCATTCCATGGCGCTCGAGTTTCTGACTTGGCCGCACATGGATAAATTCTATGGCGAGGACGCGGCGGAGGAACTGCGCCGGATTCACCTAACCCATTATTTCCAATTTCTTCCCTACGGGGTCGTGGTCGATCATTTTCAGCATCTGGTCTACGAAAAGCCTAGTGCTTCGCCCGAGGAGCGGAACGAGATGTGGCGGGAGATGGAGTCAACCTACTTGCCGTGGTGGCGCTACGACGATTTACCGCACGAAGGGAGTGGTCGGGCTTGGCAAAAGAAGCAGCACATCTTCCAGTGCCCGTTTTATTACATCGACTACTGCCTAGCTCTCACGGGAGCGCTGCAATTCTGGTCGAAGTCGCGGCAGAACGCGGAGGGAACTCTCGATGCCTACGCCCGACTTTGCACCTTGGGCGGGAGCAGGAATTACACGGGGTTGCTGCAATCGGCTGGGCTAAATTCCCCGTTTGAAGCGGGTTGTCTGGACGAGGTGATTGAGGATGCGAAGGGGTATTTGGGGTAGGGTTTTTGAGGACTAGGTTATAGGACGATCAACTAAGGAGCGGTTTGGGAGAACGCCCCACAGACGAAGAGAACCGCCTCGGTAGTGAGGATTTCGAGGGTTGAGATCGTTTGGGAATTTTGGCCTCTTTCGCTTGGATTTCGGATTAGAGTTTATAGGAGCTGGCGAATTGGTCGTTAAAACCGGCTTCCTGAAGTCAGTTCTATCTAGGACTGCGATTTCTGAGAAGAAACAGGCCTCGAACTACGCACTATCAAAAAGCCCGAGTTCCGGTTGATTCTGAATGGGAGGGTAAAATGCTCCGATGACGACGAAGGGGTTCTTGCCGCGCCCATGCCACTCCCGGGTGGTGCCGAGGAAGAGATGGAGATCTTTTGTAGAGAAGTTATCCCAATACTTGGCTGCTACCTTTCCAACAGATTCTTCGGGCGAGGAACCATCCCGAATGCAATTCCAGTAGAGAGCTCCTATTTCCCAATCTTCGATCATCATCCAGCTAGTTCGCCCTTTAGAATCTTCAATTTGATAGGAAAACTTCCACGGAAGTTTATCGACAAACTTGGTTAATTCCTTTGGTTGCCACGCGGGAAAGAGGTCACCTTGTTTTGAGGCTTCCTGAAGGATGCCAACCTTCTTGGCATCCCAATCAGGTGATTCAGGTTCAGCCTTGAAATGCAGAAGTTTGGTCGGTTTGAAGGTCGCTAGTGAAAGCTCATTCCGCTCATTGGCTGCGGCAATCAGTTCCGTGAGATCATCATGGACGACTCCGCGCGAGAGAACCCATCTGCGACGTTCCCTCCAGAAGTCTGCAGTCGATAGCTTAGTTTCAGTGAGTGCCAGAGACTCAAAATCGATTTTATGGCTCTCTGGTCGTGGATCCTTTTTGTTCCGAATCACTTGGGCCTCAACGATCCGGTATTTCTCGAATTTCTGGTATTCTTCCAGTCTACGAAAAGGGACGGGATAGAATGGCACGGGATTAAGCGTTTTTTCGATAGGTTGAACGATGTGGGATTTCGGTAAATTCGTGCCTTGGTTTGGTGAGGAACTGGTAATTTTTCGGTCGTCGTTTCATGGCTCTTGGCTCCTGCCGAAACAGTCTTATGTGAAGCACTTGGCTCCCGATTTCTTCGAGGACCTGGTTGCGGGTGATACGCAGGAGACGAGGTTTGCAGGTGAGCGAGCGAAAGCTTTCATGACTTGAGCGCAGAGTGTCCAGAGCACCCTTAAAACTGAGTTTCCAAATTGGATGACCTTCTTGCTTGGCTGCTTCTTGCATGACGGCTCTGAGAAGGTTGCAAGGCGATGATTCCCATCAAAAGATGCTTATGAGCAAGACGAGGACTCTTCACGGCCAAAAAGTCCAGACCCATGGTGGTCTTGAGGTCTCTGAGCTTCACTTCAATCTCCCAACGTCTTGCATAGAGCTCTGCCATCTCAATGCCATCATACTTTGTTGGATCGGTGAGCGTGGTCACCAGAACGAGTTCGCTTTGTTCACCAATACGGTTTTCATAGTTCAGTTTAATGAGGCGTAACTGAAGAGTGGACGGTAGTTTTTCCCAGAGCTTCTTTGGCAGGGCGCTTCCGGGTCTCCAATCAGGCCGTTGCCATGTGACGAGGCGTTCATGAGCACTGATGCGTTTGCCTTGGTCCCATCGAAGCGCTTTATGACGAGCTTGGTGCAGTCTCATCAAGACTTGTGCCCCACGCTGTTGGCAACGAGCAATGAGTTCGTATGTGCAAAAGGCTCGGTCAGCCAACAAGAGGTCTCCAGTTCCCAAGTATTGAACTAAAGAGGCGGCGGCACGACTGTCATGCCGATTCCAGCGACAGGTCTTGTGGGCTTCCCATCCACCATGCGAGAGGTTGAGAAGCCCGACTAAACCCATTGTTGGGAAGCCGCATCCTTCTTTTTGAGTTGGCGGTTGGGGATAGGCTCTTTGATTGGCCGGGGTGTCCATGAGTTGCATTGAGGAACCATCAATCGCCTTGATTTCAAAGCCCTTCCAGAGGTCAGCTTCTTGAACGCGTTGAGAAAGAACCTTGAGGATTTTCCGATGAACCGCTTTCAAGAATGAAAGGCGGATTCGAGTTCGTGCTTTGCAGTAGCTAGAAGTGCCATGCGATGGAGTCGGAAGGTGAGCCGAACGGCACCAATTTTGAATCAAGCTGACCGCTCGCGAACAAGAAGCGTTGCCTTCGAAAACCTGAGCAAGCCAGGCCCAAAAAACCGGAAGATGACCATAAGCTCGTTGACGAGAAGTTGGGTCAATTGAGGTAAGAAAATCTGCAGGAAGAATATCTTGGAAGAGCACCGAATAACCCGAAAGAGACTCTTGATGGAGTTGTGCTCGAGCAGCTCGAATGGTGGCTTGCAAACGTCGCTTAGCAGTGGCGAAAATAGTGGTCGGAAAGTCGGTCAGAAGCGGTTGTTTGGTCACGCTTTCAATGCGCAACTCGACCGACTTTCCGTTCATTGAAAATCAACGAAATGTGGCTTAATCCCGTGCCATTCGGGACGGGATAGATTCGAATCCAGCTACCATCTTCCCTTAAACCCGCCGTGCAGACTAGTTCACCATAGCTCGCGGAAAGCGTAGGGTAGGTTTTGACGGTAATTAGGATTCTCTCCCGAGGCATGGCTAGATGTGCTGGGGAGCCGGGCAGGCATTCAAGATTTCGTGCATTTCGTCGGCGACGCAGTGGCGGTGGCAGCACTCGTGTTCTTTTTCGAAGCAGGTCAATGCGATGCGTTTGTATTTCTTTAGGAGTTTACCCAGTTCTTCAATAGCATGGCGTGCCTCGGGGAGATCTTCGGCGCGATACTCGGCGAATAGAGTTTGATAGTCTGCCATACTTTCGAGTCTTCTGCGACGGTGACTGGGGATGCCCAGTTCGGGCAGGTGGCTGTATTCAATATCGACTTTGCGGCAGTAGCTTTCGAGTTGCCGCTTGGAGAAGCCGGTTTTGCGGCTGAGAGGGTTGCGACGGACATCGCAAAGTAATCTGACGTTGTTGTGAATCAGCCGATTCAGATATCCGTCGATACTGTCACCCTCGTAGCCGATGGTGAAAAGAGCTTCGTTGGTGGATTTTGGTTGGGCGCTCTTAATCGTTTTTTGATCTTTCTTGTCTGAGATTACACGGTCGAGGATTTTACTACGAGTGGCATAGTAGGGTTCGAGGCGATAGATCCGTTCTACGAGGGCATCGCCACGTTCGGGAACGGTTTGAGTCAGGAAGTGAGTGAATGCAGCTTCGCGATTGGGGTCGAGATAAGTTGACGCTTTCGGGGTCAAGGTCCATTGACCGTCCTCGGCTTCATAGAGCATTCCTTTTCGTTCTAGTACACTGCGATCAGCGTAGGATTGGAAAGAGAAGCAGCCGTATTTGTAGGGAACGAACTTGTAGCTGGGTTCGGCTTCGCATTGTCGGACATATAAAAAGAGGAGTTTCTGGAGATCTGTAGCAGCAAGCTCTCCGCCCGCCGCGTGGACGAGATCAAGCAGGAGCTTTTGGCGTTTATAGAGCATGATATTTGTTCAAATGAGTATAATTTTGATGAGCGGGTGTCAACGCCCGAAAATCCCGGAATGGGCTTAAACCTAAAAATGAAGGGCTTCTTTAGCAATCAAATCCACGGGAGTTGGCAGCTAGGAGTCTGAGGTGGACCAAAGTCCGCGCTCCAATCACGAATCCTTATTCCGTTTCCGAATAATAGAAATTTTTGGGATCCAGGAGGGCATCGGTGTCGTCAACGTTGACGGTCGTTCCTGTTCCTGGAGTCGGGCCGCTGATTTGGGTGGGGGTGCCGTTGAGGGTGGGGCAGCGGTAAACGGAATAATCCTGACCAGTCTCGGTCTCGAAGCTAATGCGCAAGTCGTCCGGGTTGGGCAATCCGGTCTGGATGGTGAGAGAGGGAACGATGAGTGGGGTGGAGCCTTCCAAATCGGCTAGGACGAGAACTTGGCGGTTCGAGCCTCCCGAGTTCAGAGCCATGTTGGCCATAAAGACAAACTGCCCATTGGAGCCAAGGGCGCTGGGACGACCATCGGTTCCGTTTCGTCCCGTGCGGTCAATGATGAAGCTGACAGCTCCCGAATTGGCAAAGTCGGCTCCATCAATGGTCCAGTCTTCGCCATCGATGGTGATGACTTGGTCATGAAGGGCGAGGGGAACGATGCTGTTATCAGGTCTCGCGATCCAGATCTCTCCCTGAAAGACACTCGGAGAGGTGGAGAACTCAAAAGCGAGAGAGCCGTCAGATCCCATCTCGAAGGCATCGAACAAAGAGAGGGAGCCTACGGTCCGGCTCGGGTCCCCAGGGACCGGATCTCCCTCGCGGAGGAGTGGTTGCACGTTGCCGATGGGTCCGTAGAAGATGACGTCATCGTCGCTACTGGTGACTCCCGGATCATTCACATCCAGCTTGGCGCGAAAGGCGATGTGGTGAGAGATGGAATCGACCTACTTGCCGTGGTGGTGTTACGACGATTTGCCGCACGAAGGGAGCGGTCGGGCTTGGCAAAAGAAACAGCACATTTTTCAGTGTCCGTTTTACTACATCGACTACTGTCTGGCTCTCACGGGAGCGCTGTAATTCTGGTCGAAGTCACGGCAGGACGTGGAGGGAACTCTCGATACCTATGCCCGACTTTGCACCTTGGGCGGGAGTAAGAACTACACGGGGCTGCTGCAATCAGCCGGACTGAATTCTCCGTTTGAAGCGGGTTGTCTGGATGAGGTGATCGAGGATGCGCAGGGGTATTTGGGGTAGGATTTTTCTGGGAGAGGACTAAGGCGCGTTTTCGGAGAAAAATTCGCGAAAGAAGAGTTTGGCGTCGGAGGTGAGGAGGTTGAGGGTTTGGGTGGTGGTGGTGCCGTTGATGGTTTCGCTACTGAGAGTGTAGTCGGTGCCGAGGAGCATGGGGTCCCAATCGTTGGGGAGGAGGGTGTCGGATTTTTGGAATTCGACAAAGACGTCGGTGGCGTTGTTGCGGAAGGAGAAGGTGAGTTGGTCGCCGATGATGTTTGGTCGCACGCTCGGCTCGTTGGGCGCGGTGGGGTCGGCGCCGAGGGCGTAGTCTACGTAGTTGGAGAGACCGTTGAGGTTGTCGTCGGCGGTGGGGTTGGTGAAGCCTTCGTGAGCGAAGGTGGTGAAGGCTCCTTCGTAAGCACCGAGGTCGATGATGGTGTTTTGGATGCGGGGATTGCCTGCAAGATCGAGGGGTTCGGAGTTCAGGGCGTTGTCGCCCATATTGAGGGCGGGTGAGCCGGTAAGAAGGCGTAGATCACCGTAGTTGTTGTCAGCAGAGGATTGCCAGCTTCCGTCTCCCGAATTTGGATTGCGGACGAACAGAGGGTTGTCCGAGCTGAACATATTTACTCCGTTGGCGGTTAGACCCAAAGTTTCAATGCCAGCGTGGTCGAAAAGAATGGAGTTGCTTAGTGAGGAGCTGCTGTTTGTTGAGAAAATAGCGCTGCCGCCATCAGCAGCTCGGTTAGAAGCGGCCGAAATGTTGGTCAGGGTCGTTGGGCTTGCTGCAAAAAAGCCACCTCCTCCATTTTGTATGCCAAGACTAGCGTCTGAACCTGCGATGCCTGACGAGCCACTATTGCCCGCAATTCCACGGCTTCCATCGGAGCCGAAAAGACCTCCGCTTCCGCCTGAACCTCCGCTTCCGCCGTTGCCAGGGCTTCCAGGACTACCCCCTGATGCTGCGGAGGCGTCCAGCTCGCTGACCGAGTTCCCAATCAGCAGAAGGTGGGTGTAGTGTCCCTCATTCGATAGACCATACAGAGCGCCTCCGGCACTTTGGTTGGAGTCTCCTCCATCGCCTCCACGACCCCCGCTGCCTCCATCCCCGCCATCGCCCCCGAAGCCGCCATCTGCAAAAGGGATGAGGTTGTAATCGGCGCCCCTGCCACCATTGCCGCCGTCTCCGCCCCTGCCGCCACGCCCGCCTTCTCCTCCGAGACTCGGCAAAGTGTAGTTTCCAAGGAATTTGGAGGCGGTGACCGTTGAAGTTGAACTCTCACAAGCAATGGCCCCGCCGAAACTGTGGCCGGCAGCACCTCCGTGGCCGCCCCTGCCTCCGCTCCCTCCATTACCACCATACGCTCCCGTGCTTCCAGTTGGCGTTCCTCTTTGACCATCCCCGCCGTCTCCTCCGGTACCACCGTCTCCTCCATTTCCACCTTGAACGAAATTGGAGCGAAACTCACTGCCTTTGATGGTCAGAGTCGAGTTGAGACTAAAGAAGGCCCCTCCATAGGCACTTCCTCCGTTGAAGCCATCAGTGCCGTTGCCTCCTGGAGCGTCGCTTCCGAAAGGAGTATCACTGCCCATGCTTCCGTCTGTTCCACTTCCTCCTCTTGCTCGGTTGTTTTCAAAGTAGCAGCCCTCGAAGGTTGTCACGCTGTTGCATAGATGAACTGCACCGCCGTAGGCTGTCCCGGCATCGGCTGCCTGACCGCTCATAGATGTGGGATTAGTGGCTGCGGTGACGGAGTTATTGAGAAATTGGCATGCAATGACTGTGGGATTGGAGTCGATGATGGCCAGAGCAGCTCCGTAGGCATTGGCGTCCGCTGCTTGATCGAAGAGAGCAAGGCCCCGCGCCGAGTTTGATGCGAAAGTGAGCTGTGAGAGCGTGGGCTCAGAACCGTTTACTAGTAGCAAGCCGCCTCCTTTGTTTTCGTGGGCGAGGTGATTTCCTTGTGCGTATCCCTGGGTGATAGTGAACCCGTCGATAACGGTGTTGTTAGACAGTGAGCTTCCGGTCAAAACATGGAGGGCATTGTCTTGCTGCGTATTGGGTACGCCAATGTCTCCTGACAGGATGGTTGGGTGTTGTTCGGCGTTGCGTTGGAAACGGTCTGTTTCATTTCCATTGAAGCCGCCATAGATGCTAACAGCATTTTTCAGCTGGAAGGTAGAACTGCGGTCATTGTCCGTTTGATTGACCCCGTCATCGGGATAGTAGGTTCCTTCGGCAACCCAGATTTCAATGCCTTGAGAAGCGAAGTCTAGAGCGTCTTGAAGATTCGGAAAGGCATCGCCCCAAGAGGCTCCGCTATCGTTGCCAGTGGCATCTTTATCAACATAAATAGTCGACGCTAAGAAAATGGAGATAGTGGTTGGTTGGGATTGGTCGAAGGTGCCCGAGGGATCGGAAATGAATACGTCAAAAACAGCGCTGCCATCGTCACCCGGGGCGAGAGTAAAGCGGAGGGTGCCGTCGGGATCGACGACAGGAAGCGAGACAAAGTAGAGAGTGTTGCTCACAATGTTAAAAATGAAGGTGAGGCCTGAACCTTCATTGAAGGAAGTAGTATCGGGAGCCCAAGTGCCGATAGATGTTTCGCTGCCAGTGGCACTTGAGAGAAATAGATTTGATAGCTCAACCTGGTAGGTCTCATAAGCCCCAAGATCGATCGTCCCAAGGGGCCCCAGCCTTGGATTGCCATCCAAGTCGGTTAGAGTGGTGTTGGCCAGAGGATCGCCGGCATCGATCGCAGGAGAATCGCTTTGCAGACGGAGATTGGCTGAGCTGAAAAAGAGAGGATCACTCGGAGCAAGGTTGGTGTTCGGGCTCGAGCCGGCATCGAGGCTACTCTTTGAGAAATTTTCAATGAGACAATGGGAGTAAGTCGCCACGGTAGCGGGATCATTGTAAACGGAAGCGGTGGAGGTGTTGCTGATACCATTGGCAAAGTTGCCCCAAATGATGCAGTTGATAAAACTCACTGCTGAGGAATTATTCCCGACCGCGCCCCCGTCGCGAACGGTTGCATTGTTGTGAAAGGTGCAATTCGTGAAGGAGGGAGAACCGGATATGGTATCGACAGCCCCTCCATCGACTCCGCTGGTATTGCCTTCAAACAAGCAGTTGGTAAGTGTGGGGGATGCGCTATCATTGGTGATGGCACCCCCGCGAAAGCCGGCACGATTGCCTCGAAATAAGCAGCTGGTAAAGGTCGGGGTGGCGGCTAGATTGTAAACAGCTCCACCTTTGCCGAACTGGACATTGGCTTCATTTTTGAGAAAGAAGCAATTACGGATGGTGGGAGAACCGTGGTCGTTATAAAGCGCGCCGCCTTTATTCGTGCTACCAGAGGTGCCATTGGCATTTCCTCCGCTGATGGTAAAACCATCGAGAATCGCGGTCTCGTCGGTGTTGGAACCAGTGACAATGCTGTAGCTGTTGTCGGAGGTGTTGGTGAAGTCAGGGCCGTCGTCCCCAGCAAGATCGCCGGAAAGAATGGTGCCATTGGTCGTAGGATTGGGATTGCGTTGGTCCACGCTTGTTTCTGTCCCGTCAAAGCCTCCATATATGGTTACTCCATTGACGAGTTGAAAAGTATCGTTTCGGTCGGTGCCAGCGCTAGGGCGGTAAGTGCCTTCCGCGACCCAGATTTCATTGCCAGAACTCGCGGCGGCGAGGGCAGATTGCAAGTCAGTGAAAGCGTCGAGCCACGAGGTGCCGTCTTTGGCGCCACTGGCATTTTGATTCACATAATAGGTGAACTCTTTTTTGAGGGAAACGTTGAGGAAATTTGTGATACCGGTGGCATCTGAAGAGTTTGAGGTCCAAAAGAGTTGGCCCGAGGTGCCAAAAGGCGCAGTCAGGATGTCGATGCCGCTGTATTGTTCGATACCATTGACTGACCATGAGAAGAGGGTGGAGCCCGGAGCATCACTTCGGAGTTGGACAAGATGATAGTCATCCGCTGAATTGGGGCCGAGGTTGATGCGCAAGTTCGTATCGTTCAGACCGCGATCATCAAAGATTTCAGCGGAATTGTCGGAGGCTACCCGTCGGAGATAGAAGCCGGCACGGCGGTTGACGCCGGTATTGTTTGAAGCACTTGCGGTGGTGAGCCCCCAGCCAATATAGCAAGCGCCGCTATTCGGTGAGTTGCCGACGACCTTGAGTCGGGCGGTAAGGGTCCAGCCGTCTGCAATAAGGTCGTTTTGTTCAGTGGTGGTGAGAGATTGAGTATAGTTGGGAAGGTTGGCGTTCGTTGCGGAGAGTTGGTCGTTGAATTGCCAGGCAATTGCCGACTCCGGTGAACCATCGACCGGTCCAGCATTGAAGCCGGCGTCGATGAGGCCATCTTGGGGAGAGGTGTCGGTGCCGAGAATGATTTCCGAGGCAGTCCAGCCTTGCGAAACGGGATTGGGATCGGTTGCGTTAGAGTCGTAAAGAATCGGCAGAACGGCTCGGACAGCTTGTGTCACTGAAAATAAGACAGCGAGAGAGAAGGAATAACCTTTCACAGGGCTTTGCGGATTGTGCTTTCAAGCCCCCAAGGATTTTGAGGGGGCAGATTTTGAAGTATCTGAAAAGGAGCGGGGAAGCGAGATGAAAAGGGTCGCTTGAGCTTTCTTAAGGGTTGGTCCCAGAGAAGATTTCGCGGAAGACGAGTTTGGTTTTTTCAAGTGGGTAAGTCCCAGTGCCCTTCGTCGGGCAGGTCGGAAAGATTGATCTTGCAGTCAAGAAGGAGGCGCAGCTGTATTTGAGATGCTATGAAAGTGATCTGTTATTCGGTTTTGTTCGGCTGTTTTTCCACTGCGATCAGTGTAGGAGAGGTGAATGCTATTGCCTTGTGGCTCAATAAAAATTCATCGGCAGGGGAGACTTACACGGTGCCGGCAGGGAAGGTGCTGATTGTTGAATCTGTGCGGATGAGTTTTTCGGGAGGGACAACTCCGTCGCTGACATTGAACACGACTCAAAATTACCAAAATGACCAGAATCTCACCTCCTTGCTCCAGCAGTTCACCATTGCGACGGATTATACATCGGGAAGATTGTTTGAGTTTGATGTGCCACGCCGATTGAACGCAGGGGAAGTGATTCGGATTCCGTCTACTCCCTCGACAGTTTTTGCGTATTATGTGTTCGGGCTGTTGATTGATGAGGCGGATCTTTATGCGGCGACAATCGAGTCGGAGATGGAGTTTGGAATGGTGGCAGGCATGCGGATGGACGCAGAAGTCAAAATAGAAAGTAAGAGGCCTTCGATTGTGAGGGTTGAGAAGTCGGAAGACTTGCAGAATTGGACGGAAGTTCCGCAAGCTGATATTGATATTACGAGTGACCACGCAGTTGCGATAGTCGATACGGAACGAGAGCCGGGAGCGGACCGAGAGTTTCTTCGGGCCGAGGTGGTGGCGAGGAAGTGAGAGTAGTATAGTCTGAGTCACTGGGAAGAGACCAGCCACGTCAGAGATGCGGATTCTCCGGAATTTGCGAGGTCGGTGACGGTGAGGGTGTATTCCCAAGTTTCGCCAAAGGGAGGAAAGTCGAAGAATCCGAGGTCCCAAGAGGTTTGTGCGTCAAAAGGAGGGGCGACTCCGACATCAATGCCGAATGCGTCGAGGACTTGCCAGTTGTATTCGTAGTTGGGGTTTTGGCAGGGAGTGTGGCTGCGTATCGCGGAGAGCGTGACTGGGCTCATGTTGAAGGTGCTGAGTTCGGTTTCGCCTTCAGGAGTCAAGGTGAGTGGTTCGGTAGGTAGAATGGTGAGAGTGAAATCTTGGGATGCGGTTTGTCCGAATTTGTCGTTGATGGTAAGAGTAAGGGTGTAAGTGCCGGTTTGGATGAGTGCGGAAGCAGGAATGATGAGGTCTTTTGTCTGTAAATTAGAAAGAGTTTCTGCAAGGAACTCCGGCCCTGTCCAAGCAATTGAGATGATTTCTGAGCCTTGGTTTTGGAGCATGATGTTTTCTGTTAGGTCCACGCAGCCTTGAAGAACGATCATCTCTTCCTTGGGAAGAATCTGAAGTTCCGGGAGTGAGACATTGATTGACACTGGGTGGTCTCCGCCGGTTCCGTAGGAGAACTCAAATACTGAGGACATGCTGTAGGCGTTCGAAGCTACCAGGCGGTATTTGATGAAGGGGAGACTTAGATTAGATATTCCGCTACCATTGGTTACCGCGAGATTGATTGTCTGCGTTGCGATTTGGTTGCCCTGTTCGATGAATACAGATGTATTGGGTGGCCCCTCAATGAGCTCTTGTTCAATCAAACAGGTAGGGAAACCTATTCCGCTGTCGACGGTAATCACGATGTCAGTAGTAACAAGGTTGTTTATTGAAATGCTGCTGACTGAGAGGGAAGGCGGTTCGGGTGCAGCAGCACGAAGGCGATAGAACAATCGACCCTGAGGCGCCAGTTGGTTAGAGAACAGTGCTGGCTTTGCTCTCCACCGGGATTGTGGATTCAGATTGGGGTTCGAAACCAGTTCCCATTCTGGGAAAATTGCTCCCCCTAGAATCCAGTTCGAAAGGTCGTTACTGGTGTCGAGGTGGTAGCGACAGAAATTGGTTTGTACTCTGACTGTGTAGACGGTTGTTTCTGGGTTGAACGAGAATATTTCGATTTCTGGTTCTATCGGGTATTCAATTATTACAGGGTCCTCTCCCGCTAAAACACTGTGCGCTGAAACCGCACCGCAAATT
>JBCCZX010000025.1:0-22657 GCA_039186735.1 Verrucomicrobiota bacterium | reverse complement strand
CTGGAACGCACTATTTGCTGGGTCGAAACGGGCGAGGTAAAACGACTTTATTTAAGACTCTCTGTGGTTTGATTCGTCCTTTGGGTGGCGATTTTGAGGTTGTTGGTCGCTGCCAGTTCTTGTCTGAGGATTTGCGTTTTGACCATGAGCTTCCTGCTCATGCTGTTTTGGGATGCCTTATTCGGAAAAAGCGAGAGGAGGAGGCGGTTGAGTTTGCGAAGCGAATTGAGCTCGATTTGAACAAGCCGTACGGAAAGCTTTCGACGGGGAATCAGCGCAAACTGAGCTTGCTTGTCTCAGAGTTCAGTTTGTGTCGAGATGACTCTGAGGTCGTCATGTTAGACGAACCTTTTACTGGTCTGGATGCTCCTTCGCGTCAGGCCTTCCTCGATTATTGGGAGGAAAATTCGGAGCGCATCACTCGTCTTGTGAGTGCTCACCCTGATTTTGATGAGATGCCGGTCCCCAGTGTCGTCGTGATTAGCGATGGAAAAATGGAGCATCAGTCTCAGCCCGGAGCCTGCTGGGGAGAAGTTAGGCAATTTTTGAATTAAGACGAAGCGATGAAACTCTTTCGATTGACTCTTCGAACCTTGCTCGTGCGCAAGGTCTGGGTTGTCGCGTTGTTATGTGTCGGTGTTCTTCCTTTTGTTCTTCCGGTTTTAGTTCCTACGGAGTTTGCTTCGGGTCTCGTAGAACCGGCGAGGGCGCAGGCGGCGTGGGTTTTATTGTGGTTGGTTACTCTTTTCTGGATGTTTGGCCAAGGGGCCAAGCAGGGTGATAGCAATGCCCGTTCTGGAGTCGGACTTTATTTCCAAAGCTTAGGATATGGGAGGTTCCGCCAGATGGGTGAGATTTGGCTCGCGCATGTGTGCTTCCTTTTTCCGCTGACGCTTCTGGCAGTGTTTGTTTGTCTGGGGGGAGCGATGCCTTCGCAGGGGCATGAAGCAGAGGCATGGATTTATATCAATCTACAGTATGCGGCGTTATTCCTAGTAGCAACGCTCCCGCTTTTGATGTTGACTATTGCATTCGGCAGCCGTTTCGGAGCGCTTGTTGGATTTCTTAGTTCTCTCGGGTTATCGTTATATGGCCTTTATGGGATTGGCTATCTCGAAGTCGCCAGTCAGTCCGAAACCAATTCATTGGTGAGGGTTCTCTATTCTGTTTCGCCGCATTATCACCTTGCTGATTTGACTGACCGTTTGGTCTTCAAGATGGGGCATCTTGATTGGGGGCATTTTGCCAGCATCGTGACTTATCTGTCAGGAATACTCTTCATCTTGTTCGCTGGTTCCGGATTTACCTTCCGTCCCACAGTACGTGCTTAGACTATGAAACCTGAACTCTCCAAATTGCATCCAATGTTTCTTTGCCTTGTTAGCGGAGTTGCGCTGGCTGGGCTTGGCTTCCAGGCTGTGCAGTCTGGGCCAGGTTTGGACTTTGAGCCGAATATTGGCAGTCTTAAGGGGAGTCCTTATGGGAGGACAGTAGGGTTGGCTTTGCAAGGACCTGTCGTTCGGTTTTTGGATAAAGGGATTTGCCGAGTTGAAGCGACGGAGTCTGAAGATTCAAAAGGGCGTCTCTACAAATTTCTAACTGAGCTTAAGCAGGGTAAGGACGATGTGGGTAGTCGGATGGGAATGTCCCGGGGTCATGAGGATTTCGTCTACAAAGAAATTGAAAGAAAGTTGGAGCTCGCTTGGGAAATGGATCCGAGGAATTACTCGAACTACGCGATTTACCAGATGTTCCTCTACGAGTCCTTTGCTAACAAGGGGCGAGTTGGGGCAGAGGCTTCACGCGCTCTTTCACTCGCGACGCTCCAAGCTTGTCTTGCAGATGAGGGTAGTCCGCTGAGTTTGCTTACAGGAGCGCAAGCAGCGTTTGATCTTGTTTTAACAGGTTCTGCACACACCGAAGCCTTTGAAGGTGGAGCAGGAGAGGTTGAGGAATACTCCAAACTGCTTCCTCAGTTTCTCGAAAGCTACGAGAGGCTGGTTGTGCAGATGCAGGAGGATGGACGTTGGAATGAGCTGTCCGAAATACGGCAGACAGAATTTGAGCAACGTCGTTTGTTCCTCGAACGCTTGAGTTTGGAGACGGAGAACTTTTTGAGAGGAATGAATCAACGAACAGCATTTAATAACGAAGGGAGGAATTCATGAGCGCTGCTGCACCTCCACCTATTCCCGTTCATGAGGTTGCTGCGCCAGCATTGAATGAAGGTGCAAGTGGTAGCCAGTTGCTCTCTCGGCTCTTCGAACGATGTGAAGAGATTGGAGTTTCCGATATTCAGATGCGTTCAGACCGGTTCGTCTATGTTGAAACGAACAAGGGGATGCGCTGTCTGGAAGAGCTTGGTGTCTTTTCACGTGAGAACGTGACTGATGTCTATCGAGCATTGATTTTGAACCGGGAAAGTACTAGCCATGGATTTGGTGAAGCCAAGCAGGTTGATCAGCGCACTGAGGCGAAAGTTCGCGAGGCTTTTGAGAAAATTCGGACAACGCATGTTGATGACTTTGCATGTAGTGGGGTACCGATTGGAGCTAGCGGTAAGGTATCAGGGCGACTTCGTATTCAGGTTCACCTTTCAGCGTCAGGTTTGGGCATTACATGTCGAATTTTGAACGACGGGATTCCTGAGTTGGAGATACTCGGTATTGACCCTGACACGCTTGAATCGCTGCGCCGCTCGGTGCAACGCCGGGCAGGGCTTTGCCTTGTTACTGGCCCAACAGGATCAGGTAAATCCACGACTCTGGCCTCACTGATTGACTGGCTGCGTCGCAATCATGCGAAGCACATCGTCACTGTCGAAGACCCAGTTGAATACCAGTATCCGCACGATATGAAGGACCCGGCTGGAGGGCAGCAAACCTTTCCAGCACCTAGTGTTGTTACTCAGCAGGAAGTTGGGCGAGACCTTGATTCTTACCGACAAGGTTTGAAGGATGTTCTGCGGAAGGCGCCGCACGTTATTCTAGTGGGTGAGATTCGGGACCGGGAAGCGATGGATACTTGCCTTGAGGCTGCACAAACAGGGCACCTCGTACTTTCCACCCTTCACACAACTGGAGCGGTTAAGACCATGGGCCGTATCCTTGAGATGTATCCCGCCGATCGCCAGCAGGCTGTACTCAATCGATTGGGTGAAATGCTGGTCTTCATTATGTCGCAAGGACTCTTGAAGGGTGTCGATCGTCGAGTGCTCACATACGAATTTCTACAAAACGACGACGACACGGCCTCAAGTTCGATCGTCAATTATATCAAGGGTAAGCAAGCCCTTGAGGACGTGATCCGAAGGACGGGCAACGTCGAATGGGACACAAACCTGCGTAATCTCCTCAGGCAGGGTCTCATTTCAGAAGAAGTTTTCGAGAATACACGGATGAATCGATCGCAATCAGATGAGATGGCGATGTGAGGCCCCGATATTCTTGGAAAGCGTGCTCTCCGGAGTGCAAACAAAACCAAAACCGAAACACAAAAAATGAAATTGACTAACGTTAAAAATGCAAAGCGTGGAATGACGCTTCTTGAGCTCACCGTGGTGATCCTCGTATTGTTGTCCTTGATCAGCATCCTCTTCGTGGGTGTTCGTGCATGGAAGCAGGGTGCTGACCGCTCTCAGTCCATCATGACTATCCGTAACGCGCAGCAGGCGATTCGTGGTATTCAGAATATGCAGGCAGCTAACCCTGGTGACACTGTTGCCGCTCTTGACACACAAGTCTTCGGTAACACTGGTGCTGAGTACATCAACACCGGACTTGCTCCCGGAACTGTTCCAACTCACCCCGCTACTGGTGTGACTTTCGGTTTCCACGCTGGTGGTGCGACCGTTTTGCCTGCCGTGTCCACGACTTACATTACGTCTGACGATGCTGCATACAATCCGACCGACACGACCGGTTGGTAAAGGCTATTTGTAATTTGTAGAATTTCAATTCCACCTCCCTGGGCTCCTGAGTCCCGGGGAGGTTTTCTCCCACCAACTACGATCAGCACATGGAGGAATTACAGAATCTTGTTGAAGGATACAAAAGCGCTCGGGTGTACATGAACAAGAGTACCCGCGGGAAGAATCCCGACTGGTATCGCCCTGCGATTGAGCTTTCTCATCAGATTCACCTGCTGCCTAGCGCAACTGGTTATGAGGTCCATGTTTTTGAAAAAGAACAGAAGAAGTGGAGCCCTGAAGTCCAGCAAATCGATACGGCGATTTCAGAAGAAGAGCTTCAAGCTTTCGTAACTGAACTTCGCAATAAACACCTCCCTAACAAAGCCCGCTCACTTGGAGTTGTTCTTCATTTGAATCAAGAGGCTTCCGTATTCGAATTTCCTATTCCTGAGCCTGATGAAGCTGAGGAATTGCCTTTGCCGCCAAGGGATCTGATCGTCGTCGATCCTGCCGCAGTCCTGCAAGACCGAACGCTCGGTCAGCTCGACCTTTCCTTCCGTATTTATCCGACGCCAGCCTCACCCCAGGTCGAACGAGTGGGCTGTGCAGTTGCTATGAACCGCAACGGCTATGAGCTGTTGAAGGCTTTTCGCTCTTTGGGTTCTGAACTCAATTTCCCAATTGTTACTCACGCCATCGCAACACCTTACCTTCTACTTTCCCGACTGCCTCGCACATTTTCTGATCAAGAGAAGCCGTTCTGTGTGATGCTTCGTTTTGATGATTTCTCATTCTTTGGATTTTTCCAAGAAACAGGGGAGCTGATTCTCTTGCGGTCTCTCAAACATAATAATCGTCAACTTCCTCAAAACCTTGAGAGCGTCTTAAGGACAACGGCAGCTGCGGTCGAAATTCCTGACCTTGATTTGAAGGTTTTTGATTGCCGACGGGAAGGTGAAGGGCGGGTTGAGGATCACCTTCAACAGCTTCTCTACGATTTTCAATTTAGCGTGGGTACGAGTGGAGCTGACGAGAGTGGTCTTCCGATTGAGTTAAGAGTGTTCTGTGTTGATGATTCGGATGAGTCATTGGCCTTTAAGCAGACTGAGACTTTTGGAGAAACGCTTGCGGATAAATGGCATCTCCAAGACTTTTACGAACCCGGCAAAGAGGAAAAAGCGGAACTTCCGACTGCGCTTGATATGAAGCTGATGCGTATCGGACGAATGGTGTTCCGAGGTGGACTTGCTGCAGCGCTTCTTCTTGGGTTGATTTTGGGGTGGGGTGCATTTTCAAAGATGAGATCTCCTGCTTGGGAGCATAAAACGGTGACAGCAGGGCGAGCCGAAACCCTAGGGCAAGAGCTCAAGAATGTGCGTACTCTTGAGAGTCTGTTGGCAGACCGTTCCAAGGGTTGGGCAACAATGGAATTATTCTCGCGGCTGTTTCCACTCGATGGGTCGGTTGTCTTTAAGCAGTCCGAGCATAAAAACACTCCGGAAGTCTCGACAAACAAGCGGGGAGAGAAGGCAGGTTTCGTAAGGACTTGGGAAATCGACGGTTTGGCCAAAGAGTCGGCAACCGGCCGTCTCGTAAAATTGAATACCCCAGAGGGAATGGCTGAAGTCTTTGGCTCGGTGCAAGAAGTGACTGGAAACAGTAGTTTTGATTTGAGTCAGAAGTCGAGGAATCTGCTTGTGAATATGAATTTGTCGGAGAACCCGACCTTTAATCCGGACAATGCAAAGTCGCGTGACGATCTTTTTCCTTATCGCTTCAAACTCGAAATCACGCAGCGGATTGAAGCTGCTGATGACTTGGCCATCCCAACCTCAAAAGTGACCTTATGAATTCCAAATTCCGAAATGGTGTTATCCTCTTAGGGGTTCTTTTGCCCTCCATCGTTGTTATAGGAGCCATTCTCTTGATCGTGTCTCAGTCCCAGAAAATTTCGAAAGAATTTGTTGTGCGGGAGAGGAATTATCAGCAGTTCCAACGAGAAGAGCAGAACGTGAAGAGTCTTCGCCAACAAATTGCTGCTTATTCGGAAAGAAAGAACGGCTGGAAGGCTTTACTTGGCACTTCAGACGTTGGGTCAGTTACAGGCTTATTGAGAGAAATCGCGGAAGGTCGGTCGAGTCAGGAGTTTCGGCAGACAGACTTCAATTTTGTAAACCGGCAGACAGGGATTGGAGCGGCCAGTGATCACCGGAGTATGAGTTTCAATCTTTCCATCGACGGAACCTACAGGGTTCTTCAAGAGAGTCTCCTGACCCTTGAATCACGGATGCCTCACTTGAATCTCAACAACATGAAGCTCTCGCCACGCAACGACGGCAGCTCACTCCAACTCGAACTTTCCTACTCAATATGGGCCAACTAAATTATCGCTTCGCATTATTTTCGGTGATTGCGTTCACGTGGACACTTTCATCAGCTGTTACTGCGGAAGAAGCGGGTCGTGATGAGCATGCCCGCGATAGTCTGGCCAAGTTGGATGAATTTGTTGAAGACCGTCGTTCGAGTTTTGCTATTTCTGGCCGTGCAATTGATATTTTTGGCCTTTCTCAGGATCCCAAGACCAAGCCGACACAGACTTTGATTCCGATGAAAAAGAAGAAGAAAGTGCAAGTGCGCCGGACTCCTCTGACTCAGATTCTGGACTCCATGAAAGTCTCAATGGTGATACCGAAGCATGAGAAATTCAGTGTGGCGGGTCGGACGATTCGAAAAGGACAAGTTCTTCCTGTTTCTTTTGGGAAGGAGTCCATGAGGCTGCGGGTTGAATCGATCTCAAGTGAAGGGATTCTTTTTCGGAACATGCAGACCGGAGAACTGGCTATGAAAGAAACCCGTCGGTTGCCTAAAGGGGTCACTATTGGCGATCGGAGCAAAGCTGGAAAAGGGATTCAAAGCGTCCGCGAAAATGAAGAGGCGCCGCTCATTCTCTCGCCTGATTTTCCCGAAGGTCCTCCGCCCGGAGGGCTTAGCGGACGCTGACCAATGTACTGTTTACCAACTCACTATCACCTCACCCTTATATGAAACTGCCCTTGCCACAAACCATCATCACAGCCGCTTTGTTCGGTATTGTACCCGTTCTGGGTCAAGAACCTGAGATGCCACCTCAACCGGTGATGATCTCAGAGACATCAACGGAAACACTTCCTCCGTTTGACGATTATTTACCTGAAACCTCTACACCTAATGATTTGCCGGGGCCACCTACCGGTCCTGCGGTCAATTCTGGACAGCAGATGCAGGAGGTGCAGGCAGATATTGAGGAAGAGCGAGGTGGCTATCAGTTGACCGATGCGAGTCTCAATGACGTCTTTCAGTTGCTGGCGGAAGAGGCGAACCGGCAGTATTTCCACAATCCGCGAATTGCGGGTGAAGAGTTTCGCGTTACTGGGCGGCTGATATCGGGGGATCCTCTTTCAAAAATGGAGGAGATGGCATTTCAGTATGGACTCGAGATGTATGAGAAGGGGAATACGGTTTATGCCTTGACGAAGGATCAACTCGTCGATTTACCAAGCAAGGAGTGGCATTACCAGCTTCGGTATCTTCGGCCAACAGATATTGAGGGGATCAAAGCAATGGTAGCTCCTTACCTTTCTCCTGGAACGGGGATCGTGAACTACGAACCTAAGACCAACACGGTGATCGTGATCGACACTCCCCACAAGATTGAGCGGGTTGAGAGCTTTTTTAAGAAAGTCGATAAGCCCCAGGGGCAGATTGTGGTGGAGGTGAAGATTCTTAACGTGAATAGTTCGGTTGCTTCGCGGATTGGAGCGGACTGGGTGACCAGTCTTGGCCGCTCTGGGTTGTCTACAGATGCGGTTCTCAACCTTGGAGCGATTCTTGGCTTGGATTCGACAACAGGGACCAGCACTTCAACTAGTGATGACAGTAAGTTTGTTTTGTCTCCCTTCGAGTTGAGTGGAGTGCTGAGGGCTTTGAATGAGGGTGGTCTTGTTGAGCAGAACTCAAATCCAGTGGTTATCACAGAAGATAACGAAGAAGCTGTGATTTCGCTGATTGATCGGGTTCCGATCATTACGACAACAATCAACCAAAACTCCGGTACGACGAACCTGACAGAGGAGGTTCGCTACACGATCGACAAAAGCGATCCCGTTGGAGATCCGGCTTCAACGCGTGAGGTCGGGATCACTGTTGCAGTGACCCCCTCGCTTTTGCCTGATGGAACGATTCGGATGAAGATGCGCCCTCGTTCGGCTCAGATTGTAGAAGAAATTGTTGGCCAAAGTGGGAACCGATATCCGCGGGTGAGTGAGTCTACTATCGAAACAATCGCGCGCATTCCTGACGGCCATTCTCTCGTGGTGGGCGGGTTTTACGGAGAGGTGAAGACCAAGAATGGAAATAAGATTCCTGTGCTTGGAGATATTCCGCTTCTCAACTTCTTCTTTAAGTCCAAGGAGACTCTAAAGGAGAATAGCAGTTTGATTTTCGTGGTAACTCCAACTTCCTATTCACCAGAAAATGAAGCTCGAAATTACGCTCAACACACTCGAATTACTCAGAAGCTGGCGGTCCCGCAAAATCACCAGTGGATCAATCCGAATGTCCCGGGCGAAGCGCACGAATCTGATTACTGCAGAACCATGCAGGCGATCCAACAAGACTTGCGCCGAGAGACTTACCGGAACAAGCGCTAGGCTTCGAAGAGAGAATTCTCCCCCTGAATTGCGATGGAGCTCAAGCCACAGACCCTTACCGAAGGCGGACTTGAAACCAAAGAAATGGCTGTTGGAATCGAACAGCCTGTCGAGAAGAGCGAGCTTCCACTAGCTGAGGAAGTACGCAAACTGACTTTAGATGTTCTCGTTCAATCTGAGACCGTGCAGGCGCATGAAAAAGACGCTTTTGAGAACTACCTAATTTCGACTGAAGCGGACGTAGGCACTATTCTGCCGCTTATGGCCGAGTTGAGAAAAGTTGAAGAGGACGATCGAGCCGAAACCATCGAGCAATGGGGAAGAAAGATGAGTATTGCCATGCGTCGACGGTATTCACTTGTGCCGTTTGCTCCGCGTTTGCTCAATCCGAATTCATTCTACGATAAATTTGATCGGATCTATGCATGGGCCAAAGAGCTGAGAGTGCCGGTTCTTTATGCAGAAGATGCTGATTCTCTGGGGTTGGGTACGATCAATCCCGCTGCGAGCGAGGTGCTTGCGGAGCGAATTCGAGGCTTTATTGAAGAGAAAGTTGGCTCGAAGCCCTTTGTTTCGAGTGTGTTGATCGATCTGAATTCTTGGAAACTCGTCTGCCGGAAACACTTTGAGCTATGATTGAATTTGATGGAATTCGTTTCAACGAGGTCATCAGTGATCAACTGATGGCTTGTTTGACGGAACATGATCCTGCGAACGCTCATCTGACTCACGATCAGATACCAAACCGGGTTCAGCGCCCGGTTTTCATGTCGGCGGTCGCAGAGGTGAATGGTCTTTCTTTTCTTCCTCAGGTTGCGGAATTTTGTGAAGCGCACTTGCTAGAGAAGTGTGATCCAGCGGTGCTGACTCGCGAAGGTTTTACCCCGCTTTGCGAGACGGGAGACAGCTTGCTCGTTGCGCTTGCTAACCCTTGGTCGCAGGTGCCTGATGAGTATCTCTCACTGAGATTTCCGGAATGTCGGATTGATAAAATCGTTACGACTTCTTCAGAGATCAGTCGGGCGATTGAGCGGATTTCGGGAGCAGTTGGTCCAAATCAATCTGAGTTGGAGGGAATCGAGGTCGAAGATGATGACGATAAGCTCAAGGACTTCGATGTTACGATAGATTATGAAGAGCCGATAGCTCGGCTGGCAGCGACGATTCTTGCGACGGCAACAAAGCTGAGGGCATCGGATATCCACTTTAAGGTTGAGAAGGATACGTTCTACTACTCGTTCCGGGTTGATGGTGACATTGGGGATAAGATTGAGATTCCAATGAAGTTGAAGGATCGGATTGATGCCTTCTTCCTGAGTTTGATGAAGCTCCCGACTGAAATGAGAAGCACGCAGCCGGGAATCTCCGGGCGCTTTACGATTTCTTATTTCCATCGTCCCATTGATATTCGTTACGAGCGCCATCGGACCTATCGTGGCTATCACGTCACGATGCGATTACTCGACAAGAGTCACATCAACGTCACGCTTGGCAAAGGTTCGCTCGCTTTTGATGAAGAGACCTTATTCGAGCTTTACCGCGTGATGGCCATTCCCGCTGGAATCATTGTGATGAGTGGCCCGACTGGTTCTGGTAAATCAACTACGTTGAACGCGATGTTGCGTGAGTTGAATCGTCCAGAAGTGAACATCCTGACCTTGGAGAACCCGGTTGAGGATGAGATTCCTGGAGTGACGCATTGTGACTTGAAGAGTGCTGCGGAATTCAAACCGATGATCACGTCGTTCATGCGGAGTGACCCGGACATTATTTTGATGGGTGAGGTTCGGGATTTGGAATCAGCTGAACTCGCTATCGAGGCAGCAGTCACTGGTCACAAAGTCTTGACTACGATTCACACTCCCCGGGCATCGCAGATTATCGAGCGTTTTGAGCAATTGGGAATTGAGCGTTGGAAGATTGCGCAGACGCTGAAGGCTGCCTGTGCCCAGCGATTGATTAAGGTTCTTTGCCCTCATTGTAAGGAAAAGATAGAAGGGGTTGAGGCTCGTGATCGGCGCCTTTTCAATCTCGAGGAGGAATGGGGTGATAAGACTGTCTATCGAGCGAAAGCCGAGGGTTGCCCTGAATGCCGGGAGTCGGGATATGCGGGACGTTCAGCGCTTTTGGAAATTATTCCGATCACGCCTAAAATTTCTGATGAGTTGTCGAAGGGTGCGATGACTCCGTATGAGTTGGAGCTTCAAGTTCAAGCTGAAGGGAAGCTGCCCAACTTGAGGAAGAGTGGATTGAAGCTCTTCGAAGAAGGAAAAACCGATCTTGCTGCCCTGAGCAAGGTCATCGACATGACCTATACTGATGAGTGAAGCCGTAGCAAGTGCAGCCAGCCGCCCCACTAAGAGTGCCGCGAAAGCGAAGAAGGGTTTTCTTGGTCTTGGAACGTCCGGGCCCAAGGTTCTTCCGAAAAAAGCGCAGTTGCACATGTTTCGAGGGATGTCCTCGATGTTGAGAGCGCAAATCAATACGGCTGACGCCGTTAAATTTTATTCGCAAGGTCTGCCGGACAAGGTTCTTTCGACAAGCCTGATGAAGGTTCATAAGGATATCAATTCAGGTATTTCGGTTCATGAGTCTTTTCGCCGTACAAATCGATTTGATGATACTGTCATTGGTTTGATTCAAGCGGGTGCAGACTCGGGTCAATTGGATAAGGCGTTCGCTTCCTTGGCGAAGCGTTTGAAGAGTGCGCTCCATTTTGAGAAGCAAATTCGGAAGGCGACAATTATGCCGTCGGTGGTGATTTCTATCCTCGTTGGTGCTTTCATCATGGCGCAGGTCAAAATCGTGCCCCAAGTGGAGCAGATGTTGAAAGATGTGAACCAAGAGCCGGATGGAATGACGGCGATTGCATTCAAGATCAGTCATTTTGTGCAGGATACGTGGACTATTTTCATACCGGTCATCATTGGAGTGATTGCTTCGATTGCGTTCATCGATAAGCTGCGGAATACGGTTTTGATTCTCGCGATGTCCAAGTGGCGTACGCTGCGACTACTTATCATGGGGTTGCGGCAAGCTACTTTTTTGGGAACGATGGAGCTTCTTTATTCGAATGGAATCAATCTCGCGAAAGCGATTCGAGTATCGGCGAATAGTGTGAAGAAAACGCCGTTTTATTCGGAATTGAAAACGGCAGCTGACAAGTATGAGCACACAGGGGTGCCTGTTTCGACTGCGTTCGGTAAGTATACATCGGCCGATGATCAGGTGATTCACATGTTATCAATTGGTGAGCGATCTGCGTCGTTGGATGTTCAGTTGAAGATGCTTTCGGAGATGTTTGAAGAAGACGCGGAGAACTATATGGCGGACTTCACCAATACCTTAAACTTTATTGTCCTGCTTCTCGCGGTCTTCTTGATTGCGGCAGTGTTCCTTGGGACGTTCCTGCCGATTTTCTTGATGGGCCCGAAGATGATGCAATCTGGAATGTAATCCACACCCTTGAAGAGATGAAAACGAAAGTTGACCACTGGCTGAGCGAGAACCTGCTCTTACAAACGCATATTTATACGATGCGTTTACCGGAAGATATGCCGCGGAAAGTGAAGGTGCAGGAGTTGCCGGAGTCAGCAAGCCGCCGCTATCGTTATCGGCTTGTTTCTGGGGCGCCGAAAGCCACTGACCAGCTTGTGAATACTCTTCGCGATGAAGGGCTTTTGTTTTCGACGCAAGTTGTGGAGCGGGATCCTTGGTTTCGTCCATTGATTGCGCCGAAAGGGGGAAGTATTGTTTATAATATTTTCTGGCTCATTTCTGGAGCGTCGGTGATTTGGGGTGGCTACAAGCTGATGGTGCGCTTGCAAGGAGATGCGAATTTCATGGCCCAGCTGAAGGAAGCGATTGCGTTGTTTTCCAGCTAAACTTCGCTGAAATTGATTTTTTAGGTTCTAAAATCACTTGATTTGGAGTATCATCAATGATGATGAAGGCGAACGTTCACCCGCGTTTTCAGGCCGGATTTACCATTCTCGAAATGACGATGGTGATTCTCGTGATGTTGGGGCTTCTTGGGCTCTTTGTTTCAGCGAACCAAGGAATTGGTGACTGGCAGAAAGGGAAGGATGCCGCGATCACACTCCGCGAAGTGGAGACGGCCCAACGGCAGTATTTGGCGGATAATCCGCAAGTGGACTTGAGTGCAGTCACCGGTGCTCAGGTTGCTAATTATCTCGAAGGGGGACCAGCTAGCTTGCCGCAGGTTGAGTCTCTCAAAGGCGATCTATTGACGATCGATGTGACGCAATCTCCCCCCGTGGTCGTTGATGCAGGTGGCGCTACCTATGATCCTTCAGGAAGTCCCGATGATTCGCTTTGGGATGTCGGCAAATGATCCGAATTTGTGTGAGTCTTGTTTTTTTGGGATTAGCTACTGTGTTTCCAGTTGCTGCTGAAGTTGCGCTGCCTCGTCAAGAGGGTGGTGCTGTTGTCGAGGATGCGCGCTTTTTTCGGCAAGTTGGAAGTTACCGGATTTCGGGAGGGAGTCTGGTGAAAGGAGGTCAGGCCAATCCTATTCTGATGGATGGGGTTATTCTTGAGGTATTCACGGATGGCATTGACTTGCGAATTCGTCCGCGAGGAAGCGAAGAGAGTTACATTGAGTTTCAGATTTACCGGGATGGTGGAATCTTTGACGAATCCGGTAAGAACTTATTACCTGGGGTCCAGGCGTTCTCGGATCAAGGAGGAGTGGTGAGGCATCTTTGCCTCGCACAGGACCGCTTGACGTTGACGAAGTTCCCGGCGTCTTCGACTGACCTGCAAATTACTTACGCATTGAGAGATGAATCCTGAGGGTTACCATATTCGACAAGTTGGACCGGGACGAGGGGCTGAGGGGTCGCCTGAGGTTGTGAGTGTCGAGCCATTTCCGGTGAAGAGGTGGCGCGAACCACTTCCGACGACACCCGGTATTCCGTTTGAGGTGGCTGGGGAAGCTCCTGTGGAGAAGAAGGGAGTGGAAGCTTTTTATCCATTGCTTCTGGGTTTGAGTACGATTTTGACGGGCGTCTTTTTGTGGATGTATGTTACTAAGCCGGTGGTGGTGCGGCAGATGCCGGAGTCATCACAAGAGGAGGCGGGTGCAATGGTGATGGTGAAGCAGGATGTGAATGAATCTTCCGTAGCCGACTTGCAGCCCTGGCCTGAGGAGGATCGTTTGCCGGGCGAATTGAGTGGAGCAGCCGAGCTTGCGCGCGTGGCACCAGTGCTTTCACAGTCGATGTTGGAGCCGACTCAGCTGAGGATGCAGCATATCTTTTTGGTCGACTCGGGCGAAAGTCCTCATGAGCGGGTCGAGTTGGAAGTTCCTGTTTACTATGAAAGCCGCACTTTGGCATGGACTCCTGAACGAATTCAAGAAGCCCGGCTACTCGCAGGCGAGATGGCAGCTTATCTGGAAGCAGTTCGTCAGGTGAGAGAGCAGGGGGAGTCGCTTGCCGCGAGATGGGAGCTTTTAGTTTCGGAATCGATGCCGCTTGAAGTGTTACCGCCGGATAGTCCTTCGCGTTCGGAGAATCATCGTGGAGCGGTTTCGAGCCGACACAACATGGCGGGAACCATTATTGAGGATACAGATTCATGAGAGCTTTGATTGTTTGCTTGTTTGTCTGCAGCATGCAGGGGGCGGAAGAGTCATCTCAGAAGGCGGTTCGCCTTTTGCAGCCTTTTGAACCACAGATGAAGGGCTCGGTACCGGAGGGCTGGGTTGTGGAGCAGTCGGAGCGACATGAACCGGTGGTGCGAGTTGTGGAGTCTGAAAACGGAGCGCAAAAGGAGGTGAGGGTTCAGCCTTACGTGTTGAAGCCGATTGCTGATGCGGTGACTCGCTTCGGAGTTCAGGATCCTGGTTTTCGGGCTGAGAAGGGTTATCGGCAAACGAGTGTGGAGGGTGTTTTGAGGGTGCAGCAGGCCGGATTGGAGGCTACGGAGGAAGAACTGGAAGCGGTCTTGGCGAGACTGAATGAATTGTTGGTGACATTGCCGGAGGCCGATGTGGAGGTGTTGGAAGAGGGGGCAGGAGAGTGATGGGACATTTCACAGTTTTGACAGCTACGCTTTCTCTCGGGGGAATGGCGACGATGGGCATTAAGCACTATCTGGAGGTTGATGAGACGATTGCCCTGGAACAAGAGAGGCAGGGTGCAGCGGTACGTGAGACGCAGATGGAGACTGCCTTTCGGAGTCGAGTTGATGAAATGGAGAGTGGTTTGCGTGGTGAAATTGAGCGAGAGCAGAAGGGTTTGCAGGTGTTTTTGAGTGATTTGGTGACTCGTCTTGAAGAGGTGAAGAATAATCAGGAATCAAGCAATGTGATGCTTGAGCGAATCACGCAGGACCAGATTGCGCTTGAGTTTAAAGTGGAGACGCACGACGACCAGTTTCGTCCTCTTCGATCGCAGGACAATCGGTTCCATCGACTGCAAACCGAGGGAGGCGAATCAAATCACCCGTTGTTGCCGCCCGTTAGTTGGGACAGCAACTTTTGAGGCTTGAGCTCGCCTTTGGTGATTCGAGCATTTCGAGGTGAGTGATAACCGAAGAGAATCCGGGGTTTTAGGAACTGCGGCTTCGTCGAAGGAGTTTACGGAAGCGGAAGAATTGGGACTTTCAGTGCGTTCTTGCTCAGTTACTGGTCGCGACTAATTTTGCTGCTCCCCTTCGGTCGCCCCCTGCGGGCTGCCGTTGGCAGGCTGTGTTGCTCCATCGGAGATGTCTCCACTTCAAATGCTCTAGTGGACTTCTTCGATGACGGTCATCCAGTTCATCGAGTTGATGGGGAAGAGGTCGGCAAGGTTTTGGACGGATAGAAGATTTGCGGTGATGTTTCCGGCATTGACGGCGTCGTTGCCACCGCCTTTTAGGTCGAGGGGATTGATTGTGCTGCTGATGGCATCTGAAGGCAAATAGCCGACTTGGCCGGTGAGTTCGATTTTTCCGTTGGGGTCGTCGGTGATGCCAAAGCGCTTTTCTGGTGAGAAAACGGAAACCGGGGGATACCAGTCTCCGGTGATTCCGCTGCCCGCGGGGGGTGTGGTCGGGACGGTGTTGAAGTCGTCGGCGAAGTAAACTCGCATGGGCGTGATGATGGTGAAGCCGTTGGTGTAGGCGGAGAGGTCGGCGGACTTGGTGATGATGAGGCTGATGTCCGTGTCGAGGGTGGGGAAGTTGGTCTTGGTCACGTTGGTATTGTCCGAGCGACCGTCGTTGCTGTGTTCATAGCGAGGCCCGATCCAGAGGGAGTTGTTCACGGTGATTGGGTCTGCATTGATGCTATCGAGGAAGGCGGGGAGTTTCTCGAGGTCGAGAGTGAGACAGGGGCGGCCATTGACGGTGAGGGTGTCGCTCTGGATGGGCCATTCGTCTCCTGGAGGAGATCCTGGAGACCATGTTCCTGAGCTGTTGTCGCGGCCGTCGCCGGGGTAATTCCACCATGCTCCGCGGGAGGTTTGCTGTTCGTGGTTCCGGCTGTCATTTCCGTAGCGCGCGCGGAAGAGGAGGCGGTTGGGGAGTTGGTTGGAGGCGCCCTGAACGCGGGAGACATCAATTTTGAGTTTGGTCTGTTGTGCGCCGATGGTGTAGGCGTGCCAGCCGGTGGTGCCGACGCGGTTGCTGTCGTCGTCTTCAGCAAAGTAGTCGAAGAAGTCCCAGCCCCGGTTGATGGGAGTGAAGGAGACCATTCCGGAGTCTGATGAGGAAGAGTAGGGGTGGAAGGTGTTGTTTGTGGCCCGGAATTCGCGGCGGTCGGCGACGCCACCGAGAACGGCATCTGCTGCGAGTGGGTTGACGCCGGCGCGGGTCACGCCTTCACGGCTGGCGACGCTGGTCATGCCCGTCAAGGTTTCCATGCTGGCTTTGCGGGCGTAGACGGTGCCTTGAATGGAGATGTTGTTCCAGTCGGTACCGTCTTCGAATTCGCCAAGAGAAGTGGTGGAGCCCGAGCTTGAGATGGCGAGTTGGGTGGGCACTTCGTAGATTGAAAGGACGTAGGTGCGGGGATCGGGAGCGATACCGCTGATGGCCGAGGTGTTGGCGCCGAAGTTGAGGGTGAAGGCCCACCAGTTGCGCTTGGCGATGAAGTTTTGACCTTGTGAGGAGTAGCCGAATTGGATTTCGGGGTAGGGGATGAGGTCGTAGGTGTTTCCGGTGCCGGCGCTGACTTTTTCGAAAGAGATGATGGGGTATTCGGTGTCTTTCCAGTCCTCGTTGCCTTGGTAGTTCAGCATGGGGAGAGCGGCGAGTTCGGCAGGGATGGCACTGTTCGAGGTGCTGGGGAAGACCCAGGGGTGAGCGCCGCCGGGACAGGTGATGAGTCCACCCGGGCTGTAGTTGGCATCACCGGTGTTAGCGGACTGAAGACCATCGGCGAGACCAAGAGAGGTGCGTTCCGCATCCGTCATGGCGCCATTGATGTCGGCTTGGTTGAGGGCTTCGGTGAAGATGGTTTCCCAATTGTAGTCGTCGGGGTTGTTCTCGGAATCGTGCATCATGAGACGCATGGAAGTGTTGGGCACGATATCGAGAAGGGCGCGGAGGAAGGCGCGTTCTTTTTGGTTGTAGTCGAGGCGCACCTGGGTGGTGGATTGGGCAGAGTGCATCTGGCGGGTTCGACGGAGGGTCGTCAGCGAGATGGCCATGAGGGACAGGGATAGGGTGATGGTCACGAGAAGCGAGGCATAGCCGCGCTTGAAGTGGGGTTTACGCTGGAACTTTTTCATTACTGGTTGGGTGAGGATGAGTAGGAGATGGTTTCGGCATTCGGGCCGGTGAGGGAAGTGGTGAAGACACCGTCAATGAGATCGAAGGAGGTGGCGGTGACGTTGCGAGAGATATTCCAATTCGGGTCGCCGGCTGCGGGGGCGGTACCGGCAGGATCGAAGTAGTAGTAGTTGAGTTGGGTCTCGCCTGCGATGGTTTCAAAGACGATGAGGCCGAAGGTGGTGTCTCCATCTGCGTCGCGGAAAGCGGCTACGAGGGTGGAGGCATTTGTGGTGACGGCACTGGTGTCGTTGATGGCATCGGAGTAGGAGGAATGGAGTCGGATGGCATCGGCGCGGGAGAGGATGCTGGTGATGGCATGGTTGATGCGGGGGGCATCTTCGAGAATGAATTCCTGACGCTGGAGGAGGGATTGGATCTGAATTTGTTGATTGAGAAGGCCAAGTCCGATCGTGCTCAGGCTCATAGAGAAGAGGATGACGGTGGTCATCTCGAGGAGCGTGAATCCGCGTTTGCGGTGGGGTGGGTGTAGAGAGGATTTCATCGGGTGCGGACGCTACTACGAGATTTGACGTATTCCTGATTATTTACGGTGTAGATAAGGTGAGATTCGATGAGCCAGGATTCGACCCGGGCGGGGTTGGTGGTGGTGTCTCCAGTGCCACCTGCGGAAGCGAGGTTGTTTTCAGAGGCTTGACGGTAGGTGATCAGTGTGCCGGTGAGGACGGTGCCGCTTGGGAGGGTGCCGATGGTGACAGTGGTGGTGGTTTGATTCGGGTAGATGGGGTAGGGAGAAGCTCCCCCGACGAGGCGGTCGAAGTCGATGGATTCGGCCTGGGCATGGGGAGCGGTCATGAAGGCGTCGGTGAGGGCTTGAATCATGGCCCACTGACGGGGCCGGATGGAGTCCATGTTGGTTCGGAAGACCCAGACTCCGGCAGCGAGCATGAGCATTACAGCGAAGGCGACTTCGAGGAGCATGGAGCCGCGACGGCGAGCGCTCTTGCGGAGAGTTGGGGTGGGTGGTACGGTAAAGGTGTGCGAGCTATTTTGGTGCTGCTGGTTTGTGGATGTGCAGGTCATCTGTTTGGGCAGGCTTTGTTGAGTCCTCCGTTTGGCCGGAAGTGGGGCGAGGAGCCGAGTGGGCTTTTGCAATGGGCAGATTCGAACAGTTTGGATGTGAAGGTTGAGATGCCGGGCAAGCAGCGGGGTCTTCAAATTTTTACGTTTCAACAGGAGGGGGGGGGACTGCCGGGGCATCCGGCGCGTGCGATTGAGGCTCGGTATTATCGCGGGCAGTTGTATGAGTTGACGGTTTCGTATGATTTTCCCGGGAAGACTGCCGAGGAGGTGAGGCGGGACTTTGCTAGTATGAAGTCGCGCCTCGAAAAGAAGTTCGGCAAGTTCAAGTTGAATGGTCGAGATCGTGTGGTGGAGGACGGTTTTGTGACCCGGGAGGAGTCCTTTCACTTCGAGCCCGCTCCACGGGTTTTCTTGTTGATGGCTTACACTGATGTGGAGGACAGCTTGCGGAAGAGGTTGGAGGCCCAATATTCGCTCGTTTACCACAACGGTAATGTGGGACCACCCGTGGAGGGAGTCTTGCCGGGCAAGAGGTGAGTGGGAGGTGGGGTTCATGGGGTTTGAGCGGCTGGGTGCCAGTTTTTCCAGGGGCCATCGGGGACTTCGTAGTCTTCGATGAATTTCCAATCGACGAGGTTGTTGCCATTCATTCCGAGGTAGTCGCGAATGGCGGGTGAGACATCGATGCCGGCATTTTTGTTAGCGTTGGGTTGGGGGTCGTGGCCTTTGAAGACGTAGAGCCAATCATCGGTGGTGAAGGGGCCGACATCTTTCCAGCGGGCGTAGCAGATGCGGCCTTTGCGGTGGATGGCAACCCAGCGACCGTGGCAGACGGAAGTGCCTGGGCCACGGTAGGATTTCCAGAACCAGGGGACGACTTCGTTTGCTTCGGGGCGATGAATGCCGCCGGGGGCGACGTCGTTGTAAGGAAGGGCGATGTAGAAGGGGGTTTGGTTGGGCAGGAAGCCGGCGGGAAGGTAGCCGTTGCGGTTACTGGGGTCGTCGTAGCCGCCAAAGCTGCGTTCCCAGTTTGGGTCCCATGCGCTGGCGTTGTTGGGCGTCGGGTTGCGGGGAGTGGGTTTTTCGCCGACCCAGAAGACGGTGGCGGTGATGCCTCGGCGCCAGGGAGAGGCTTCGATGGTCCAAGCTTCCGGGACTTCTTCGATGACTTTTGCCTTGGAGGCAGTTTGGAAGGGGTCGGTGAGAATGCCGAAGAGTTCGCGGCGGGTATCGAGGAACGCGTTGTGTCTGGCCTTGAGGCGTTCGGCCAAAGGCGAGGCTGCGGCCAACAGGGTCGAGGCCGCAAGCACTGTCGGGAAGACGTACTTCGATGGAGGTATTGGGAACACGGGTGAACGTGTTGCACCTTTCTCCAGTGGCCGGCGGACCGGATTTTGGGGTTAGGAGGAAGGTGAACGAGATTATTTTAAAAAAAATCCGACTAATTGCAATTCCTAAATGCCTGTGATCCTAGGAATTTCAGGGTTTGAGAAACTTTTGAATGCCGAAGCTCTGGGGCGAAATCACTGCTGAAGCGAATTTTTATCAGCCTTTTTCAATTGAATTAACGAACTTTAGTCGGTGAGTTCGCGGTAGTCTCCTTCGCGCCGGGTGACGCCTTGGGAATCGAGGTATTCGAGGAGGGGCATGGCGATGCGACGGGAGGTGTTGAGGTGTTGGCGGATTTCGGAGGCGGTGGCGCGCCCGTTCTGGGTGAGGAGAGAGCGGATTTGGGATTCGGCGGCAGCGAGGGCATCGGGGTGGAGGACGGTTTTTTCGTCGAGGTGGAGGACTTTGCCGACGCGGATGAGGAAGGCGAGGGCTCGCTGGGAGTCCGGGGTGGGGGCGAGGTCCTTGCGGTTGGGGGGATTGAGAGCTTCGCGGGCGAGGGTGGCGAGAATCGATTCGGCGTCGGCAGCGAGTTCTGGGGGGATATCGGTGCGGTGAGAGAGGAGGCGGAGGTGTTCGCCGGCTTGTTCGATGCCGAGGGTGGCGAGGGAGTCGATGAGGGAGGGGAAGAGTTCGTGCTGGGGGAAGGAGTGGCCGAGGGCGGAGCGGAGGTCTTGGAGGGGGAGTCCGGCGAGGTCGGGGTTGGTTTGGTGGAAGTTGGTGACGAGTTTGCGGGCGAGTTGGAGGATTTCGTTCCACCAGGTGGTTTCGACGTGGCCGGCAGTGATTTTGGTGATGCGTTTGGAGGCGGTGAAGTTTTTGAGGACGGCTTTCCATTGGCGGTTGGAGAAGGGGAAGTGTTGGGGGGAGGGTATGGCGGTGACGAAGTGGTGGATGCCGAGGTGGTGTGCGAAGAGGGTTTCGGGGGATGGGTTTTCGGCGAGGGATTTGAGGGCGGCCTGGTGGTGTGCTTTGCCGAGGAGGCGGCGGGAGGCGAGGGGGTCGAGGACGACTGCACCGGCGAGGGTGGCTTCGCCCGAGCAGTTGCGAATGACGATACGATCCTGGGCGAAGGTGAGGAGGGGGGATTCGAGGCGAAGTTGGGCGATGGTGGATTGGCCGGGTTCGAGCTCGCCGTGAAGGAGGCGGAGGCGGGCGTTGCTACGGCCTGAGCCGTAGTGGAGGCGAACCTTTTGGTTGTTTTTGAGGTTGTTTTTGGTAGCGGGTTGAGCGGGGATGGGACGGGAGATGCGGGTGAGGAGAACGTCGAGGGTATCGCTGGCTTTGCCGGCGGGAGGGCTCGTGAGGAGGAGGCCGCGTTTGACGCCTTGTTCTTTGCGGGAATCCAGGGAGAGGTCGGGGATGTTGACGGCGGTGCGCATACCGGGGCGTGCGTGTTCGATGGCACGGTTGTGGTTTTGGATGGAGCGAACGTGGGCGGGGAGTTCGCCGGGTTGGAGGATGATGCGGTCGCCAACTTTGAGGTCACCCTTGGAGAGGGTTCCGGTGACGATGGTTCCCATGCCTTTGACGGTGAAGGCGCGGTCGATGGGGAGGCAGGGGACGCCGATGTCTTCGTGAGCGGGAGCTTGGGAAAGGAGTTGGGCGATGGTGGTGCGTAGTTCGTGGAGGCCTTGGCCGGTTTTGGAAGAGACGGGGATGATGGGGGTTTTTGCGAAGGGTGTTCCCCGTAGTTCGTCGCGCACGAATTCGGAGGCGAATTCGGGGTCTTCGGCGAGGTCGATTTTTGTGAGGGCGATGACGGCGCGGGTGATGCCGAGGTAGGAGAGGATGTGGAGGTGTTCTTCGGATTGGGGCATCCATCCGTCGTCGGCGGCGACGACGATGAGAGAGAGGTCGATGGCGCCGACGCCAGCGACCATGTTGTTGACGAAGTCGGCGTGGCCGGGGACGTCGACGATGCCGATTTCGAGGTTTTGTTCTTCGGGACCGGTGAGGGAGAGGTGGGCGAAGCCGAGTTCGATGGTGACGCCGCGGGCTTGTTCTTCGGGGAGGCGGTCGGGGTTGGTGCCGGAGAGGGCCTGGACCAGGGAGGATTTTCCGTGGTCGATGTGTCCGGCGGTTCCGAGGATGAAGTTCACGAGGGTTGAGAGGTTTTAGTTGGCGGGTGATTCCCGTTCGAGGACGGCGACGATACGGGCTTTTTCGAAGTCGAAGGGAGTCATTTCGACGCGAACGCGTTGTTGTGGGGTGAGGAGGGGGCGGAGGTGGAGGTGGGCTTTGGAGAGGTGGCCGAGGGTGGTCTTGCCGTTTTTGAGTTGGAGGAAGACGGTGCGTTGGTCGCGTTCGGTGAGGACGGTGGCTTCGGTGATGATGGGTTCGCTCGGCACGCGGAAGAGAGAGGGTTGGTGAGGAACGAAACGCGCGAGTTGTTCGTTGTCAGGCGAAAAAGTGAACTTGTTCGGCGTGGTGGCGTGGAGAGAGTCGGGCTTCTTTGTGGTGGCTACCAATCTCGCAACAAGGGCTGGGGAGGTGCGTGCACGGGTCTTGCCCGGTGCGGAGGGGTTTTGTGTGCCGATGGGGGTGGTGGGGAGTTGGCTTATGATGAGCAGTTGGTTATTGATTGCTTGGGGGATGGAGTGGGCGCGGGTGGTCTTTGTGGGGATAGGAGTGCCGTTGGAGGGTTTTGGTGTGCGACCGCGGGAGTGGGAAGGGTTGTTCGGGGTGTTGTTGACGCCTTGGGTGCATCAGGATTGGGCGCATTTGTGGGGGAATTCTGCGGCGTTTGTGGGCTTGGGGATTTTCATGGCGTTGGCAGCAGGAAAACGGTTGTTGGGGACTTGTTTTTTGTTGTTGTTTTGGAGTGGGTTAGGGACTTGGTTGATAG
>JBCCZX010000024.1:0-22887 GCA_039186735.1 Verrucomicrobiota bacterium | reverse complement strand
TGGGAATGTGAGAGGGCAGCAGCCGGGGGCGGAGAGGCATTTTGAGCCGGGCTTGTGGGAGGCGGATTTGTTGGATTTGGAGGAGATTTTGGAGGCGGAGATTGTGCCGGAGGGGATGGGGGAAGATTTGATTCCGCGGAGGCCGTGGATGGAATTGCGGGCGTTGTTTGCGGGCGAGTTTTTCAAGGGGCATATTCGTGGGAGTGAGCAGGTGACGGAGGCGGATGTGTTTGCGCTTTATGGCCCGGTGATGACGGAGATGGAGTGGTATCGAACGGAGTTGGCCTTGGCGTTTTTTCCGACGGAGGATTGGTTGTTTCAGTTACGGGCAGGCTATTTGGAGATTTGGGGTTTGGTGGAGTCTGCGTCGGCGCCGAGTTTTGAGGTTCAGGTGGAGGGGTTGTCGGATGTGGAGTTGTTGTTCGGGCGGAATTTCGAGTGGGGTTCATCGACACGGTTGCAGTTGCGGATGGGGGTGGAGCTGCCGACTGGTTCGGTTGAGGAGGTCGTGGAGGGGAAGTTCGCGCCGCCGGCGCTTCAGTTGGGGACGGGAGCGTTGACGTATGTGCCTGGTTTGACGGTGCAGCATCGTTGGCGGAGTTGGCATTTTGGGGTGAATTTTGATGTCGAGTGGCGGGAAGGGGCGAATGATCGGGGTTATGATTTCGGGACGAGTTATACGGGGAGTGTGTGGGCGAATCGACAGATTTGGGGGGAGTTGAGGTTGAGTGGGGCGTTGTTGGGGCAGTATGTGGAGACTTTGGATGCGCAACCGTTGAATCCGGGTCCCCTTTTGCATGCGCAGGGTGAGAATTACGGAGGTCATCTTTATGAGGTGATTTTGGGGGCGCGGTATGGTTTTGCGGATGGGAGGTGTGAGTTGGGAGCGAGTGTTTCGCTGCCGATTTTTGAGTCGGCGAACGGGATTCGGTTGGAGAAGTCGTGGGGAGCGAGTGTGGGTTTATCGATGAAGTTTTAGGAGTTTTAGTTGATGGTTTTGCGTTGGTCAGGGTGGGGTTTGTGGATTTGGATCATTTGGGGATGGATGTTCGTGGGCGCTGGGTGGGTGAAGGGAGAGAGGGGAGCGACGGAAGGTGAGTTGCGGGCGGCGATGGTGGGTGCGATTGCGAAGTTTGTGGAGTGGCCGCGGGAGCACCGGCCGGAGAAGGAGTTTGTGCTGGGGGTGTCGCAGGATGAGTTGGAGAAGGGTGCATTTGGGAAGTTGGAGAATTTGAAATTGCAGGGGAGGCCGGTGCGGGTGGTGGCGATTCATGCGCAGATGAGGGTGGCGGAGTTGCAGGGTTGTCATTTGGTTTTTGTGAGTGACCCGGTTTTGTGGAAGGCGGCGCGAGAGGTTTTGGATGGGCAGTCGGTCTTGTTGGTGACTGATATTCCGGGAGCGGCGCGGCAGGGAGCGGCACAGTTCCAGATCATGCGGCAGGACAAGAGGTTGGTCTTTGAGGTGTCGTTGCGGGCGGTGCGGCGAGGTCGATTTGAGTTGAAGAGTGGGCTTTTGAGATTGGCGGAGCGGGTTTACCGTTAGGTGTCATGAAGTTGCGGCGTCAGTTGGTTCTTACTGTTCTGGGCACTCTTACGGTGACGATTGTTTTGGGGTTTTTCTTGATGGCTGCTCATAGCGGGGCATTGGGGTATGGGCGGCTCAAGATGAAGATGGCGCTATTGGCGCGGACGACTGGAGCGGAGGCGGCTGCGGCACTGGCATTTAATCAGCCTTGGGCTGCCAATGAGGTGGTGGATCGGTTAGTGACGGATCCGGAGGTGTTGGCGGTGGTGGTCGATGATCGAGAAGGGGATGAGTTTGCGGGTTTTCGACGAGCGAATCTGGAGCCTTCAGGCCCGATTGCGGTTGGGGCGACGAAGTTGAGTTACAGCGATTACCGGGTGAATCATATGATTCGTTACGAGGGGGAGAATTTGGGTTCGATTTTGATCGTGGGTTCGCTTGATCAGTTGAAGAGCGAGATGCTGGATTATCTTTTGATTGCCGGTGTTGTGTGCATAGGTTCGTTATTTTTGGCTTGGATTTCGGCTTGGTTGATAGTGGGTCGGGTTGCGCAACCGATCCGGCGTTTGTCTTCAGCGGCGCAGAAGGTTTCGGAGGACAATGATTATTCGCAGCGGGTGAAGGTGTCGGGAGAAAATGAGCTTTCGGAGTTGGCGAATTCGTTCAACGAGATGATGGAGACGATCGAGTTACAACAGGTGCAGTTGCGGAAGGCCGAGCGGCTGGAGTCGATTGGTTTGTTGGCGAGCGGGGTGGCGCATGATTTGAACAATTTGTTGTCACCGGTGGTGGGCTATCCGGAGATGATTGCGAAGACCTTGGCGGATGATGATCCGAACCGGAAGTTGTTGCAGGTGATGCAGGATTCTTCGATTCGGGCGGGGGAGGTTTTGCAGGGTTTGTTAGCGTTGGCACGACGAAAAACGGCGAGTAAGAAGCCGGTTTCATTGGACGGAGTTTTGCGGGAGGTGGTGCGGTCACCCGGGTTGGAGTCCCGCTTGAAGAGGTTTCCAGGGGTGTTGGTGAGGTGGGAGCCTTTGAAGGAGGATTGTCAGATTATGGGTTCGCAAGCGCAGTTGGTGCAGGTGTTTTTGAACTTGGTGATTAATGCGGCGGAGGCGATGGGGGAGGCGGGTGGGGTTTTGACGATTACGGTGGTTCATGTGGATGAGCGTGACGAGGTGGTGGTTTCTGTTCATGATGAGGGTTGTGGAATTGCGGAGGATGAGTTGGAGGAAATTTTTGAACCGTTTCATAGTAGCAAGACGATGGCGGATAGTGGCACGGGATTGGGGCTATCGATTGCGAAGCGAATCGTTGAGGATCATGAAGGGGATATGGATGTGAGGTCGCAGGTGGGGGTGGGTTCGGAGTTCCGGGTGCGGCTTCCTGCGGTGGAGGCGGTGGCGAAAAGCCGGCCCGTGCCTCTGCGGGGTCAGGGAGAGCGAGTGCTTATCGTGGACGATATGGCGGAGTTGCGGCATATGCTGGCTGTGATGTTGAAGCAGATTGGGTATGAGCCAATCGAGGTGGAATCAGGTCGGAACGCGATTGCTTATCTTGAGAATGAGGAGGTCGATCTTGTTTTGTTAGATATGAAGATGGAGGATGATTTTGATGGTTTGGATACATTCCGGGTAATGCATGAGGAGTGGCCGCAGGTGCCGTGTTTGTTGGTGACGGGTGATGCGGATAGTGCGCGGGTGCGGGAGGCTTTAGAGTTGGGGGTACGGACAACAATTGCGAAGCCATTCCGGAAAGAGGAGTTGCAGGTTGAGATTGGGGAGGCGTTGCGGGAGGTGGCTTAGTCGCCGGATTCGAGGACTTTTTAGAAGCTAGGAATCATATCTTGCGAATGAGTGATCTATTTGCTTGTCTGATTGCTAGTTATTATCGGGAGTATGTCTTGTAGCACGCTATGAAATCGGGGAAATTTGTTAAGGAACCTTCAAACTTTATTCATGAGCTCCGCTCTTGTATTCAAGATGGTTATGGAGTTTGTCCATTCTTGGGCAGTGGCGTGTCTGCCAATAGTGGAGTTATTATGGGGCAAGACTTTGACAACTACCTTGCCTATGTTGTTTGGATGGTTGTTGGTGACGAAAAATGGAATCTCCAAGTCGATGGTTGGCCGACTTTCCCAGATAGCAAAAAATTGGATGAAGCTCTCACTTTTATCAGCCAAAGATATGATTCGGTGTTGAAGAGTCATTACTGTTTTGCTCTTCGAGACAAAGATGATGGCGGGAATGGCAGGAAATTGATCAGCCGCATTATATCCTCTACTTATGATGTGAAAGTTCGTTCTTCTTTGGGAGCGGAAAAGCCGCCCGAGGAGGCTCAACGTCTGCTTCTCTTTTGGAGGGAGAAAAACCGGAATCGTATTTTTAAGCGAGTCAGGAAAGTCAGCCAGCGATCGCGATTTTTTTGGAGAGAGAGGAACAGTATCGAAGAGGCGCCAATTCGAGTCTACATCTTTGGCAATGAGGAAGATGAGGCGCAATCCGTTTTACTTGATGGGAAAGAATCAGAAGAACTGGTTTTGTTCTTGAGGAATCTCTGGAATCAGAATCTTCCAACTCGTTCCAAGAGAGACCTTCTATTGAAGTGGAATCATTATGTGGAGAGCGTACTAGATGAGGATAAAGAGACGGAACAGAATAAGCCTTTAAAGGATTATCGGATTCAAGAGTCTGAATTTCCAGAGAGTGCTAGTCAAAGACTAACGCGTCAACTTAGACGTCCATTAGTGCCAGCTGTCTTAAGGGGGGGGTTGTCATGGGAGGAAGAGGAAGAGTTGGAAAAGATGCGCGAAGCTCATGACTTCGTTGAGCAAGCTGAGGATCCCAATCTCTCAAAGACATCTGAAGAGTATGTGATTGAACAGGCTTTAAGAGCGCTTTCACATTGGACAACGACACTCGAGTTTCTTGCGCGGACTCGAGTTGGGTATCGACACAATACTCATCCGAGCTCCTCTGGGAAAGCTGTGTTTCTTGAGGAAAAGGATGCTTCAATTATCGATAGTTTTAACCTGTTTATTACACGGGGAAAGAATCCCAACATGATTCACAACATGGTCGCGAGGCTTACCCGGACCTTGCGCGTGCGGACGATTCTTACGACAAATTTTGATACGCTTTGTGAAAAAGCATTTCGAGCGCAACGTGAATTACTCCATCCAATGGCTGTGAGCATCAAGGGCAGTCTTCCTGCTTTTGCAACAGTGCGAGCGCAGAATTCTCTCGTTAAGTTGCATGGCGATATTTCGGAGACACGAGCTGACCCTTCTATCAACGAACCTCCAAGTGAAGAGGACAAGCGGCGATTTCATAGTTATCTTCATGGGCCCGCGAGGCCCTTTGACCCACCTGCAGAGGGGTTCACGCCTAACTGTCTTCTTGTTTTGGGTTACTCGGGAAACGATGCCCGCTGTATCCAGATGATCAAGTATGCTCTCGATTACAACAACTCAGGCCTTAAGGTCTTCTGGGTTGCGCATACTCGAAGAGACGTCGAGGAAGCCGAACGCCGATTCAGTAGTTACATCAAGGACGGGCACTTCGTTTTGACGCAAACGCGTCGACCTGATTTATTACTCTGGGAACTTTACCAGAGGATTAATCTTACCTTGCCGGGTGGAGGTTATAATTTTGAGTTCACACATTTGACACCGCCTAGAAGCCTAGTAAAGACCAACGAAAAGGAAGATGCGGCCATTCAGCTCAAAAAGACTGAAGAGAAAATTTGGGAGATGATCAAGGAGAAGAATATCGCTCAAATCGTAGATAAGACTGGTGAAGATGAAAAAGGATGGACTCTCAGTATTGACCATGGGAGTGGATTGGCAGGACCGTTAGTGAACATTTATCGTCGATTGGACGAGGAACGAAAAAAACCGCTTTGGTTCGAACTTGAAGACTATGCAGATCCGATTTCTTTGTTGCGGGAAGTGATACAAGGAATCACCCTCGACGCCGGAAAATTTGAGCAAGGTGTTTATGCTCTGTCTGTTGTCGATTTCAAGGATGCAGGAGGAAAGACCGCAGGGAGCTTACTTTGGAAAGGATTAGAATCTCAGCTTCGGCGGTTCAAAGAGCGCACTCGAATCGTGCCGAGTGATTATTATCTGTTTTTTTATGGTCGGAATGGCCCAGGAGGCTGTCGGGGTATGCAGATGAGTTATTGGAACGAAGCGCATTACAAGCAGCTTCAGGAGGTTCTCAAGCTTTTGGAATCGCTTGGTTTTCGTTGCATCTATCTTCCCTTCGGTGAGGAGCGGGCCGCCCGTAATAAGGGTAAGATTAAATTAGTCACGAAGCGTGCGGGTAATAGCCTTAAGGATCACGATGAGCAACTAGGCTACCAGTTGTGGAAGGCGATTGGCTGGGGAGATAGACACCAAGAATCGACGCCACTTTCTGTTCCAAAGGATTCAGTTTTGCAGCAGGACAAGTTGGGTGAAGAATTCGAGCAAGCTCGCAATTTTAAACCAATGCTCAAGAGTGTACTTAAGACATTTGCTCTAAAGAAAAAAGATGTCAGCGAGGGTAGGCTAAGAAGTCGAAAGACGCGAGCAAAGGCATCTCGCATGCTTTGGTTGTATGGGTGGACTCTTTTTCGTCAGTCGAGACATTCATCGGCACTTCTCTGTGATGCGGTATTTCCTTGCCCGCGAAGATTTCAAGAGGGAATCGACAATGATTTGCTTCGGGATTTTGTCTTATTCGGAATAGAGGGCGAACAAGAAAGAGTGGAGGAATGGGCCGAAAAGACAGTGAAGGCATATGAGAACATTGTTCATCCAGATGAAGATTTCAATTTGCCCGAGCGGAAGGGCTGGATGAACTGGCTGGGAGAGAAAAGTGTGATTTATCAAAAGGAAGGAGGCTATGCTTGGAAATACCGGGACACACGATTGGCGATTCAATATCTCCTCGAAAATAATCCTTACTTTTGTTATTTTCAATCGGGGTTGCCTCAAGAGCAGGAAGAGGAAAATGCTACCGACGGTGAACCTATAAGTTCTCAATCGGAGCCAAGGAGGTTTCAATCCATCTGGCAAATTCGAGGGCGGATTCACTACTGGATCGCCGACTGGTATCTGCGTGCTTATCATTCAACGTTGCACTCACAACCCCTTCTTGAGTCCGCCTACCATGCCTATCACGCTCTATGCCATGCGAGTTACTACCAGCCATCTTTTGTTGTAGATGGTGGGCTTTCAGGTGATGAGGAGGAGACCCTCTTAAAGCGACAAAAGCTCGCTTGGAGGGCAATCTGTCTCTTGAGGAGGTTAGCTCATGCGGGACAAACATCGCTGCTCTACTGGCTTCCTGGAAATGATCTTTGGGAAGAACATATTAATGAAACCAGCTCTTCGACGGGAAATATTGATGCGTGGATTGATAATTTGAAAAATCATCTTTGCGTGAACTCAAAGGGATTTGGTGTGCTCACTGATTTAAAGGCCAAAGACGGAATTGAAAAAAGAATCATCGACTCGATTGAAGGCCTCCGATTTGAACTCAAGAAACTCAGGGCCAATCTTTTGGCGGAAGGCAGCTCGAAAGCGCCAAGAACTTCTCCAAATCGTGTTCGATTAGACTCTGGAAATGGTTCTGTTGACGCGCTGCAAATTCTCAAGATCAAGCACGATACGGCAACACTTTGTAGGGAGAATTGGCTCACTTTCTCAGAAAGAGAGCCTGATGAGGCCACAACTGATATGGAAACAAGCTCGCTAATTGATTCCTTTCGCGTTGTTCCCAATCGCGGCAAAACTCAAGACGGAGGCATAAAGATTTCTTTATTCTCTAAGTTGGAGAATTTTTTGGCTGATCTAGAGCGGGAAGAGAGCTTGCCCGAGCTTGCGAAGGATAGGGTGGTTGATCGAAAGATTCGCGAAATCCGGAAAGGTCTCGCTAGCGACTGGATTTTATATTTGAACGCAGATGAGTCCAAGCTGGTGGAGATTATCTGGCTACTTGCAGAAACTAGTTATCGAGTTGTGCGGAGGGCGAAAATGGAGAGTCTCGCTGTAGAATGGGCAAAAGATCAAGTTCAGCCAGATGAAGAAGTTCCAGATGAACTTCAGAAGAGGCAAACAGTTGTGAATGTTTTGTGGCGTGCTTCGTGTGGTTTGTGCGGAATCGGCTTTCACTTGAGCCGCAGCCTCTCCAACGTGAATTACGCGGCAGACTGTCGCTTGAGAATTCAACTCCTTACGCTTTATGCAGTGAGCTTGGGGTATCTGCACCGCTTTAAGGAAGTGAGGCGGCGATTTAATGAGGCACACTCGCTGTTGGTTTCCGCGCTACGTTCGACTGATCGCAAGGAAGAGGCAAAGATTCAGCTGCGCCAAGCCGAAGTTTCGGTGCAGTGCGCTACAACTAAGTATGCGAACCTCCAGAGAGCTGCCAGAGTTTTTCATGATTCGAAGAAAAAAGAGGAAGAGGAGCGTCAGAAGGCCCATGAGCGATTTAAAAGAGAAGAGAGGAGGTTTTTTGCTCATATTGATGAGGCGTGGAATATGATCGAAGCGGCAGAGGAGAGTTTAACCGGGAGTAGTCATTCGGCTTTTTGGTGGTTCCGTGCGAACCTGATCAAGCTTTCGGTTTACGCCCTGCTTGGACGCTTGAGTCTTCGTGAAAATGAGATCCGGCTGCGTGCGCCTCTGTCTCGTATTCGATTGCATGAGAACACGGTGGATATTCATCACACCTTGCCCTACCGGCGCAGACTGCATCCGCCGACGGTGATTATCGACGCGCTTCGCGAATCGTTGTCGATGAGTCAGGACGATGACTTCCGGAAAATCCGGGCTATCCAGTATTTTCTGCAAGCACAGGGCATGTTTTTGGACAAGAATTCCCGATTGATAAAATTCATTGGGAATCAGCAAGATCCAGAACCTGATTTCAATCGATTTGAGCTTATCGGAGAGGCTTTCAATTGCTCAGTAAAGGATATCAATCTGGAACTTAGTGACTTTCTTGATAGCGCTCGCGAATGGAGTGATCCAATTCGAAAAGAGCTTCGAGAACGTCTCGTGGAAACCATCCAGCGGATTCGTTTTAAGTTTGAAGAGACTGGCGATTCGTGAAATTGATTTTGATAAAGTATTCGGTTTGAAGATTCGACGATCGTCGATGGCGAACCAAGTGGTAGGTCGTGCAAGCCGCCGTAGTTAATCGCCGGATTTGAGGACTTTGATGAAGGCTTCCTGGGGGATGTTGACTTTGCCGAATTGCTTCATCTTGGCTTTGCCCTTCTTTTGCTTTTCCAGGAGTTTGCGCTTTCGGGAGATGTCGCCTCCGTAGCACTTCGCCGTCACATTTTTGCGCATGGCGGAGATGGATTCGCGGGCGATGATGTTGCCGCCGATGGCCGCTTGGATGGCGACGACGAACATTTGCTGGGGGATGACTTCCTTGAGTTTTTCGGCGAGTTCTCGGCCGCGGGATTGGGCTTTGTCCTTGTGGACGATGGTGGAGAAGGCTTCGACGGGCTCGCCGGCGATGAGCATGTCCATTTTGACCATTTTGGCGGCGCGGTAGCCGGCGTGCTCGTAGTCCATGGAGCCGTAGCCGCGGGTCATGGATTTGAGGCGGTCGTTGAAGTCGACGAGGATGTCGGCGAGGGGGACGGTGGCGGTGAGCATCACGCGGAACTCGTCGATGGTCTCGGTGTTTTCGAGTTCGCCGCGTTTTTCCATGATGAGTTGCATGGCGTCGCCGATGTAGTCGCCGGGGAGCATGATGAAGATGCGAACCATGGGTTCGCGGATTTCTTCGATGACTTGTTGTTCGGGGAGGAAGGAGGGGTTGTCGACGATGATTTCTTCGCCGTCGGTTTTGGTGACTTCGTAGATGACGGAGGGGTAGGTGGAGATGACGTCCATGTCGAACTCGCGGCGGAGGCGTTCCTGAATGATTTCCATGTGGAGGAGGCCGAGGAAGCCGCAGCGGAAGCCGAAGCCGAGGGCGGTGGAGGATTCGTTTTGGAAGGAGAAGGCGGCGTCGTTGATTTGGAGTTTGCCCATGGCGACTTTGAGGGCTTCGTAGTCGGAGGTGTCGATGGGGTAGATGCCGGAGAAGACCATGGGGCGGATTTCTTTGAATCCGGGGAGGGGTTCGGGGCAGGGTTTGGTGTTGTTGGTGATGGTGTCGCCGATTTTGATTTCGGCGGTGGTCTTCATGTTGGCGATGAGGTAGCCGACGTCGCCGGTGTGGAGGTCACCGGTTTTGGTCATCTTGGGGGTAAAGACGCCGGTCTCTTTGACTTCGTAGGTGTTGGGGGTGTGGAAGAGTTTGATGCGGTCGCCTTTTTTGACGGTGCCGGAGACGACGCGGACGTAGGAGATGACGCCCCGGTAGGCGTCGTAGAGGGAGTCGAAGACGGAGGCGCGGAGGAGTTGGTCGTCGTTTTCGGGGGGCGGGGGGACAAGTTTGACGATGGCTTCGAGGATGTCTTCGATGCCGATGCCTTGTTTGGCAGAGGCGGGAATGGCGTGTTCGCCGGGGATGGCGAGGATGTCCTCGAGTTGTTGGCGGCATTTGTCGATATCGGCGGCGGGGAGGTCGATTTTGTTGAGGACGGGGACGATGGCGAGGTCTTGGTCGAGGGCGAGATTGACGTTGGCCATGGTCTGGGCTTCGACGCCTTGGGCGGCGTCGATGATGAGGATGGCGCCTTCGCAGGCGGCTAAACTACGAGAGACTTCGTAGGAGAAGTCGACGTGGCCGGGGGTGTCGAGGAGGTTGAGTTTGTAGGTTTTCCCGTCCTTGGCGGTGTAGTGCATGGTGACGGGATGGGATTTGATGGTGATGCCTTTTTCGCGTTCGAGGTCCATGGCATCGAGAAGTTGGGCCTGAGCCTCGCGCTCGGAGACGGTCTGGGTGAATTCGAGGAGGCGATCGGAGAGGGTGGTTTTGCCGTGATCGATGTGGGCAATGATGGAGAAGTTTCTGGTGAGGCTGTGGTCCATCGGCGAGTGGTGGGCAGGAGGTAGCGCGGTTTGGCGTGGATTTCACGAAAAATTGGAGTTCTCGTGCGAGAGAGGTCTCAGGCGAGCTGATTTTGGATGGTTTCGCTGCTGAGGAAGGTTCGCATGTCCTGGAGGATGATGCGGATGGCGGGGTTGCCATTGAATTCGAGTTGGACCAGGAGGATGCGGGTGGGGATGAGGGTGTTGTCGGAGTGGAGGAAGCTGGTGTTGAGGTTGGCGTAGCCGGTGTCCCAGACGCGTTGGAAGGCGCGGCGGTAGTCGGAGAGGCTGTTGCGGTCGAGAATGGTGTCGAAGGGTTGTCCGATGAAGCGTTCGCCGGGACAGCCGAGGAGGTTGCTGAGGGCGGGGTTGATGTGGGTGATGTCGCCGCGTTCGTCGGCGAGGAGGAAGGCGTCGGAGGCGTTGATGATGGAGCGGGCGAGGGAGTGTTCCATGCGGATGGATTGCTCGGCTTTTTCGTCGAGGTGGCGGAGGTCGCGAATGACGCTGAGGATGAGTTCGTCTTGGCCGAGGGTGACGAGGGTGCTGTTGACGTTGATGGGAATGTTCCGGCCGGAGGGGAGGCGGAGTTCGCCAGCGAAGCGGGATTTGCCTTTGGAGCGGGTTTCGCGGAGGGCGAGGATGGCGGCGCGGTAAGAGTTGGTGGAGAGGAGGTGGTAGCCGCGGGTGCCGAGCATGCGATCGCGGGGAACGCCGCACATGCGGACGAGGGTGCGGTTCATGTCGACGACGCAGCCTTGGCTGTCGAGGATGATGAGGCCATCGGGGCAGGAGTTGAAGATGCTGTCGCTGTATTCGCGGATGCTGGAGAGGCGGCTGCGGTCGTGGAGGCGGTGTTCTTGTTGGGCGAGGAGACTGGCGAGGAGGGAGGCTTGTTCGGCGGGTGGCGGGGTGGTGGCACCGTGGCAGATGAGGCGTTTATTTGTTCCGTCGACGGTGACGGGGATTGCCGGGGCGTTTGGGTTTGTTCCGGTGAGGGTGTCTTCGTAGGTGATGGATTCGCAGTTGAGGAGGAGGGGGGCGGCCTCGAGGATGCGATTCATGTTGCGGCGGGGATTGCCGTCGAGTGAGAGGATGAGTTCAGAAATGGATTCCGCCGGGGTGGATGTGGGGAGGTTGCGAGGCGAATCAGGATTTCCTGTGTTGGTTGGTAGAGTTGTTAAATGAACCAAAATGTTATTCGTGCAAAACTATGTAATCAAAGAAACTTAAGCTTTTCAAGGTTCTTTTTTGTTAGGTTTGATTTCTTGGTTTTTTAGCTGCGATTGGTTTGGGGGGCTGGAGGCGGTGGCTTCTTTTTCCAAGCGTAGAGAAGGAAGACGAAGCCGATGAGGATGAAGAAGGTGGAGTAGAATTGGCCTTTGGTGAGGGGGCCGATGAGGGCGGAGTCGGGTTCGCGGAAGTTTTCGACAATGATGCGGCCGAAGGCGTAGAGGAGGAAGAAGAGGCCGGTGCGGGTGCCGGTGGGGAGGTTGCGGTGGCGGTAGGCGAGGAAGAGAAGGAGGAGGAAGAGGAGGAGTCCTTCGACGAGGCCTTGGTAGAGTTGGGAGGGGTGTCGGGCGAGGAGGAAGGGTTCGATGGCGGTTTCGATGGCGGGGTTTTCGCGGGCGGCGGTAACGAGGTCTTGGGAGGCGTTGGGGTTGATGGTGTTGGCGATGCGGAGGGCGGCGGATTGGTCGGCGAATTCGGCGTTGGTGAGGCGGTTATCGAAGAGGGTTTTTGGGAATTTGACGGCCCAGGGGAGGGAGTCGGAGGCTGGGCGGCCGTAGAGTTCGCCATTGATGAAGTTGGCGAGGCGGCCGAAGAAGACGCCGAGGGGGGCGACGGTGACGAGTCCATCGCCGAGGGCGGTCCAGCGGACGCCCGCGCGTTTGGCGTAGAACCAGGCGAAGATGGTGAGGCCGAGGATGCCGCCGTGGGAGGCCATGCCGCCGTCCCAGACTTTGATGATGGTGAGGGGGTCTTCAGCGATTTTGGCGCGGCCGGCTTCGGAGGGGAGCATGTAGAAGAGGACGTAGCCGAGGCGACCGCCAAGGAAGACGCCGAGGAAGGCTCCGTAGGCGATGAAGTCGGAGACTTTGTCGGGAGGGAGGGGAAAGAGTTGGTCTCGGGCCATTTTTTTGAGGATGGCCCATCCGGCGAGGAAGCCGGCGAGGTAGGCGAGGCCGTACCAGCGGACTTTAAGGACCTCGGTGAAGGAGATGAGGACGGGGTCGAGGTCGTGGATGTAGGTGGCGAGCACGGTCTCTTTTTAAAGAGTGAAAGTGGGTGGGATTGAAGGACGCAATCTGGCTTTCTGGGGTGGAGGAGGATTGGGGGATTGCCAAGAGGGCGTCGCTCCCGTAGGTGAGACCGGAGTGATGGATGCGATGCACCCTTATGAAGCTTTGCCTTTGAGCACGGTCGGGTTGGTGGTGGGGGTGTATTTGGTGTTGGCGCACGGATTGATGTTGGCGAAGGGGGAGTTTTGCCGGGGGTGGTTGAAGAGGTTGCCGCGGCATGGGAATGCGGGGGTGTGGGCGATGGGGATTGCGTTGTTGTGGTTTTGGTTGTTGGTAGCGCCGGATATCCGGGGGTCGTTTTCGTGGTTGGGGGCGTTGTCGATGGATTTGGGGGAGTTCAACGGGTTGAAGCCGACGCTGCGGATTGCGGTGCCGCTGGCGTATGTGGGTGTGGTGATTTTGGTGAAGGAGTTCTTGTTTGTGAGGGGGTTGGGGGTGATTGCGATGCTGGCGGCGGCGCCGATGCTGGATGCGGCGTTTTTGAAGGAGCCGGGTTCGCGGGTGTTTTTGTCGTTGTTTGCTTATATTTTGCTGACGAAGGGGATGTTTTGGGTGGGGATGCCTTTTACTTTTCGGGATGCGGTGACGTGGGCGACGCAGACGGAAATGCGTTGGAAGGTGTTGGCGGGGGTGGGGTTGGTTTATGGGGTGGTGGTTTTGGGGTTGAGTTTGACGGTTTGGAGGGGGCATTGAGGGTTGCGGGGATCTGATTAGAACTATTCTAATTCTTCTTGAGGTTGGCGAGACCTCGGGTAGTTTCTGCGGGCCAGTGGAAATTACGCAGTCAGATGTGCCGCATACTTCGGAGGAGATTCCTTCGGAGTTGGGTGGTTTGCGGATGACGAAGCAGCGGAAGGAGGTTTACGGCGTGCTTTTGGACGTGCGGGACCATCCGACGGCGCAGGACGTGTTTTTGCGGGCCAAGGAGCGGATGCCATCGATTTCGTTGGCGACGGTCTACAACTGTCTGGAGGCCCTGGTGGGTCATCAGTTGGTGAAACAGGTGAATTTCGATCGAGCGCCTTCGCGTTATTGTCCAAATTTGGAGGAGCATGTGCATTTCCAAGATGAGGCGACGGGAGAGATTTACGATGTGGTCTTCAAGGCGGGGGCCGAATTGACAGATTTGCTCGATTTGCCGGAGGGTGTCGAGGTGAGGGATTTGGAGCTGACCCTGAAAGGCACGATGCCGAGCTCCAGAAACGATTAATACTACTATGAGTCTCGTTATTGACAACTTGCACGCGAATGTGGAGGGAACGGAAATTTTGAAGGGTTTGACCCTTGAGATTCCGAAGGGAGAGGTGCACGCCATCATGGGGCCGAATGGTTCGGGTAAGTCGACCTTGGCGAAGGTGTTGGCTGGACATGAGGATTATGAGGTGACGGGGGGAAGCGCGACGATGGATGGTGAGGATTTGATGGAGTTGGAGGTGGATGAACGTTCGCGGGCAGGATTGTTTTTGGCGTTTCAGTATCCTGCGGAGGTGCCAGGGGTTTCGAATGCGAATTTCTTGCGGGCGGCGCGGCAGGCGCGTTTGCCGAAGGGGGAGGAAATCGACGCGGTGAAGTTTTACCACGAGATGTATGAGAAGATGGATTTGCTGGAGATGGACCGGAAGTTCACGGCGCGGGCGGTGAATGAGGGATTTTCGGGGGGGGAGAAGAAACGGAACGAGATTTTGCAGATGATGATGTTGGAGCCGAGGTATTGCCTTTTGGACGAGACGGATTCGGGCTTGGACATCGATGCCTTGAAGGTGGTGGCGAAGGGGGTCAATTCGATGCGTTCTCCAGAGAGAGGATTTCTGGTGATTACGCATTACCAGCGTCTGTTGGACTATATCCAGCCGGACTTTGTGCATGTGATGGCGGAAGGTCAGATCGTGAAGAGCGGGGACAAGAGTCTGGCGCTTGAGTTGGAGGAGAATGGTTACGACTTCTTAAAAGAGGAGGTGGCGGCATGAGTTTTGATAGCGAGGTCTTGGATCAGGATACCGCGAGTGCGATCGACATTGATCGGACGAAGGGTGATTTCACGTTTCCTGAGAATCACAAGTATGATGCCGGGCGCGGTTTGACGCCGGCTACGATTGATTACATCTGTGATGTGAAGGGTGACCCGGACTGGGTGCGGGAGTTTCGCCATCGGGCGTTGAAGGTTTTTGAGAGCAAGCCGATGCCGACGAATTGGGCGACGGAGGATTTGGAGAACATCGATTTCGACGTGATTCGGTATTATCTCTCGGATGGAGAGAAGCCGAAGCGGAGTTGGGATGATGTTCCGGACGAGGTGAAGGAAACCTTTGAGCGATTGGGGGTGCCGGAGCAGGAGCGGGCATTTTTAGCGGGCGTGGAAGCGCAGTATGATTCGGAAGCGGCTTATTCGAATATGGCGGAGGACCTCGCGAAGAGGGGGGTGATCTTTGTGAATTCGAAAGAGGGTTTGAAGGAGCATGAGGAGATTTTCCGGCCGTGGTTCGGGAAGGTGATTCCGACGGGGGACAATAAGTTTTCGGCGTTGAACAGCGCGGTTTTTTCGGGAGGTTCGTTTATTTACGTGCCGAAGGGGGTGAAGCTGGAGCAGCCATTGCAGGCCTACTTCCGAATCAACTCGGAGAACTTCGGGCAATTTGAACGGACCTTAATTATTGCTGATGAGGGGGCGGAGTTGGTTTACATGGAGGGTTGCACGGCGCCGAAGTTCGAGACTTCGACTTTGCATTCGGCGGTGGTGGAGTTGGTGGCGTTGAAGGGGGCGAAGATTCAGTATGTGACGGTGCAGAATTGGAGTTCGAATGTTTACAATCTGGTGACGAAGCGGGGGGTGGCGCATGAGGATGCGGAGGTGCGGTGGATTGATTGCAATATCGGGAGTCGTTTGACGATGAAGTATCCGGGGGTGGTGATGAAGGGTCGGCGCGCGCGCGGGGAAGTGGTTTCGATTGCGTTGGCGAATGATGGCCAGCATCAGGATACGGGGGCGAAGATGATTCATGCGGCGGACGAGACGAGTTCGAACGTGGTTTCGAAATCGATTTCCGTGGGAGAGGGGCGTTCGACTTACCGGGGGATGGTTCATATTCCGAAGCATCTCAAGGGGTGTAAAAACAATACCGAGTGTGATGCCTTGTTGATCAATTCGCATAGCCGGACGGATACTTATCCGGCAATTACGGTGCGGGGGAATCAGCATGTGACGCAGCACGAGGCGAGTGTGAGTCAGGTGAGTGAGGAGATGTTGTTTTACTTGCAGCAGCGGGGGATCAGCGAGGGGGAGGCGATGAGTTTGGCGGTGAATGGTTTCATCAATGATTTGGTGAGGGAGTTCCCGATGGAGTATTCAGTGGAGCTTAAGCGGTTGATTGAGCTGGAGATGGAAGGATCAGTTGGATAAAGATGAGCGCGGTTTTGGAACAAGAGAGAGTGGTGAGTTTTCCGGTTTGGTATGAGTTGCGGCGCGAGGAAGCGCGGGCGGAATTTGAGAAATTGGCGTGGCCAACTCGCAAGGATGAGAATTGGCGGTTTGGTCGGATCAAGGAAGCCGATTTGAGCGGGGCACAGGTGGTGCATGGGGGAGTAGTCGGGCAGTTGCCGGAACCGGCGATCGAGGGGGCTTTGCGCTTTGTTTTTTGGAACAATGAGTTGGTGGCTACGGAGGGCGAGGTGCCAGCCGGGGTGATTGCGGGACCGTTGGCTGATGTGTTGCGAGATCATGGGGATGCGCTGGAAGCGGTGATGCCGCCGCTGCAGGGGAAGTTGGGTTCGGGAAAGCTTGCGGCGATGCATCGTGCGCAGAGTGAGGGTGGGATGGCTTTGGTTCTGGAGGGTCACTTGGACAGGCCGGTGGAGATTGTTCATGTGGTTTCGGGAGAGGGGGCGACGGTGTTGCCGTATTTGTTTTTGGTGGCCAAGCGGGGGGCGAAGGGTTCGGTGGTGGAGCGGTTTGTGAACGCCTCGGAGGGTGAAGAAGTCACTGTGGTGTCGGTGAGCGATGTGGTGATGGGGGAAGAGACGCAGGTGAAGTATTTGGTCTCGCAGGAGTTGAATGCGGGGAGTCGGATGATTCGGTTGGCGGATTCGAAGTTGGGCCGGCATGCGGCTGGAAAAGTGGGGACGTTGCAGACCGGAGCCCGTTGGTCGCGGGAAGAGGTTTACTCGACGGTAGAGGGTGCCGAGGGGAATTCAGAAATTTTGTCGGTGGCCATTCCGGACACGGGACAAGAGTATGACCAGCGGACGTTTCAGCATCATGGGGCGCCGCATACGGGGAGTGACCTCTTGTTTAAGAATACCTTGTTTGGAAAGGGGAAGACGATTTTCTCGGGTTTGATTTTTGTGGATGAGGGGGCGCATTACACGGATGCGTATCAGACGTGCCGCAATCTCTTGATGAGTGATGAGGCGGAAGCGACTTCGATGCCGGGCTTGGAGATCAATGCGGATCAGGTGAAGTGTTCTCACGGTTCGACGTCGGCGCGGGTGAGTGATGAGGAGATTTACTATCTTTGTAGTCGGGGAATTGATCCGGTGATGGCGCGGCGGATGATTGCGCAGGGTTTCTCTGCGGAAGTCGTGGAGAAACTTGAGGATGAGCGGTTGGAGGAATTTGCTCTGGGGCAGATTGCGGGCAAGTTTTCGCGAGTGTCTTAGTTTTGGAAGTTTTTGAGCAAGAGCAGTTTCTTCCCATCACGCGGGAGCAGGCTTGGGAGTTTTTTTCGCGGCCGCGGAATTTGGAGAAGATTACGCCGCCGGAGATGGGGTTTGAGATTACGAGCTGTCGGGGGGAGCAAGTTTATGAGGGGCAGGTGATTGCGTATCGGGTGAAGGTGGCGCCGTTGGTGAGGTTGCCGTGGGTTTCGGAGATCAAGGCGGTGGTGCCGGGGGAGTCGTTTGTGGATGATCAGATTGTGGGGCCGTATCGGATTTGGATTCATCAGCACTCGTTTGCGGATGCGGAGGGGGGTGTTTTGGTGAAGGATTTGGTGCACTGGCAGGCTCCGTTTGAGCCTTTGAGTTGGCCGGTGAAGGTGGCGTTTGTGCGACCGAAAGTGGCAGAGATTTTCGCGCACCGGAAAGAGGTGCTGGCTGCTTACTTTGCCGAGGATGGCGAGTTTAGGCGGTCTTCTTGAAGGCGCCGAGTTGTTTGAAGGTGACGACGACGAGGCCGAGGGCGATGGCGAGGATGCCGCCGGTGAGGAAGAGGGGGAGGAGCATTTCGTTGAGGATGATTTGTTCGGCGGAGAGGTCGAAGAGCATGGCCTTGGCGACGGCTGGTTCGAAGAAGAGGTTGTAGAAGCGGCCGATGAGGAAGAAAGAGGAACCGGCGATGAGGCTGAGTCCGGCGGCATTGGAGATGCGGCGGATGTGAAGTCCGGCCCAGAAGATGAGGGCGAGGCCGAGGAGGCCGAAGAGGTTTCCGGATTGGAGGAGGATGGAAAGCATTGGGGGGTTACTTGGAAGTGGGACGGAACTTGATGAGGAGGCCGAGTCCGGCGAGGAACCAGCCTGCGTTGAGGCTGAGGGAAATGGGGTCGTAGCCGGTCATGTTGATGCGGTCCATCATGTTGAGGGGAATGAGGACGGAGTAGCCGGCGATGATGCCGAGTCCGCCGCAGACGAGGAGCATGCTGGAAAGCTTGCGTTCGGTGCTGGCGAGAAGGGAGAGCATGACGGTGATGAGGAGGGAAGCTGCGGCGAGGATGAGGATGCGTTCGTCGCCGACGATGATTGCCCAGAATGACTGAAGTTCCCCTTGCATTCTCGGAGGTAATGATGGTCTGCGCTTCTTGACAACCAGCAAGCTAAACGGATTTCGGGACTTCTAGTTTGATCAAATAGTTAGGTTTTCTTGGAGGAAGGAAATGAAACCGGCCTGTGCTTGACAGTTTGGAGAGCAGGGGGCGGGATGCGCGCTCGTCATGAGCAAGCTTTCGATTCGCGATTTGGATGTGCAGGGGAAAGAGGTTTTGATGCGGGTGGACTTTAATGTGCCCTTGAATGATGCGGGGGAGATTACGGATGATACGCGGATTCGGGCGGCCTTGCCATCGATTGAGAAGTTGAAGGCTGGAGGGGCGAAGTTGGTGTTGTGTTCGCACTTGGGTCGGCCGAAGGGGGAACGGAAGGCGGAGTTTTCGCTGAAGCCGGCGGCGGTGCGATTGGGGGAGGCCTTGGGGGTTGAGGTGAAGTTTGCGGAGGATTGTGTCGGTGACGAGGTGGCGGCGTTGAGGTCGAGTTTGGAAGCGGGGGAGGTTTTGTTGTTAGAGAACACGCGTTTTCACAAGGCGGAGACGGACAACGAGGGTGAGTTTGCGAAGGGATTGGCGGGGGCTGCGGAAATTTTTGTGAATGATGCCTTTGGAACGGCGCACCGGGCGCATGCTTCGACGGAGGGGGTGACGCATCATGTGGAGAAGAGTGCGATGGGCTGTTTGATGGAGCGGGAGTTGGACTATTTGGTGGGGAAGCTGGAGAATCCAGAGGGGCCGTTTGTGGCGATCATGGGGGCCCAGAAGGGGAGTGATAAGATTGAGGCGAGCACGGCGCTGCTGGAGACAGCGGATACGATTTTGATTGGGGGGGCGATGGCTTATACCTTCCGCTTGGCGCAAGGCTACGAAGTGGGGAAGAGTCTGGTGGAGCTTGATAAGATCGAATTGGCGAAGGAGATTCTGGTGAAAGCGGAAGAGAAGGGGGTGAAGTTTTTGTTGCCGGCGGATTCGCGGGTGACGCAGGAGTTTTCGCCGGATGCAGAGACGAAGGTGACCGGGCTTTATGCCGAGGGGGCGGGGATTGAGTCTGATTGGGAGGGCATTGATATTGGTGATGTGGCCATCGAGGAGTTTTGTGCTGAATTGGCCGGGGCGAAGACGGTGGTGTGGAATGGACCGATGGGGGTCTTTGAGATGGATAACTTTGCGAAAGGCACCAAGGAGGTGGCCGAAGCCTTGGCGAAGAGTGAGGCGCTGAGTATTGTGGGGGGTGGAGATTCGGTGACGGCGGCGGTGAAGTTCGGAGTGGCCGATGAGATGACTTTTATTTCGACGGGCGGGGGAGCGAGCTTGGAGTTGCTTGAGGGCAAGGAATTGCCGGGGGTGGCGGCCTTGAGCGAAGCGTGAAGATCTTGTGAAAAGGGGGCAAAGCCGTTAGAGGTCACCCGCGCAACCGCTGAAATGATTATGAGAAAGCCGATTATCGCTGCGAACTGGAAGATGAACAAAGGTCCGTCGGAGACGGAGGACTTCCTGAAGAGCTTTTTGTCGAAGCTCGGCAAGTTGACGGATCAGTGTGATGTGGTGGTGGCGGCTCCGTTTGTGAGTTTGCCGGCGGCGTCGGCGCTTTTGTCGAATTCGAGCGTGGGTTTGTCGGCGCAGAATGTGTCGCAGTTTGATTCCGGGGCTTACACGGGGGAGGTGAACGTGATGATGTTGAAGGAACTGTTTGTTCCGTATGTGATTCTTGGGCACAGCGAGCGGCGGGCGATTTATGGGGAGAGTGACGAGGTCATCAATGCGAAGGTGAAGAAGGCGCGGGAGGGGAATTTGAAGCCGATTTTTTGTATTGGGGAGACGTTGGAAGAGCGAGAGGGTGGGAAGTTGGATGAGGTGTTGCGTCGGCAAGTGACGGTGGGTTTGAAGGATGTTCCGGAGAAGGATGCGCTGGAGACGGTGATTGCTTATGAGCCGGTTTGGGCGATTGGGACGGGAGTGACGGCGTCGCCCGAGCAGGCGCAGGAGGCGCATGCGAAGGTGCGGTTGTTGTTGGCGGAGATTTACGGGGGTGATGTAGCGGATAAGATTCGGATTCAGTATGGGGGGAGTGTGAAGCCGGCGAATGCGGCGGAGTTGTTGGGGCAGCCTGACATCGACGGGGCGTTGGTGGGGGGAGCGAGTTTGGAGGTGACGAGTTTCTTGCAGATCATTGAAAACGGGTCTGGAAGCGCTGAGTAAGGCGAGCTTGCGATTGGGGGAAAAGCCGCTATTTTCCATGTATGGAAATGGCGGCTTTGGAAGAGGAAGTGAAGACGCTTTCGCCGGACAAGCAGGATCGGTTGGCGGCTTTACTCACTGTGTTGAGGTTGAAGCGGGGTGGTGGGATGAAGGAAATTGAGCGGAGGTTGAATGATGAATCTCCTGATTCCTGGGTGAATTGGGAAGAAGCGAAGAGGCAGCTCGATTTGGACTCCTGAGCGAGGTGAGTGGCTATGAGTTGTATCTCCGCCAGGAGGCTTTGGAAAACTTGCGAGGGCTTCGAGGGAGAAGTCGGGAAGTGGTGAGGCGATTTGTCGAGAGCTTGAAAGAGAATCCGGAGACGTTGGGAGATTTTCGGCAGAAGGATGAGACCATGCGGGACATTGAAGTGAAGATTGTGGGTGGTCAGGCGGTATTCTATTGGGCAGATCATGCGGTGAAGGAGGTGAAGGTCGTGGATATTCAGAATGCAGATCGGGTGTGAGTATGGATTGGGCGTGTTTTGCTGATGAGCGAGGTGAGGTGGTGTTGGGTCGGGGTCCGTTTGAGGAGCGGGCGGAATGTCCGCGGGAGGGGGTGGCGTTTTATCGGAATGATTTCGGGCTGACTTGTGAGCGGCCGTGGTTCGTACCGGCTGAGGTGGAGGTGGTGAAGGATTTGGAGGAGTTGGTGGGGCATGAGGCGTTTGAGATGCCGGAGTGGGAGGAGGTGGATGCGGGGAAGGTGGCGGCGGTTGTCGGGGAGGTGATGGCGGAGTTTCGGGGGGGGCAGTTGGAGAAGTCGGTGGCGGTGGTAACGTCGCGGGGGAGTTGGAAGGGGTTGCCGACCCATTGGAAGTATTTGCCGGAGCGGTTGGCGAGGGGGATGCGATTGTTTGGTTGGGGCGAGGGGCGGAAGGGTTTGTTGTCGGCGACGCCGGAGCAGTTGTTTCGGTTGGAGAGTGGTTTGTTAGAGACGATGGCGTTGGCGGGGACGGCGCGGAAGGAGGACCGGGAGGTGTTCGAGGTGGATGAGAAGGAGATTCGGGAGCATGAGTTTGTGGCGCAGACTTTGATGGCGAAGTTGGGGGATTTGGGGATGGTGCGGAGGAAGAAGCGGGCGGTATTGGACTTGGGGGAGTTGATTCATTTTCACACGCCGATTGAGGTGGAGTTGTTTCGGGAGGAGGGGGCGGATGCGTTGGTGAGGCGGTTGCACCCGACGCCGGCGTTGGGGCCGTTGCCGCGGACGGGGGAGACTTTGGAGCGGTTGTTGGATTGGCGGCGGAGGCTGGGTTGTCCGGGGTGGTTTGGGGCGCCATTTGGTTTTTTCAGGGATGGGGCGTTTGAGGCGCTGGTGGGGATTCGGATGGTGTTGTGGGAGGGGGAGGATGTGGCGGTGCCGTCGGGTTGCGGGGTGATTGAGGCGAGCCGCTTGGTGAATGAGTGGCGGGAGTTGAGGTTGAAGCGGGAGGCGGTGAAGCGGGTGTTCGGGTTGATGTGATTGCGGTTGCAAAAGATTTGGGGTAGCTTGACAGCATGACGGTGAAGGAGATTCAGCGGGAAGTGATGGCGTTGCCTGAAGACGAGAGAGCCGCTCTTCTTGCCGGTTTACTTGGGTCGTTGCCTGCTGTTTTGTCTGACTTTGACGATGGCTCGGAGGAAGCTCGGAGGCGCCTCGAGGAAATGAAGCGTGATCCAGAAGCGAGAAGAACTTGGGAAGAAATTAAGTCTGAACTCGGTCGTTAGATTTGGAGATCATTTATCATCGTTTGGTTAGGCGAGACTTAAATTCTGCCCTCGATTATTATGAGAGAGAAGGCGGTAACGTATTGGGAGACCGCTTCTTTTTTGAAGTGGAGGAAGACTCGATTTGGGTGATGGTTCTGAGACACGATAGAAGACATCCCAGGTATGGATTATTTATGAAGAAGTGAGCTTTCAGGGGGTGATTGAGGCGAATCGCTTGGTGAACGAATGGCGGGAGTGGTCGCTCAAGTAGGTGTTTGGGTTGATGTGAGGTCAGCTGATTTTGAAAAGCTGTGGACATCGAACGCGTTCATTTTGTAAAATTTACTAGGTTATTAGGTCTCTGTATTTTGAGACACCTCATTAGGCC
>JBCCZX010000023.1:0-23105 GCA_039186735.1 Verrucomicrobiota bacterium | reverse complement strand
GGTGGACCGCAGAGGCGCCGAGATTGGGGAGGGAGCACGGAGTGGAGTTGTGTTTGGGGATTTACGAAGAATTTGTGGGTTGGGAGGGAGAGGAGGAGGGAAAGGGGCTGGGATTTGGTGGGTTGGGTGGGTTCAGACGTTGGGGGGATTGGGAGGGTTGGGAGGATTGAGAGGGTTGAGAGGGTTGAGAGGGTTGAGAGGGTTGAGAGGGTTTGGTGGGTTTGGTGGGTTTGGTGGGTTGGGAGGGGTGGGGTTTTTTGTTCCAAATGCGTGGCGAGGTCATGGTGGATCGGTGAGGAGAGCGGTGAAGATTCACCGCAGTCCAGAGGCTTGGGTTTTGGCTGGTTGGGGTGGGACGCTTTCGTCGAAAGCGATCTACCGTGGTGGCTGGTTGGGGTGGGGCGGTCATTTCATCGAAATGACCCTACCGGGTGAGGGGAGTGGGGGCGGTCCAAGGTGGGGTGAACGGGGGCGGTTCAGGGTGGGGTGAACGGGGGAGTTCGTGCTCCCTTTTAAAGGTCATGAAAAGGTCGCAGAGGGGTCACAAAACGGTCACAGTGGGGTGTCACTTTTGGGGCGTCATGAAGATGAGAAGACAAGTTGGAACGATATTGGGCCTGGCGGTGTTGTTGGGTGGGAGTGGATTGATGGCGAATGAGACGGCGGTGACGCGTTTGGAACGGGGAGTGGCCTTGATGGCGGATGAATCGAAATTGAAGGATGCGATCCGGGAGTTTGAGGGGGTGTTGCTGGCGGAGTCGAAGTCGAAGAAGCTCGGGGCGGAGGCGCGGTATCGGATTGCGAAGTGTTATTTGGATTTGGGGGATGAGGAGAAGGCGAAGAAGCAGGTGGAGAAGTTGAAGGAGGAGTATGATGGGGAGAACCGGTGGGTGAAGAAGGCGGTGGGGTTGTTGGCAGCGGGGATTCCGTTTCAGGACGTGCCGTGGGTGGCAGGGGAGTTTTTTGAGTATGAGATTCAGTTGCCGAACGGGGAGAAAGCGGGCTCTTTTTATATTACGATCCAAGAGCATGAATTCGAGGGTGAGGAGACCTGGGTATCGATGTTTACGCGAGCGGGGGATAATCTGATGCAGACGCGGGTTGATTTTTTGAAAGACAATTTACGACCTGTGGAGGCTGATGGGTATTCGAACTTGTTCGGTTCGGTAGAGATGGAATTTGAGGAGGATGGGGCGTGGCGGATGAGGAGATTGCCGAGCGGTGAATTCTTGAGGACCGCGGAGGCGAAGGCTGGAGGCTGGGCGGGGAGTCCGTTTTACGAGAATGATCAAACGATGCAGTTGATGCGGATGATTCCGACGGAGGTGGGAACGGAAGTGACGATGCCGTTGTTGGCGGCGTTGCAGGGGGGTGATTTTTTTGATTTTGAGATCAAAGCGGTGGCGCATGAGACGATTACGGTTCCTGCGGGGGAATTTGAGTGTGTGAAGTATGAGACGAACATTCAGCAGACTTTTTGGGTGGCGTTGGAGGGAGCGCGTCCGATTGTCAAGATGGGGTTGGGAATGGCTTCGGTGGTGTTGATGGATACGGATGAAGTGTGGGACTGGCGGGAGCCGCTCGAGCATGGGGTGGAGGTGATTGGGGGAGAGGTGATTACGCCGGAAGGGGCCATTTACGTTTCAAGGCGTTCGAATGAGAAGCGGTTCAAGATGCGCTTTACGGATGGACGGTTCCGCTTTCAGGTGGGGGATATCGAAGTTTGGGACAATTCGAAACGTCCCAAGGAAGAGGGAAAGTCTGGCCAGGAGTTGATTGAATGGGCGGCGTCGGGAATCGGGAAGCATGCGACGTCATTTGAGTTGGATGAGGATGCTTGGAAGACGGTGGAAGTGGGGGAGGATTTGGAGGGAACGTTCGGTCGGGGTCATTTGAAGTTGGGAGAGTTAGAGACGGAGCGAACCTTTCTCGTGGTGCGTGGTCCGAAGAAGACCTTGGTGTTGCACTTGGATCACCTTTCTTCGCGGACGGATCAGGTGGAGGAGTTGATGATGGAAATGGCGAAGAGCTGGAAGCGCTAGAATGATTCGATCCTTGGGTGTGCAGAGTGAGTCGGGTCGCCGTTGGGTGATCCGGCTTGCTTTATTGGTTCTTCTTGCGGTTGCGTTGGGGTCGTGGTGGTGGGTGTTGGAGCAGACTTTGGCGAATGAGCGGGAGGCGGTGGCGGCGCAGATTGAGCGGGAGCGGGTGGAGCAGTTTCAGAGGGCGTTGACTGTTGTGGGAGGAGGGATGGAGGGTTATCGAGAGACGGTGTTGAAGCAGTTGGGGGAGGAGCGGTCGTTGATTTTGGTGAGTGAGTATTTGAGCTTGGGGATGGTGTCGGGGGTGCTGTTTGAGGAGCCGGAGGAGTTTGAAGTGGTGCGTGAGGGAGTTTGGTTGAGTGATGCGGAGGGGCGGGATGAGGCGTCGGTGGCGATGTTGGAGCGGGTGGAAGAGGAAGAGGTCTGGGAGGTGTTTCGGGAGCGGTTGTTGGGGAAAGAGGGTCCGGAGATGAAGGCGTCGTTTCGGAGTTGGGTGATTGGGGAGGCTTTGATGAGGCGGGGGGAAGAGGATGAGTTGTTAGAGAGTTTGGCGCGTTCGGAAGAAGTGAGGGCTCTGGGCGAGGTGCCGGAAGGGAGTTTGTGGGATGAGAAGGATGGGGTGACGGTGTGGTGGGGGCCGGATTTTGTGAGGGAGTGGTTTGAGAAAGAGGGGGTGGCCGTGGAGGTGGGTGAGAGTGGTCGGATTTTGCCGAGTTTATCGGGGCGGGGGGATTTGCGGGTGAGTTTGATGGAGGGAGATGATTTGTTTAGGAACAGTGGGAAGGTGATTCGGTGGGTGGGGATGGGGAGTGGGTTGTTGTTTTTGGCGATAGCGAGTGGGGCCTTGTGGGTGGGCTGGCGGGAGATGAAGTTGGCGAAGATGCGGACGGATTTGGCGGCGTCGGTGGCTCATGAGTTGAGGACGCCGTTGGCGGGTCAGCGGGTGTTGTTAGAGAGTTTGGGTGGGGGGCTCGAACAGACGGAAGAAGAGCGGGTGGAGTATGTGGAGATGGCCCTGCGGTCGAATCGCAAGTTGAGCGGATTGGTGGGGCAGTTTCTCACATTTTCACGCTTGCAGCGGGGGGTGCTGCAGTTGGAGGGAGAGCGAGTGGACTTGAAGGAGTTGGTGGAAGAAGTGATGGGGGATTGGCGGGAGAAGTTTGCGGAAGTGAATGTTGATGTGGAGGAGGGATTGGTGATGACGGTGGATCGGGAGGCGGTGGGGACGATTTTGAGGAATTTGGTAGAGAATGCTTGGAAGTATTCGGGTGCGGGGGAGAAGAAGATGGTCCTGGGCATGGAGCGGAGGGGGACGCGGTTGTTTTTTGCGGTCGGGGACAATGGGAAAGGATTGTCGGAGAGCGAGAGGAGGAAGGTGTTCCGGAAGTTTTGGCGGGCGGACGATAAGCTCACGCGGAAGACGGAGGGTTTGGGGTTGGGGTTGTCGATTGTGAAGAGTTTGGCGCAAGCGCATGGCGGGGATGTGGTGGTGAAGAAGGCGGCCTTGGGAGGGGCGAGTTTTGCGGTATTTCTTGAGGAGTTATGAAGGCGCGGGTGTTGTTGATTGAAGATGATGAGAGTTTGCGGCGGGGGCTGGCGGATAACTTGTTGGCGCAGGGTTGGGAGGTGAAAGCGGTTGCTGATGGGGATGCGGGGTTGGAGGCTGCGCTTTCGTGGAAGGCGGATGTGATTCTGTTAGATATCATGTTGCCCGGAGTGAACGGCTACGAGATTTGTCGGAGTTTGCGTTTGGAGCAGATTGAGACGCCGGTGGTGATGTTGACGGCGCGGGGTCAGACGGAGGATGTGGTGCGGGGGTTGGAGCTGGGGGCGGATGACTATGTGGTGAAGCCGTTTGCGTTGGCGGAGTTGTTGGCGCGGGTGAAGAGGTTGTTGAAGGGGAGAGGGGGTGAGGAGGCGCGGTATGAGTTGGGTGGGGGGATGGTTTTGGATGTGGAGGGTCGGCGGGTGGAGGGGTTGAAGGAGGAGCTGGCGCCGAAGGAATTCGGGGTGCTGGAGTTTTTGGTAAGGAATGAGGGGAGGGCCTTGCCGCGGACGCGGATTTTGCAAGAGGTTTGGGGGCCGGGATTGTTTGTCACGGAGCGGAGTGTGGATCGGGCGGTGAAGGTTTTGCGGGCGAAATTGGGGAAGACGGGGAAGGGGATCGAGACGGTGCGGGGGGTGGGGTATCGGTGGGGTGGGTGATGGGGCTGGTCTCGCGCGAAGACGCAAAGGCGCGAAGGTATTTGGGGGCAAAAGGGAATGAAGCTTGGTTTGTTGGGGGTGGTTGGGTCTTGCTTTGTGAGGGGAGTGAAGCGAAACCGCGATCAAGGAGTGGAGTCGGTTTTGGTTGTGGGGGCGACAGTAAAGGTCGCCTGTCCGGTTGCTGGATCCGGTTTAGGGGTCGGTGGATGTCAGGTGGGATCATTGGGAAGAGGTTTGATTTTTGGTTGGGGTTTGGTGGTAGGGTTGCTTAGGTGGGGGGAGATGAAGCGGTTATTTCTTGCATGGCTGGGTGTTTGGGCGATTCCGTTCGGTGTTTTCGGAGAGGAGAAGAAGGACCAGAAGCCGGTGAATTTGAATCCCTCGATTCCGATCGATGAAGTTCTGGAGAAGCAGAACAAGATGAAGGAGACGGAGGGGTATGGGAACAAGCCGGAGCAGTTGGAGTGGTTGCAGGATGCGGGGTTCGGGATGTTCATTCACTGGAATGTGGATTGTCAAATTGGGTCGGTGATCAGTCACTCGCTGGTCGGGGCCTCGAAGGAGTATTCGGATTGGTACTTTGATGAGTTGCCGAAGACCTTCAACCCGAAGCGTTGGGATGCGGATGAGGTGGCCCGCTTGGCGAAGTTGACGGGGATGAAGTATGTCGTGTTCACGGCGAAGCATCACAGTGGATTTTGTTGGTGGGATACCCCGAGCACACCCTTCAACATCACAAAAACTCCTTATGAGGGAGATGTGTTGGGGGATTACTGTGCGGCTTTGCGGAAGTATGGCATCAAGGTGGGATTCTATTATTCTCCGGAGGATTTCCACTGGCTTTATCGTAATGGATACACCGTGAGCCGGAAGCAGCCGGATTTGCCGAGCACGGACAAGCATCCGGAGTATTCGAAATACATCGCGGACCAGCTGACGGAGTTGATGAAGTATGAGCCGGACATCCTGTTCTTTGATTCCTTTGAAAATGAAGTGGCGAAGCGGACAGCCTGGGAAATTGATCCCGATATTTTGATCACGCGGGGAGCGATTGCGACGCCGGAGCAGCATGTGCCGGGGATGCCGCCGAAGGGGGTGTGGGAGTCGAATTTGACGATGGGGACGCAGTGGAATTACAAGCCCACAAACGATGACTACAAGTCGGGGACCCGGATCATCGAGATTCTAATCGAGACGCGGGCAAAAGGGGGGGCGTGTATGATGAACATCGGGCCGGAGCCGAATGGGGAGATTCCGCAGCCGCAGGAGGATCGGTTGCGCGAAGTGGCCTTGTGGCATGCGGTGAACAAGGAGGCGGTGCATGATGTTCGGCCGTGGGTGGTGGCGCGGGAGGAGAACGTGTGGTTCACGCGGAGCAAGGATGGCAAGGATTTGTATGTGATTCTGACGCGGGAAGAAGACTGGAAAATCGGGACGGAGCGGAGCTTTCTTTTGCAGTCGGTGAAGGCAACAGAGGGGACCGAGATTTCGGTGCTCGGTCACGGCGGGGAGGTGGTGGAGTATCAGGTGGATGTGGATCCAACGCCTTCGTTTGAGCAGGAAGAGGGGGGCTTGCGGATTGCGGTGACGCGGGGGCAGCGGCTTTATAACAACTACTCGTGGCACAATCCGGTGGTGGCGAAGTTGACGAATGTGGAGCCGGCGTTTGAGGTGCCACCGTTTGCGGAGACGAAGGATGTGGTGGCGAAGAATACCTTGAGCGGGGAGTTGGTGGAGTTAGCGGGGGCGGAGAGTGTGGAGGTGTTTTTTGAGTATCAAGTTTACAAGGGTTTTGCGGCGGCGATGCACAACACCGAGTGGGAAGCGACGCCTGCGCAGTTGGTGAGTGAGGTGGGTGAGTTCGTGGCGAAGGTCGAGGGCTTGGAGCTGGGAGAGACGTATCAGTATCGGGCGGTGGTAAAGCATCCGAAGATTACGATGAGAGGGAATCATTTGCGGTTTGTGGCGGAGTAAGGTTTCGTGAAGTTGATTGCACCGCGAAGGCGCTAAGACGCGAAGATTTTGAGGTTATGTTTAAGGGAATTGACCACCTGGCGATTTTGGTGAGGGACACGGAGGAGGCACTTTCGTTTTATCGGGACACCTTGAAGTTGGAGGTGTTGTTGAGTGAGGAGTTGGAGCGGGTGGGGGTGCGGTTGACGCATTTGGATGCGGGGAATATTAAGCTGCAGTTGGTGGAGCCGTTGCGGGAGGATCATCCCTTGCAGGCGCAGTTGGCTGAGAGGGGGGAGCACTTGCATCATCTTTGCTGGAGTGTGGAGGATGCGGAGAAGGCGATGGCGGACTTGGGGGAGTATGGTTTGCGTGCGAAAGAGGGGGAGCCGCATGATGCGCCGTTAGGCGGGACGGCGGCGTTTATCGAGCCGAGTCTGACACGGGGGGTGTTGCATGAGATGACGTGAGGTTGAGTTTTTGGAGGGCTGTCGGAGACTGGACTGTGAGTGCGAAAGTTGTGGTGATGATTGGATTGAAGTCCTCTGCGGTGGACTTTGAAAAATGGCCGCAGTTGAGTGTGGAGAATTTGGAAGCGGCTTTCGTGAAGGTGAGGGAAGAGTTGGAAAGGGAAGGATACCGAGCGGTGTGGTGTTTGACGGATACGGGAGAGACGGCCGAGCAGGTGGTTCGGGCGGCCTTGGAGAAAGAGAAACCAGCTTGTGTTTTAGTGGGGGCTGGTGTGAGGACGGACGAGGATCATTTTTTGCTGTTTGAGAGGATTATCAACTTGGTTCACGAGTGTGCTCCTCAGGCTCGGGTTGCCTTTAATCGTTTGCCTTATGATTCTGTCGAGGCTGTGAAGCGCTGGATTTGAGTTGAATCAAGGTTGGTGGGGGCGGACGGGGTAGGGGCGGGCTTTGGCTTCGGGGGTTTTGGCGTAGGGGTTGCGGGGTTGGGGGGTGTGGTTTTCGCCTTTGGGGGGGATGGGAGAGGTCCAGCCGGCGAGGTCGGCGGGTTTGACGTTGCGGGCTTCGCCGTGGTGGCAGAACCAGTTGGGTTGATAGGGGCCGACGAAGCTGATGTTGAGATCGGGGGCGATTTGGTCTTCGAGGCCGAGGGCCCAGAGGGCGCCGTTGATGAGGAGGCGGCGGTAATTGTCGTCGAGGATATCCTCGGAAGCACCTTGAGTGGAGTGGAAGACACGATGGCTTTCTCCGTTACGAGATTGGTAGTGGCGGGTCCAGGTGGAGGGGACGCGGGGTTTTTGGGGGTCAGGTTCCGCGGTGGGGTCGAGTTTGAGGAGCGGTTGAGTGTGGGTGAGGATGGTGAAGTCTTCGCGGGCTTCGCCGTTGTAGCCGCCGGCGTAAGTGAAGGCGTGGTCGCCGACACCGCGGAGGACGGGGTGGTCTTTTTGGTCGGAGGCGAGTTCGATACGGGTGCCTTGGAGGTGATTTTTTCCGTAGTGGCCGACCCAGGTGTTGCCGAGGATTTGGTGGCCGAAGCCGCCTTGGTAGCCTGCGACTTCGGATTTGAAGTGGTATTTGTGGTAGGGGGAGTTTTTGGGGATTTGGAAAGCGTGGGAGGAGGTGCGGAGGCCGACGACGGGGCCGCCTTGGTCGAGGTAGGCGATGATTTGGCCCATTTCCTCAGCGGGGAGGTTGAGGAAGCGGGCGAAGATGACGAAGAGGTCGGCGGATTGGAGGGCGGCGAGACCTTTGACGTTTGAGGAGCCGGCTTGGATGTGGCCATTGTTGTCGACGCCGAGGACAACGGTGCATTTGAAGCCGTGTTGTTTGGCGAGGATGCGGGCGAGGGCGGGGCAGGTTTCTTCGGCACGGTATTCGTGGTCGCTGGCTAGGAAGACGATGTGTTTGCCGCGGCCGAGGCCACTCTCTCCCTCGTAAGTGACGGTGGTGTCGGCGAGGAGAGGGGTAAGGGTCAGGATGAAGGTGAGGATGGTTTTCATTTTTTATAAGTCTTGAGAGCGGAGAGTATCAGTTCGGGGTTCTCGTAGTTTTCGAAACAGTGACTTACTCCGAGTTCGGCCAATTGCTCAGCTTTTCGTCCGATACCAATCATCGGGATGTTGAGTTGGCTTGTTGCTTGGACATCCCAACTCGCGTCCCCGAAATAAATGCAATCGTTTAGGCGGAACCCTGCTCTCTTAGCAGCCAATTCGATGATCTTGCTTCGGCTTTGTTCGTCGCTTGAAGTCGCGTGTGGAAAACTGTTGAGAGAAATTCCGACACAATTCAGTTTGAAATTCGCTTCAGTTCGAAAGCAACCCGTTGCAATTGCTGCATCACAAAATTCCGATTTGATTAACTGGTGTAGAAACTGGGGTGCGCCAAGAATTGGTTGGAATGCTTTGATGTTTTCTTGATGAGCTTGTTGCAGGAGCTTCAGAAAAGTCTTTTCGATTTCATCCTCTAGACTCTCAGCGTCTGGGTGGGAAATTAGAATTTCTCTCACGATTCCGCTGCTTGTTACGTCTTTATAGGATTCCCAGAGTCTTCTTGGAAAGCTGCCTTTTAGTGTGATCCGCAAGGCCTCGGTAAAGCACTGCTCGTCGACTTCAGTTGTGTCGCAAATCGTGCCGTCAATATCAAAAATGGCGAGCATATGCTATTGCTTGGAAACACTGAGTTCGTGGGGTGAGGGGGGGATGGGGATCCAGGCTTTGTTAGTTCGGAGGGTGCGTTCGAGTTCGCGGACGAGGTCGGCTTCGAGGATGTGTTCGACCATGTCGGCGTCGCGGTCGACGTGGGAGGGGGCGATGTCGGCGTGGGTGACGAGGTAGGCTTCCCAGAGGCGGTGGTTGCGGGTGACGCGGGCGGCTTCGCCGAAGCCGGCTTCGGAGAGGAGGAGCCGGTCGTCGGGAGTGCGTTCAAGGTGTCCCATGGTGATTTCGGAGCGGAGGGTGCGGCGGAGTTGTTGGGGGGACCAGGTGCGTTTGGCGAGGAGGGAGGATTCGGGGAGGGGGTGGTTGGTGACGTGGAGGTTTTCGAGGGTGGGGTTTTCGGCTTTGGCGGCGGCTTCGAGGAGTTCGTAAGCGGCGCGGAGGACGTGTTGGCGGTGGACTTTTTGGCGGAGTTTGCGGTGGCGGAGTTGGCGGGGGAGGATTCCGCGGGCGGGGGCGAAGAGCATGCTGAGGAGGAAGAGGGAGGCGGCGACGAGGACGATGACGGCACCGGCGGGGAGTTTGGGGAGAAGGGCGGAGAGGGTGGCGCCGAGCCAGCCGGAGGCTGCACCGAAGAGGGCGGCGAGGAGGAGCATTTTGGGGAGGGAATCGGTCCAGAAGCGGGCGGCGGTGGGGGGGATGATGAGGAAGGCGATGATGAGGATGAGGCCGACGGCTTGGAGTCCAGTGACGGTGACGGCGGTGACGAGTCCGAGGAGCAGGATGTCGAGGAAAAGGGCGGGCCAGCCTTGGGAAGAGGCGAAGTTATCATCGAAGCAGAGGAGGGTGAATTCCTTGAAGAGGAGACCGGTTGCTACGGCGATGATGGTAGCGACGGCGGTGATGAGGAGGAAGTCATCGAAGACCATGGAGGCAGATTTGCCGTAGATGAAGGATTCGAGTCCGGCAGCGGAAGCGCCGGGGAGATTTTGGACGGAGGTGAGGAGGGCGATACCGAGGCCGAAGAAGACGGAGAGGACGAGGCCCATGGCGACGTCGTCGCGGAGGCGGGTGGTGCGGCGGATGGCGAGCATGAGGAGGACGCCAGCGACGCCGGAGAGGGTAGCGCCGGCGAGGAGGGCGGGGAGGGACTTTCCGTCGAGGCCGAGGCTGGTGAGGAGGGCAAAGGTGAGGGCGATGCCGGGGAGGGTGGCGTGGGAGAGGGCGTCGCCCATGAGGGAGCGTTTGCGGAGGAGGAGGAATGAGCCGACGAGACCGGCAGCGACGCCGAGAGCGGTGGTGGAGAGGACCACGAGGCGGGTGTTGTAGTTTTGGAGAGTGAGGGTCTCGAGCAGCTCGGAGAGGGACATGGTCAATTTCGTCGGGAGAACTATAGATGGAAGGCGTGAGAGCTGAAGGACAAATGGGTTGCGGATTGAGAGCGTTTTGTTGAAAGAATGAGTCCGGGAGTCGGTAAGGCTGGACCCATCTGATTCATGAAGACCTCGTTTTGTGTTTGTTTGCTTCTTAGCTTGTTGGTGTCGTTATCGGCGGGGGAGAAGGCCCAACCTAACATTCTTTGGATAGTGACGGATGATCAGCGTTACGATTCCATTCGGGCGTTCAACCGGTTGATTGATGGACGGGAGATGAGCGAGCTGGGGTATGTGGAGTCACCGCGGGTGGATGAGTTGGTGGCGCGGGGGACAACGTTTTTGAATACGTATTGCCATTCGGCAGTTTGTGCGCCCTCGCGGGCGGCGATGCATTTTGGGCGCTATCCGTGGCACTCGGGGATTTATCAGTTCGAGTATCACAATCGGAGTGCGGAGCATTGGGAGGAGCCCTTTCCGGAGAAGATGGTGGAGTTGGGGTATCAGACCTTTCACGTGGGGAAGCTGGGGTTTCGGTTGAAGGAGATTCAAGAGGGTGGGAAGTGGTCGAAGAGTTCGGTGCCGTATGAGCAGAGTGTGGGGTTCAAGCAGCTGCATTTGGATGGGTTGACGGCGTGGGGGAAGAGTTGGTTCCACACGATTGACGGGAAGAAGTTGGAAGAGCCGTTGCAGAACGTGGAGTTTTTTTACACGCCGGAGGATGGGTTCACGTATTCTTCGTTGAAGCTTGAGAAGATGTTTCCGGAATATGCGGGACGGGTGGATGCGGCGAATGAGAAGTATGAGATTCTTCGGCATCACAATCAGCGGAAGGGGAAGCATGCGGACCACGGGATGATACTGGCGGGGGTGAGTCCGCGACCGGCGGGAGAGACGCAGGACTCGTTTTATGCGCATTTTCTGGGGGAGTTTTTGGAGCATGAGAATGAGGAGTTTCAGGCGGGGTCGCGGACCTTTCGGGGGGTAAATCCGGAGAAGCCGGTGTTTGCGCATCTGGGTTTTGATTTTCCGCACACGCCGGTGCTGCCACCGCCGAGTTATCGGGAGCGGTTTCAGCAGAAGGAGTATCAGATTCCGGAAATTGTGGGTGATGAATTGGAGACGATGCCGAAGCAGATGAGGAATGCGGTGGAGAATGGATTTACGGATCATTTCACGGATGCGGAGAAGCTGGCGATGGTTCAGGATTACTTCGCGTATTGTGCTTATGGGGATGAGTTGGTGGGGCAGGCGGTGGATGACTTTGTGGAGTATAGTGAGGAGCAGGGTCAGGAATGGATGGTGGTGTATGTGTGTGGGGACCATGGGTGGAAGTTGAATGATCATGGTTCGGTTTCGAAGACGACGCCTTGGCGGATTGATACCTTGAATCCGGTCGTTGTAGTTGCTTCGGACAAGGAGGCGTTTCCGGCGGGGAAAGTGGTGACGGGGTTTACGGAATTTGTTGATTTGGCACCGACGATGTTGGCGGCTGGCGGGGCGGATTTGGCTGCGGAGGAGTTCGGGTATTTGGATGGTCGGGATTTGGAGAAGGTGGCGTCGGGTGAAGTGGATGAACGGCAGTATGTGGTGGGGGAGAGTCATGCGGCGACGGGGCCGAGGGCGTTTATCCGGACGGCGGAGTATTGTTTTTCGATGAAGACGCGTCCGAATACGGTGAGGGGGGAGCGGATGGATTGGGCGATGAAGGCGAGTTACGAGGAATTGGATCCGGGATTGTATCATTATGCGAGTGATCCGAAGGAAGTGAAGAATCTGGCGTTCGATGAGGAGCACCGGGAGGTGGCGATGAAGTTGAAGGAGAAGTTGATGGCGATTGTGTTTGGGGATGGGCGGATTGAGGTGGATTGGGGGGACAACAAGGCGTTGGGGACGGAGGTTTTCCGCTTTGAGGCCTTTGCTGAGGGGGCGAATGACGGGACGATTGAGCTTTAGGCCTTGTTTCTTGCAGCGGGTGGATTCGTTGAAAGTTCTGCTGGGGTTGTGAGGTAGCTTCGCTGAGTCTTTTTATGTTCATGAACTTGAGAGTTTTGGTCCTTTTTTCTGTTGGGGTTTGTTCTGGTGTTCTTTTGGGGGAAACCCAGCAGCCGAATGTGTTGTGGATTGTGACGGATGATCAGCGTTATGATTCCATCCGGGCATTTAATCGGATTTTGGATGGGCGGGAGATGAGTGAACTGGGGTATGTGGAGTCGCCGGAGACGGACAAGTTGGTGGCGCGGGGGACGACCTTTATCAATAACTACTGCCATTCACCGGGGTGTGCGCCGTCGCGGGCAGCGATGCACTTTGGGCGCTATCCGTGGAAGTCGGGGATCTACGAATTTGAGTATCACAACAGTTCGGCGGAGCATTGGCAGCCGCCCGTGCCGGAGCAGATGGCAGGGTTGGGCTATCAGACCTTCCATGTGGGGAAACTGGGAGTGCGATTGAAGGAGATTCAGGAGGGTGGCAAGTGGACGCAGTCGTATCCGCTGTATGAGCAGAGCGTGAATTTCAAGCCGTTGCGGAGGGCCGGTTGGACTGCGTGGGGGAAGGATTGGTTTCGGGAGTTGGAGGGGAAGAAGTTGAAGGAGCCTTTCAAGAATCTGGAGTTTTTCTACACGCCGGAGGATGGGTTCACTTATTTGTCCTTGGAGTTCGAGAAGAGGTTTCCTGAGCATGCAGGGAAGACGGCGGCGGCGGCGGAAAGGTATGAGGTTCTCCGACATTATAACGAGAAGAAGGGGAAGCACATCGATAAGCAGATGATTTTAGCGGGGATCAGTCCGCGACCAGCCGGGGAGACGCGAGACGGCTATTATCCGAAGGTTCTGGAGGATTATCTGCAGGCGGCGGGGGGGACGTTTCAAGCGGGTTCGGGGGTTTTCGAGGGAGTGGATCCGGAGAAGCCTTTGTTTGCGCATGTGGGTTTTGATTTCCCGCATACGCCGGTGTTGGTGCCGGAGGATTATCGGAAGCGATTTCAGGAGAAGGAGTATCAGATTCCAGGGATTGTAGGCGATGAGTTGGAGACGATGCCGAGGCAGATGCGCAAGCAGGTGGAAAATGGGTTTACGGATCACTTCACGGAAGAGGAGAAGTTGACGATGATTCAGGATTACTTTGCCTTTTGTGCTTACGGGGATGCTTTGGTGGGTCAGGCGGTGGATGCGTTTGTGGATTACAGTGAGTCGCAGGAGCAGGAGTGGATGGTGGTGTATGTGTGCGGGGATCACGGGTGGAAGTTGAATGATCATGGATCGGTCTCGAAGTTTTCGCCTTGGCGGATTGATACGTTGAATCCGGTGGTGGTGGTGTCTTCGGACAAGGAGGTTTTTCCGGCGGGTGAAGTGGTGAAAGACTTCACGGAATTTGTGGACATTGCGCCGACGATTTTGGGAGCGGGAGGAGCGGATTTGGGCTCGGAAAAGTTTGCGTATTTGGATGGTCGGGATTTGGCGACGGTGGTGTCAGGAGAGTCGGGGACGCGGGATTACATTGTGGGGGAGAGTCACGCGGTGACTGGGCCGCGGGCATTTATCCGGACGGCAGAGTATTGCTTTTCGATGCAGACGCGACCGGACAAGAGGCGCGGGAAGGATTTGAAGTGGGCGTTGGAGGCGGAGTATGAGGATTTGGATCCGGGGCTTTATCATTTCCCGAGTGATCCGAAGGAGGTGAAGAATCTGGCGTTTGAGGAGGAGCATCGGGAGGTGGCGCTGAAGATGAAGAAGAAGTTGGTGGACATTGTTTTGGGGGATGGGCGGATTGAGGTGGAGTGGGGGGGGAACCAGGCCTTGGGGACGAAGGTGTTCCGGCTGGAGCCGTTTGCAAAGGGTTCGAACGACGGGGAACTGGTGTTGTCAGAGTGAGGTTGGGTGCGGTGGGGTGAGCTGAGAGCGGGCGGAAAAGCCTGATTTTCAGGAAGATTCGAGGAAAATGCGGGAGAGAGATCGCGGTTTTTGAGGGGAGAGGGGTTTTCTGATTATCAAGAATTCAGAAAATCCTGCAAATTCTGTTTATAAAAAATTTTAAAAATCAGTTGTAATTTCCTGTAAAAAGGGATTAAATATTTAAAACAACAACCAATTATGAAGACTTTAATTGCAATTTTGCTCCTGGCAGTCTTTTGCCTGATCCCGCTTCTTTCGGTGGATAGCGTGGTCACGGGCAGCTTGGATGAGGGATCGAAGCAGGTGGAGAAGCCGCGGATTTTGGCTCCGACGAAAGCGTCTGAATTGGAGACGGGTGAAGAGAAGGATGATTTTTTGACCCGGATTGCCTCGAAGACCTGGGAGGAAGTGGCCAGCGCGAAGAATAAGGTGCCCAGATTGGAGAAGAAGCCGGTTTTGCCGGAGGGTATTGTGCGGGTGGATCGCGATTGAGGGTCGAGGGGGTGGGTTATCTGGTGGCTTCTTGGAGGGCTTGGACGGCTTGGTTGAGAAGGTTGAGTTGGCCGCCGTAGGTTTTTTCGAGGTTATCGGGGGTGAAGATGTCTTTGGTGGGGCCGGCGGCGACGACGCGCATATTGAGGAGGACGGTCCAGTCGAAGTAGCGGGCAACGGTGGCGAGGTCGTGGTGGACGACGAGGCAGGTTTTGCCTTGTGTGTTGAGGGTTTGGAGGAGTTCGACGATGGCTTGTTCGGTGGCGGCATCGACGGCGGCGAAGGGTTCGTCCATGAAGTAGAGTTGGGCATCTTGGGCGAGGGCGCGGGCGAGGAAGACGCGTTGTTGTTGTCCGCCGGAGAGTTGGGAGATTTGGCGGTGGGCGAGGTGGGCGATGCCGACTTGGTCGAGGGCGGCGAGGGCGCGGTCCTTTTGTTTTTTGCCGACGCGTTTGAGCCAGCCGAGTTTGCGGTAGGTGCCCATGGCGACCACGTCGAGGGCGGAGACGGGGAAGTCCCAGTCGACGGATTCGCGCTGGGGCACATAGCCGACGAGATGGCGTTGGTCTTGGTAGGGGTGGCCGTAGATGGCGACTTCGCCGGAGGTGCGGGGGATGAGTTCGAGGCAGGCTTTGAGGAGGGTGGATTTGCCGGCGCCGTTGGGGCCGACGATGCCGACGAGTTTGCCGTCGGGGATGTCGAGGTCGACGTCCCAGAGGACGGGTTTGCGGTGGTAGGCGACGGTGAGGTCGTGGACGGCGAGGGGGACTTCCTTGGGGTGGTCGGAGAGGGTGGGGCCAGCGGCGTCGCCGGTGGGGGAGAAGGATTTGATGAGGGATTTCATGCTTTCAATTGAACCGTAGAGACGCCAAGGCGCGAAGTTTTTTGTTGGGTTCTGAACGGGGGGAAGTGGAAGTCGCTCTTTGGTTGGGTTCTGGGCGGAGCTGGTTGTTTTCTGGTTAAGCTTGGGGCGGAGCTGGTGCTCCGCGCTCCTTTAGTAGCGGACGGTGAAGCCGGTGAAGAGGCCGAGGTCCTCGGCGTGGGCGTTGAGGCCGATTTGGGCGCCACAGTCGAGGAGGAGATTTTCGTGAACGGCATAGGTTAAGCCACCGGCGAAGTAGGCCTCGTAGCGATCTTCAGCCGCGATGCCGATGTATTCAGTGAAGAGTCCGATCTGTTCGGTGAGGTCAAAACCAAGGACGGCGGTGTGAAGGAACTCGAAGTTGTGGTCACCGGTGTCCTCATCGAAGACGTAGTCAATTTCGGCCATGAGTCCGAGTCCGATGTCTTCCGCAAGGTCGGTGCCGAAGGGGACGATGAGGCCGCCTTCCCACTCATCGTTGGAGAGGTCGCCGCCGGTGGGGATTTTGACGAAGGGGAAAAGGGCGAGGGCAGAGTCACCCCCGTCGTTGCCCCAGAGATTGTATTTGTAGCGAACGGTGAGGTCGCTGAAGCCTTCGGAGCCGCCGCTGGCTGCGAGGTCTTCGCGAGTGTAAGCATCGAAGACGAATTGGATGTCCGAGTTGTCGGTGAGGCCGAGCTTGAAGTTGATGGCACCAAAGGTGTGGCTTTCGTCATCGTTGTTATGGCGAAAGTCGTAGATGGAGGTTTCGATTTGGATGTGACCGGCATCGACGGTGATGGGGCTTTCGGTGGCGTCCGGGCGATCTGCGGAGAGGTCGCGCAGTTGATCGGAAGGAACGGGATCAAAGAGGGAATTTGAGAGAAGTGGGAGGGAACCCAGAAAGAGGATGGTGGTGGTTTTCATATTTGGAAATGAGAGAGAGCTATTTGGATGTGTTTGTTGGGGTAGCTTGGTGTGGAGCTGGAGCTCCGCGCTCCTTCTTCGTTATTTTTTGAAGCCAGCAGCGGTGCCGCCGAGGGCGTTGGTGATGGTGGTGACGTTGTGGTCGATCATGCCGAGGTAGGTGCCTTCGTAGGAGCCAGGCTGGCCCATGGCATCGGAGAAGAGTTCGCCGCCGATGGTGAGGGTGTGTCCTTTGGCGGCGCAGCCTTCGATGAGGGCACGGACGTTTTTGTCGGAGACGGAGGTTTCGACGAAGATGGCGGGGATCTTGCGTTCAATGATGAAGGTGATGAGGTCTTCGATGTCTTTGACACCGGCTTCGGATTCGGTGGAGAGGCCTTGGATGCCGCGGACTTCGAGGCCGTAGGCTTGGCCAAGGTAGCCGAAGGCGTCGTGGGCGGTGACGAGGACGCGCTGGCTTTCGGGGATGGTGGCGAGGGATTCTTGGGCATAGGTGTGGAGTTGGGCGAGTTGGGCTTGGTAGGCTTCGCTGTTGGCTTGGTAGGTGGCGGTGTTGTCCGGGTCAAATTTGGTGAGGGCTTCGGTGATGACGGACGTGGCTTGAGACCAGAGGGAGGCGTCCATCCAGAGGTGGGGGTCATGGCCGCCTTCTTCCTCGTCGTGAAGGAGTTGGTCTTTGGTGATGGTTTCGGTGATGGCGTGGACGGGTTTTTTGGCGGCGAGTTTTTCGAGGGTGTCGGTCATTTTGCCTTCGAGGTGGAGGCCGTTGTAGAAGACGAGGTCGGCGTTTTGGAGGGCGAGGAGGTCGTCGCGAGTGGGTTTGTAGAGGTGGGGGTCGATGCCTTCGCCGATGAGGCCGGAGACGGTGGCGAGGGATTCGTCGCCGACGATGTTTTTGGTGATGTCGGTGATCATGCCGACGGTGGTGGTGATGGTGTAGGGGTAGGATTTGGCCTGATATGCGACGATTTCCGGCGGTTTGCAGGCACCGAGGAGGAGGGCGAGAAGGGGCAGAAGGAGATGTTTCACGCGGGCGAGTTAGTCTTGGCTAACTTTTGATGCAAGAGAAAAATTGCTTTTTGTGGACAGAAGAATGCGGCTTCGAGTTTGTGTTGTTAGAAAAGCGTGCTTACTTTGCGCAGCAATGGCCAAATATCTGACAAAAAACGAGCAGGAGAATTGCTACATGGTTCGGATCATGAGGCAAGGGGTGAAGTATCAAAAGAATTTCTCGAAGAAGAAGTATGGGGGTTGGGGAAAGGCGCAAGCGGCGGCGAAAGTGTGGCGGGATGAGATGTTAGAGACCTTGCCGCCTTCGGTGATGAATCAGGAGGGGCGGTCGTATAATAATCAGTCGGGGGTGGTGGGGGTGTATTTGTCAAAGGTGGTGATGAGCAACCGGAAGCAGAAGTATGAGTATTGGCGATGGGTGGCGAAGTGGCCGGGGTGCAAGTTGAAGGGTGGGGTGACGTGGTCGGTTAGTAAGCATGGGGAGGATGATGCGTTTGCGCTGGCGGTGTTATCACGGGAGATGCGGACGGAGGATCGCGAGGTCGTGGAGGCGCGTTTGGAGAAGTTGCGGGGGACGAAGAAGTTGAAGGGGATTTATGCGAAGCGGGCCTTGGTGTTGGCGTAGGCGGGTTTGTCAGGCTTTGGGAAGCGTGTTTCCGGGGTGAGAAGTCCTTGAGAGTCTTTTTTTGGGGGGGGTGAGGGGGTTCAACGGAGTTTGGCGCGGATGCGTTTGAGGGCTTCGGGGGAGGATTCGAGTTCTTCGACGAGGGCTTCGAAAACGCGCATGGTGGGGGAGGAGATGTGGTGTTCCATGCCTTCGACGTCTTGGTAGATGGTTTCGTCGTCGATGTGGAAGAGTTGGAGGAGGCGGGTGAGGAGTTGGTGTCGGCGGATGATGGCGTCGGCGACTTCCTGGCCGCGAGGAGTGAGGGTGAGGCCGCGGTAGCGTTCGCGGTGGACGAGGCCTTCGTCGGCAAGTTTTTTGACCATGTTGGTGACGCTGGCGAGAGAGATGGAGAGGCGTTCAGCGATGTCGGAGACGCGGGCTTCGCCGTTTTCGGCGACGAGTTGGGAGATTTGTTCGAGGTAGTCCTCTTTGGCGGTGGAGCCGATGCGAGCCGGAAGTGCGGACATGGGGAAGTGTCTGTCGGGTCGGGGGGAAGGTCCAATCAAGAAGTTGGGAATTGGGCAGAATTCGGGGTAAAGAGTGGGGCGATGAGTGTGTTTGGGGTCATTCCGCGGAATGAATTGAGGGAGGAGGGAGCCGCGATTTTTTTGCGTCCGTGTCGGCATGAGGATGGGGATGCGATTTATGAGGCGGCCTGGGAGTCGCGGGAGCATGTGGGGGCGTGGATGCCGTGGCTGGGTGCGGATTACTGTTTGAGTGATGCGGTGGAGTGGGCGGGGGAGACGGAGGGGGATTGGAAGTTGGGTAAGCGATTTGAGTTTGTGATGTTGGGGGTGGGAAGTGGGCGCTTGTGCGGGGTGTGTGGTTTGAATCAGGTCAATGAGACTGATTTGGTGTGTAATCTGGGGTATTGGGTGAGGCGGAGTGAGTTGCGCCGGGGGGTGGCGACGGCGGCGGTGAAGCTGTTGCGGGATTTTGGTTTGGGGGTGTTGGGGATGGAGCGGCTTGAGATTGTGGAAGCGGTTGGGAATGAGGCGAGTCAGGGGGTCGCGAGGCGAGTGGGGGCTCGGGAGGAGGGAGTGCAGCGGAAGAGGTTGAAGGTCGGTTTGGTGTCGAGTGATGCTGTGATGTTCGCGCTGGTGGGGGAGAGTTGAGGGTTTTCTTGGTCTGAGTTGTTGTTAGGCAGAAAGCTGGGCGAGTTTTTGGTCGCGCCAGGTTGAGGGTGAGCAGTGGTGGATTTTTGTGAAGGAGCGGTTGAATTGGGAGAGGGATTGGAAGCCGACGAGGAAGGCGATTTCGGAGACGCGGGTGGCGGGTCGGAGGAGTTCTTTGCAGGCCCAGTGGATGCGGGCACGGGAGACGTAGTCGGTGAGGGTGAGCCCGGTGATGTCTTTGAAGACGCGGCAGAAGTGGGATTCGGAGAGGCCGGCGATGTTGGCGACGGCGGCGAGGGGGAGGGGTTCGTCGAGGTGGGCGTGGATGTAGCGGCGGGCCTTGAGGATGGCTTCGGGTTCTTTGCCTTCATCGCTGAGGGCGAGTTCTTCGGCGTGGGAGGAGAGTTGTTGGGCGAAGGATTCGAGGAGGGCGACCATGGAGGCGTAGCGCTTGGGGTCGACGGTTTGGGTTTGGAAGTAGGTGTCGTGGAGTTTTTGGAATTCGTCGGAGGAGAGGGGTGAGGTGTCGAGGTTGTTGGTGAGGCGTTTGAAGTCGTCTTCGGTGGGGAGGCGGTGGAAGACTTGTCCGGTTTTGAGGAAGCCGATGGTGGTGGCGCCGATTTGGATGGGGACAGCGGTGGCGCAGAGGCCGGCGAAGCAGCCGCAGGTGGAGGGGCCTTGGACTTCGGCTTGTTCCATGAGGCGGTGGTTGACGGCGAGGCAGTCTTGGCAGGCGACTTTGCAGTGGTGGAGTTGTTCGCAGAAGGGGGATTGATTTTGGCGGTGTTCGTTGAGGCACCATTCTTCGTCGGCGCGCATGAAGCGGAGGGGGAGGCCGGTGGCGAGGCGGAAGGCGTCGCAGTAGTTGTTGAAGAGTTCGGACTCTTGGAGGCGACGGAAGAGTCGGCGTTCGTAGGAGTCGAGAGGGGAGAGAACTTGGGAGGGCCGTGAATCGGCTTTCACGATTGCAAGCTAGCAGTTGGGTCGGGGGAGAGCAAGGTCGGGGTGGGTTTTCGGCAGGCGGTGTGCTAGGGGGTGGCCGTGCACTGGACGGATACGCGGGCGCAGGCAAAGCGATTTTTGGAGGAGCATCGGTTGTCGCCTTCGAAGTCGGCGATGAAGATGTTGGTTTGCGGGGTGTTGGCGCTTGGGGTGCGTTGGTGGGCGGAGGCGAGTTTTGATGAGTTGAGTGTGGAGGGGGGGCGGATGGTGGGGGTGTTGGTGTTTGCGGCGGGATTGTGGGTGACGGAGGCGATCCCGGCGTTTGCGGTGGCGTTGTTGGTGATGGCTTTGAATATTTTTGCGCTGACGCCGACGGGGGGTTCGGAGGTGACGACGTGGCCGCAGGTATTGGCTCCGTGGGCGTCGCCGATTTTGTGGTTATTTTTCGGGGGGTTTGTGTTGGCGGGGGCGGCGAGCAAGGTGGGTTTGGATCGGCGGATGGCGGCGGGGGTGATGAGGCGGTTTTCGCAGGGGCCGGGAATTTTGTTGGGTGGTTTGATGGGGTTGACGGCGTTGTTGTCGATGTTTGTGTCGAATACGGCGACGGCGGCGATGATGGTGGCGATGTTGGGGCCGGTTTTGGCGGGGAGGGAAGAGCGTTTGGGTAAGGCGTTGTTGTTAGGGGTGGCGTTGGCGGCTTCGTTGGGAGGGATGGGGAGTGTGATTGGGTCGCCGCCGAATGCGATTGCGGTTTCGAGTTTGGAGGGCGGGGTGTCGTTTTTTGGTTGGATGGTGATGGGGTTGCCGCCGGCGGTGGTGTTGTTGGTCTTGGGGTGGGTTTTTTTGCGTTGGCGTTATCTCCGGGATTTGCCGTGGGAAGCGATTGAGATTCAGGAGGGGGAGACCGAGGGGGCGAGGGATCGGTTGTTTGTGGGGGTGATTTTGTTCGGGACGGTGGGGTTGTGGATGACGGAGGCGTGGCACGGGATGCATCCGGCATTGGTGGCGTTTTTCGGGGTGACTGTGTTGACGGTTCGGTCGACGGTGACGTCGGCGGATTTGCGAAAGGTGCCGTGGGAGGTGTTGTTGATGATGGCGGGGGGATTGGCGCTGGGGAAGGGGATTGAGGGGTCGGGGTTGGCGGCGGTGTTGTCGGATTTGTTGCCGCTTTCTGGAGGGGCGGGTTTGTTGATTTTGGGGGCTTGCGGTTTGGCGGTGATTTTGTCGAATGTGATGTCGAATACGGCAGCGGCGGCGTTGTTGATTCCGTTGTTTGGGTCGTTATCGGTGTTTGAAGGGGCGGAGGTGGCGATTCCGGTGGCTTTGGTGTGTTCGTGTGCGACGTGTTTGCCGGTTTCGACACCGCCGAATGCGATCGCGTTTGCGACGGGGCGGCTGGCCTCGCGGGACTTTATGGCGCCAGGCTTGGGTTTGATTGTGTTGGGGCCGGTGGTGGTAAACCTCTGGTTGGGGTTGGTGGGTTGAGGGGGTTTAGGCCGGGTGGACAAATTGCTTCGGCGAGCGGATTTTTTTGAGTTTTTGTTTCAGAATGTCTGCTACGCAGAAAGGGAAATGATGCTGGGGCCGATTTTCCCAATGGCTGCGTTGTTTGAGTGAAGACGAATCACGATTCGCCTCCCCTCAAACGCCTGGCCCTTGAAAAAATCTGCTCCCATCGCTCACCCAATCAATTGGTCCACCCGGCCTAGTTGTCTTTGGGGATGGTTTTGGAGAGGCGTTTGACGGTGTTTGAGAGTTCGGTAATTTGTTGGGAGAGGTTGGTGATTTGGTTTTGGAGGGAGAGGGAGGTGTCGGAGTTGCCGAGGGCTTGTTCGGCTTTTTTGAGGGCTTCGATTTCGGCTTCGACGCGGGCGTCGTCCATACCATTGACGATGACTCCGATGACGAGGTTGAGCATGATCATGGTGCCGAATAAAACGAAGGAGACGAAATATGTGGTCGCGAGAATGGGTTGGGCCTTGGGTTCGAGGGGTGGGTAGTGGGTGGAGAGGTTTTGTTGGGAGAGGTTGTAGCCTTCGTAGACGTCGGAGCCGTAGATTTGGAGATACATGACGTCGGTCCAGTCCTCGAGAGTGACGACGCGGAAGAGGGAGAGAAGGGCGTCGAAGATGTTGCCAAAGTGGACGGGGTCGTTTTTTGCGAAGAACATGACGCCGGCGACTGCGTAGACGTAGAAGAGGAGGAAGAGGAGAAGGGTGACGTAGAGCATGGAGGGAAGGCTCTTGAGGAGGGCAGTGACGAGGAGTTGGAGTTTGGGGATGGCGGAGAGGAGGCGGAGAACGCGGAGGAGACGGAAGAGTCGGAGGACGGGGCCAAAGCCGCCGGAAGCAGGTATCAGGCAGACGGCGACGATGACGAAATCGAAGACGTTCCAAGGGTCTTTGAAGAAGTCCTGTGGGCGGGGAGAGAGGGCCACCATCTTGAGAATAATTTCGAAGATGAAGATGAGGAGAACGAGGGTGTCGAGGGTTTTGAGGAGGGTGTGGTAGCGTTCGTAGGTGGGGGCGTGAGTTTCCACGCCAACGAGGAGGCCGGCGAAGAGGATGACGCCGATGATGAAGCGTTGGAAGAGGGGGGACTCGACGATGCGGTGGGCAGTGGCTTGCACGAGGGAAGGATGAGAAAGTCTACGGCCTGCGCAAGGTGAATTCGCGATGTTGGCGGTCGGGCGGAAATCCGATGTGAGATGCGGGTTGCTGGTTATTCAAGCTTGAGAGCATGAGCGAGATCGTGCTCTGATGCAGAATAAGACGTGAATCATAAAACGCGACAAATTTAACATGAAAAAATAAACACAAAAAATTTGTCAGATGAAATTGTAAGCAACCCCCGAATTGAGGCATTTCAAAAGGAGAGAGTTTGGTTCAGAAAGAAAGGAACCGAACGATGAAACACTTACATCACTCACTTACATACACTTACATCACTTACATAGGGACAGTCCTGAATGGCACGGGATTAAGCCACATTTCGTTGATTTTCAATGAACGGAAAGTC
>JBCCZX010000022.1:0-23194 GCA_039186735.1 Verrucomicrobiota bacterium | reverse complement strand
TCCAGAAACCCCGGATTTTTAAAAAATCAAGATGAAGACCCCAGCCGAAAAATTCCTGTTCACCACCCTCACTTGCGCCCTCTTCCTCTGCGGGAAGAGCCTGATGGCATCCGACCGCCCGACCGGTTCCCTCGTCGCCGTCGAAGAATTCGTCGTCGCCGGCCAAAAAGCCAACCTCGACTGGTCCATCAAATACCCCGCCAAAGTCGACCCCGAAGGAAACCCAACCACCGACTCCACCATGGAGATCCGCCTCATCGGAGCGGCTGTCGGTTACACCTCCGGAATCACCCTCGACGCATCCCTCAACGGCGAAATGAAACGCTTCTACAACGGCTACGGCGAATTACACCCCTCCTACGATATCACTCCCGGTGAAATCGTCGCCTCCGTCGACACCAAAGCCGGCACGGACGTCGAATTCCACGTCTACCACTGGAAAGACAATCCCCATTACGACAACCGCATCACCAAAAACAACGGCTGGGTCTCCACCAACCACCCCGACCAACAGAAACAATTCATCAAGCTTCTCGATGGTGACACTGTCCCCGACTACCACCGCAACGGAGCTCAAAGCAAAATCGAAGAACTCATCGACCAATACCTCGACGAAGATGGACGCGTCAGCATCGGCGACAACTCCGTAATCATCACCTTCGAAGTCTACACCGAAAACCCCAACTCCGGCGGTTTCGATATGCAGGACGTCATCGTCCTCGTCACCTACAAGTAACAGAATTTAATTGGATAAGGCTAGTGCAGTAGGGCGCGATTCGGGTGGAACCGGTCGCGCCCTCTGCTTTTCCTCACAATCCCCTTTTCTGAATCGCCTCAAAAATCCAACCTCTTCGATGCGTTGGGAAAAACTGCGGCGTAGCCGCAACATCGAAGACCGCCGCGGACAACCCACGAGCCGCCGTCCAGTCGCTGCCGGCGGCGGCTGCGGCATGCTCCTTCTCCTCCTCATCGTTGCTGTCGTCTTTCAGGTCAATCCCCTCGAACTCATCGGCAGCAACAACCTTCCCCCCGCCACCCCTCAAACCCAGCAAAACCCCGGCCAAAGCGACCAACTCGCCGACTTTGTCGCCGCCATCAAAGGCTCCACCGAAGAAGAATGGACCAAAATCTTCCACCAATACGGCCGAGAATACCGCCCCGCCAAACTCATCAACTACTCTGGCTCTACCCCCATGCCAGGCGGGCTCGCCCAATCCGCCACCGGCCCCTTCTACTTACCCGCCAACGAAACCATCTACCTCGACACCTCCTTCTTCTCCCAACTCCAACACATGGCTCGCGACCGCAGCGACTTCGACTTCGCCTGCGCCTACGTCATCGCTCACGAAGTCGGCCACCACGTCCAAAAACTCCTCGGCTACACCCAACAAGTCCACTCCCAACGCGGCCGCATAAGCCAAAACCAATACAACCAACTCTCCGTCCGCCTCGAACTCCAAGCCGACTTTCTCGCTGGCATCTGGGCCCATCACGCCAACGCCCGCATGCAACGAAACGAAGGCCACAGCCTCCTCGAAGAAGGCGACATCGAAGAAGCCATGCGCGCCGCCCAAGCCATCGGCGACGACGCCCTGCAACGCAGCCAATCTGGCCGCGTCGTTCCCGACTCCTTCACCCACGGCACCTCCGCCCAACGCCTCCGCTGGTTCACCCGCGGACTCCAATCTGGCGACCCCAACGACGGCAACACCTTCACCATCCCCTACCACCAACTCTGAAGCCTCAAGGAACCCGGAACTTATGAGGCATCTCCGAAACCGCCTTCAACGAACCATCCGCATTCCGATTCGCCGGATCAGTCTCATCATAAATCAATCGCCCAGACTCCACACCCCGCGCATCCACCGGACGATTCGTATAAGGATTATAAACCCAACCCGTCCGCCCCGGCACCGGCATCCCATAACGATAATTCGTCTCCAACGACGGCAAATCCAAAGGCTGCTGCTGACCTCCCGCCGAAGTCGGAATCCGCACCTCATTCCCCGACCTCACCACCGGCTCCGGAAACCCGCCCGCAGTCACCCCGCCCCCCAACGCTTCCCGCTGCGCTCTCACCTGCGCCTGCTCACGCGTATTCAGCGGACTCACCTGCGACGCGCTCCCTGCCGCACTGGCACCAGAAGAACCATTCGGATTCATCGCTGGTAAAGCCCCCATCGGCGTACACGAAACCCCGAAAACCACCACTCCCGCACCCAAAATCCAGTTCAACCACTTCATCATCATTCTCTCAGACGCAACCTCGCTCGAAATAATCAATTCTTCCAGACGAATCCCCGTCCCAAACACCGCCCCTCCACAAAAATCACGACACCCACTGCTTCCGTGCGTCCTTGCCAACCCCCCTTCCCCCTCTCACCATCACCCTTCATGAATCCCGTTCTCCTCATCGTCGATGACGAGAAGCCCACCCGCGATGGGCTCCGGGCCGCCCTCGACGAATCCTTCGACGTCTACCTCGCCGCCGACCTCTCCCAAGCTCGCGAAGTTCTCAAAAACGAAAAAGTCGACCTCCTCCTCACCGACCTCCGTCTCGGTTCCGAATCCGGCATGGAACTCATCGCAGAATCCCGCGATCTCAAATACCCTCCCGTCGCCATCATGATGACCGCCTACGGCTCCGTCGACACCGCCGTCGAAGCCATGAACCGCGGGGCCTTCCACTTCGTCACCAAACCCCTCAACCTCGACGAAGTCGAAAACCTCCTCAAACGCGCCGCCCGCTCCCAATCCCTCGAAAAACAAAACCAAGAACTCAAAACCGAAAACACTCGCCTCCGCCAACGCGCCTCCCAAACCCCCGCTGGCCTCGACCGCATCCTCGGCAAATCCCCCGCCATCAAACGCGTCACCGAAATCATCGAACAAGTCGCCCCCACCAAAGCCACCGTCCTCATCGAGGGCGAATCCGGCACCGGCAAAGAAGTCATCGCCCATGCCCTCCACGACCTCTCCGGCCGCCCCGCCGACAAATTCGTCATCGTCAACTGCGCCGCCCTCTCCCCCCAACTCCTCGAATCCGAACTCTTCGGCCACGAAAAAGGCTCCTTCACCGGCGCCACCCGCCGTCGCATCGGCCGCTTTGAACAAGCCCACGGCGGCACCCTTCTCCTCGACGAAATCGGCGAAATCGATCCTGCCACCCAGGTCAAACTCCTCCGCGCCCTCTCCGAACGCACCATCGAACGCGTCGGCTCCAACGACCCCGTCCCCATCGACGTCCGCCTCATCGCCGCCACCAACAAATCCCTCCGCCAACTCGTTGAAAACGGCGACTTCCGCGAAGACCTCTTCTTCCGCCTCAACGTCCTCAAAATCGACATGCCCCCCCTCCGCGACCGCCCCGAAGACATCATCCTCCTTGCCAACTCCTTCCTCCAGGAATTCGCCATGGAAAACGACCGCTCCCCCAAACCCCTCGCCGACGACACCCTCGCCCTCCTCCAAAACTACCCCTGGCCCGGCAACGTCCGCGAACTCCGCACCGCCATCGAACACGGCGTCGTCATGTCCAACGCCAACCACATCGAACCTCGCCACCTCCCCAACTTCCTCCTCGACCCCCTCTCCCTCAAACCCTCCAGCCAAATTGACGCATCAACCGAAAAGAATCTTGCGCCCGCTGGGGAACTCAACTTGCATGCGCTCGAAGCCGATGCCATCAGGCGCGCGCTTCTCCAGACCAACGGCAACAAAACCCAAGCCGCCACCCTTCTTGGAATCAGTCGCCGCACCCTCCAACGCAAACTCTCCTCGGAGAACGAATCCAACTCGTAGCACTCAGACCCATCCATGAAACTTTCCGGCTCAGGCGGCAGCGCCGCTTCCTTGATTCTCAGAGTCGTCTTCTTCGTTGTTCTCCTCTCGCTCGCCGTCGTCCACGTCAAACTCGTCTTCCGCGGCCTCAGCTCATCACACGGAATGGAACACGCCTCCCTCGCTCGCGAGGTCGCTCGCGGGAACGGCCTCCAATCCAAAGTCCTCAAACCAGCCGCCATCCGTCTCAACCAAAAAAAAACCGATGCCCGGGGCACCCTCGCCGACGCCTCCCTCAACACCTACCACTCCCCCCTCTACCCCCTCCTCCTCGGTGCCGTCTTCCGCGGCGTCGAAGCGGATAACTTCGATAAATGGCGAATGGGTACCAACGAATATATCTACGAACTCGACCGCGTCGTCACCACCTTCTCCATCATTTGCTTCTTTCTCGCCATCGGCGTCGTCTACCTCCTTCTCTCCCGAATATTCGACGGAAAAATCGCCGGAGCAACGGCCATCCTCATGATGCTCTGCGAACTCTTTTGGGACATGTCGATGTCTGGCCTACCCCAGATGCTCATGCTCCTCTTATTCAGCTCCGCCTGCTACTTCGCTTACCGCGCCTTTGAAGCCACCTACGAAGGCCGAATCACCATCGTTCACGCCCTTCTTGCCGCCATCTTCTTTTCCCTACTCTGTCTCACCCACTGGCTCGCAGTCTGGATCGCCTTGGGCTACGCCATCGCGGCAGCCATCTTCATCCGACCTCGTGGAGTTGCAGGATTGATCGCTTTGATCATCCTCGCCGGCTCCCTCGTCTACCCCATCCTCCAAAACCTCAAAGGAACCGGAAATGTCGGTGGCGTAGCCCTACTCGTCATCTACGAAGGACTCGCCGGCTCAGAAGAATACGCCATGCGTAGCCTCGGAGAAATCGGACTCAACCTGCGCGACCTCCTCATTCAACTCATTCGCTCCACCATTGCCCAAACCGAAGACCTTTACTCCTACTTCGGAGCCATTGCCGCCGCTCCCATCTTCTTCATCTCCTTGTTTCACTCCTTCAAACGCCCCGCCATCGCCTCGTTCCGTTGGGCCATTCTCATCATGTGGATCAGCGCTTCTCTCGGAATGGCCTTCTTCGGTCTCAAAGAAAATGAACTCGACCCCAACCAACTCCATCTCCTCTTCGCGCCGCTCATGGCCGGTTATGGACTAGCAATGCTAAGCGTCCTCTGGGCCCGCCTCGACCTCCCAGCCACTGTGCCGTTTCTCACAAGCGCCCATCTGATGATCGTGATCCTCGTCTCCAGCACACCATTCCTACTACGACTCCCCAAGGACGCACTCGACATCCTCTCGGGCACAAAAAGCGAACAACCCAACTACCCACCCTATGCTCCAAGTATCCTCGATGAAAAACTCGCCGACTTCATCGGACCCAATGAAATCGTCGCCAGCGACCAACCTTGGGCTGTCGCTTGGTATGCCGACCGGACCGCCCTCTGGCTGCCTCTCCGCCTCTCCGAGCTCGAAGAAATCGAAAACATGGCCGAATCCGAGGAAACACCCATTGTTGCCGTCCTCACCTCGCCCATCTCCAGCGGCACCCGTCCGCTCGTCGAAAGCTCCCGCTACTACAACGACTACCTTTCCCTCATGCTCGATGGCTGGGCTGCTGTCGCCACCCGCACCGCCAACCCCCGCATCGTAAGTAATCAAGACCGGAAATTGAAACGCTTCTTCTCCCGCTATCCTCACCAGGAAATCCTCAGCTTCCGCACCTCTCCGCTCATCCTCTACACCAGCCGCCGCCCAGGCACCTAGCTCATGGCCAAAACATCAGCCAAAACCCAACCCTCTTTCGAAGACTCCCTCAACCTCCTCGAGGAACTCGTCTCCTCGATGGAAAACGACCAACTGCCACTCGAAACCCTCCTTTCCAGCTACGAAAAAGGCAACGAACTCCTCAAAAATTGCCAGTCCCTCCTAGACAACGCCCGAAAACGCATCGAAGTCATTCGAGTCGAGTCAGAAAACAAGCTCGCCAGCGACACTCCCGACAGCAAAACTCCCAGTTCCGAAGACGTTCCGCCAGATGACTCCAGACTCCTCTAGCAACAATCCCGCATCCGCTCCCCTCCCGGACCCTCCCCTCCTGCCCAACATCCACACCCCAGCCGACGTCCAAGCCCTCGACTCCGAACAACTCGAAGGCCTGGCCTCCGAAATCCGCCACACCCTCATCCACTCTCTCGCCAACACCGGCGGCCACCTCGGCCCCAACCTCGGCGTTGTCGAACTCACCATCGCCCTCCACCGCGTCTTCCAAACCCCGGCCGACAAAATCGTCATGGATGTCGCCCACCAAGGCTACGTCCACAAAATGCTCACCGGTCGCGCCGATAAAATTCAAACCATCCGCCAATACGAAGGCCTCAACGGCTTCCTCCTTCGCAGCGAATCCGAACACGACTGCTATGGCGCTGGACACGCCGGCACCTGTCTCTCCGCCGCCCTCGGCATGGCCGCCGCTCGCGACCAAAAAGGCGACGACAACCACGTCATCGCCGTCGCCGGAGACGCCGCCTTCACCTGCGGACCCACCCTCGAAGCCCTCAACAACATCGCCGAAACCACCAAACGCTTCATCGTCGTCCTCAACGACAACGAATGGTCCATCGACAAAAATGTCGGCGCCATCGCCAAATACTTCAACGCCCTCCAAACCCACTCCGCCTACTCCGCAGTTCGCGACAAAGCCTCCGAGTTCGTCCAAAAAATCGCCGGCTCTTCCGCACGCAACATCGCTCACAAAATCGAGCGCTCCGCCAAAAACCTCCTCTTCCCCAATGTCCTCTTCGAGAAGTTTGGCCTCCGCTACTTCGGCCCCATCGACGGTCACAATCTCCCTCTCCTCGTCAACACCTTCGAATACCTCAAGAAACAAGACGAACCCGTCATCCTTCACATCATTACCGAAAAAGGCCGCGGCTACCAACCTGCCCTCGACAAACCCGGCAAATTCCACGGCCTCGGCCCCTACAAAGTCGAAGACGGCTCCACCGCCGCCGGCTCTCCTACCTACTCCGAAATCTTCGGCCGCACCGTCACCGACTTCGCCAAAAACGACCAGGACATCGTCGCCATCACCGCCGCCATGCCCGGCGGAACCAAACTCGAAATCTTCAAAAACGAACTCCCCGAACGCTACTACGACGTCGGCATCGCTGAAGAACACGCCGCCCTCTTCGCCTCCGGCCTCGCCACCCAGGGCCTCAAACCCTTCCTCGCCATCTACTCCACCTTCATGCAACGGGCCTTCGACATGATCGTCCACGACATCGCCCTCCAAAACCTCCCCGTCCGACTCTGCATGGACCGCGGCGGCCTCTCCGGTGATGACGGACCCACCCACCACGGCCTCTTCGACATCGGCTACCTCCGTCACATTCCCGGCCTCATTCACATGCAACCCAAAGACGAAGACGAATTCGTCGACATGCTCTGGACCATGTCCCAATACAACGACGGCCCCATCGCCATCCGCTACCCCCGGGGCGCAGGCACGGGTGCCAAACCCAAAGACACCCCCGTCAAACTTCCCATCGGAAAAGGAGAACTCATCCAATCCGGCAAAGACGTCTGCCTCATCGGCCTCGGAGACCTCTTCTCCATGGCCGAAGAAACCAAAGACCTCCTCGAACAACAAGGCCTCTCCGTCACCCTCATCAATCCCCGCTTCATCAAACCCCTCGACTCCCAACTCATCTGCCAACAAGCCCGCAACGCCAAAGTCGTCTGCACCTTCGAAGACCATGTCCTCGCCAACGGCTTCGGCGCCTCCATCATCGAACTTCTCCACGACTCAGCCATCGACGTCCCCGTCGAACGCATCGGCTGGCCCGACGAATTCGTCGAACACGGCAAACCCCACATCCTCCGCGAAAAACACGGCCTCACCGCAAAAAACGCCCTCTCAAAAATCACCCCCCACCTCCCGGCTATCGCAGCCTCCGCCTAAACCCGCGTTCACTTCACCGCCAGCACCAACTCAGTCCCCTCCTTTTCCGCCAACTCCGGCTCAGGATACCAAATCACCTTCAAACCTTCATGCAGCGACTTCGCCTGCTTGAAAACAATCCGACCCGTCTTCGGCTTCCCAAGGCTCAACAAAAACTCAGACCCCGCAATCTGGCGCGACTCTAACGAAAACGCCGCCGCACCCTCACCGGCAAGCGACTCATCCGACAAATTCACCTCATCCGACAAATCATACTTCGCCTTCTTCCCCTTCAACCACTGCACCCGGATCTCATCCCCCTTCAACTTCTTCTTCGCCTCCCGCTCACTCATCTCATCGAACTTCACATACCGATAAAGATTCGGAATCGTAAACTCGATCCCCACCCGCAACGGATTCTTCGAAGGACTCTCCCCTAACGCCGCCGTCATCCGAATATCCTTCCGCCCAATCACATGCCCAAACTTCGCCTTCGTATCCCCCGTAAATGTCGAAACAAACTCAAAACTCTCCACCTCGTCACTCGCCTCCTGCTCCGTCTCGAAACCATCATCAACCATCTGCCTCCTCACCCACTTCCCCTTCAATTCCTCCTCAACAAAATACTGCACCTTGATCAAATACTGAAACGAAATCCGGGCAATCCCATCTCGACTATCCTTCTTGAAATGAACCTCTCCCACCCCACCTCCCCCAATCCCGAAATCATACTTCTTATCCTCATGCCCCACCCAAAATCCAAGCCAGGGCTTCTCAGATAAAGTGGGCAACTCAGCCGCAGACAACAAACCGACTCCCAGTCCAACCAGCGCAACAATCAATCCTCTCATCACGAAATGGGCTAGCAAACCGCCTACAACCCTGCCAGCACTTTTCGACACCAAACCACCCAACCATGTCTCCCGACCTTCTCCTGACCTCCGCCCTCAACGACTCCACCCCCCCGGAAAACCTCTCCCCCGAGCTCCACGTCCTCTGGCTCGCCAAAGCCGGCCAATGGCACCAATCTCACGACATCGCCCAAAATCTCCCCGATCCCAACGGCTCCTGGCTCCACGCCTACCTCCACCGCCTCGAAGGCGATGACGGCAACGCCTCCTACTGGTACCACCGCGCAAACAAACCAACCCCGCCTCAAACCAGATCCCTTGATGACGAATGGTTCCAACTCGCTCGTCACTTCTGTAAATAGCAATCAGAACACCAACAAAAAATAATTTAGTTAGCATTAATAGCTATAAGACCTAAGCTTTTCTTGCATTAAACCGAGTCAACTGGTATCGCCCTTTTGCACTCGAAATTATGAAGCTTTCCATCATCGGAACCGGATACGTCGGACTCACCAGCGGTGCCTGCTTTGCAGAAGTCGGCCACGAAGTGACCTGCATCGACAACAACGAAGAGAAGGTCAAAATGCTCCTCGAAGGGAAAATTCCCATCTACGAACCCGGTTTGGAAGACATCGTAAAAAAGAACGTCGCCGCAGGCCGCCTCAAATTCTCCACCTCCACTGCCGAAGGCGTCAAAAACGGAGACGTCGTCTTCATCGCCGTCCCCACTCCCCCCCAGCCCGATGGCTCCGTCGACCTCTCCTTCATCGAAAAAGTCGCTCGCGAAATCGCCGAATGCCTCAAACCGGAATACGGCTTCCGCGTTATCGTCGACAAATCCACCGTCCCCGTCAAAACCGGTCAGAAAGTCGGCGAAACCGTCCGTCGCTACGCCCCCCAAGGCGTCGAATTCTCCGTCGCCTCCAACCCCGAATTCCTCCGCGAAGGCTGCGCCGTCGATGACCTCCTCAACCCCGACCGCATCGTCTTCGGCGTCGATAACCAACAAGCTGCCGACTATATGCGCCGCATCTACGACCCCTTCAATGCCCCCGTCCTCGTCACCGACATCGAATCCGCCGAACTCATCAAACACGCTGCCAACTCCTTCCTCGCCCTCAAAATCTCCTACATCAACGCCGTCGCCCGCGTCTGCGAAAAATCCGGCGCCGACATCGAAAAAGTTGCCGAAGGCATCGGCACCGACGCCCGCATCGGACGCCAATTCCTCAACGCCGGACTCGGCTACGGAGGCTCCTGCTTCCCCAAGGACGTCAAAGCCTTCATCTCCATCTCCGAATCCCTCGGCTACCCCTTCGAACTCCTCAAACAAGTCGAACAAATCAACGCCGACCAACGCCGACTCTTCCTCGACCGCATCCGCGAAAAACTCTGGGTCCTCCAAGACAAAAAAGTCGCCCTCTGGGGACTCGCCTTCAAACAAAACACCGACGACGTTCGCGAATCCGTTGCCATCAAACTCGCCCACGACATGACCGCCGAAGGCGCCACCGTCACCGGCTGGGACCCCGAAGCCATGAGCACCGCCAAAAAATTCGGCGGCCTTGGCGACAAATTCATCTACGGCGAAGACATGTATGCCTGCCTCGACGATGCCGAAGTCCTCATCATCGCCACCGAATGGCCTCAGTTCGCCAACGCTGACCTCGAAGAAATCAAAAAGCGCATGCGTACCCCCCTCGTCTTCGACGGACGCAACCTCTTCGACCCAACCAACATGAAATCCGCCGGCATCGAATACAACTCCATCGGTCGCGACTCAGTCTAATCCTCCACCAACACCCGGGCAATTCGCTCCGCCGCGCTCCCCTCTCCCATTTTCTGAATCGCAGAAGTCAGGGAGGCGCGGTCCTCACTCCCCGGAAGCAAGCGCGACATCAACGCTTCCATCATCTGACCGTCCAACTCACTCTCCTGCGCCATCAGCGCAGCCCCCTTCTCCGCAAACACCTCCGCATTCGCCGTCTGATGATCATCCGCTGCATGAGGATAAGGCACCAACAACGAAGGCAAACCCAAATGAGCCAGCTCCGTCAAACTCGAGGCCCCGGACCGACACACCACGCCATCCGCCATCGCATAAGCTGAAGGCATATCATCACAAAACGACAACACTCGATACCGCTTCCGCGCAGCAGCTTCCGCCCGCACTCGCTCGAAATCTCCCTGCCCCGCCACATGCAAAACCTGCACCCCCTCCATCGCCTCCGTCCCCTCTAACACAAGAGTATTCAACCCCTTCGCCCCCTGGCTCCCCCCAAAAACCAACAAAGTCGGCACCCCCTCGTCCAACTCCCACTTCTTCGCCGCCTGGGCTCGACTCGGCAAGCTCTCCAACTCCCCTCGCACCGGCGTTCCCACCACCTCCGTCTCCCTCCCCTCAAAATAACTCTGCGCCGGCTCCAAACCCAAAAGCACCTTCTTGCAAAACCGGGAAGTCATCACATTCGACTTCCCGGGAATCGCATTCGAATCATGCACATACGTCCGCAAACCCAACTTCTTCCCGGCATAAACCGGCGGAAGCGAAGTAAACCCTCCCATCCCCAAAACCACCTCCGCCTGCTCCCTTTTCAACAAGGCCCGACACTGACCAATCGTTCTCCATACCCGGAACAAAAACGGAATCATCTTCGGCGAAGTCTTTCGAGGCATCGCCACCGCAGGAATCACCTCAAACCGGAGCGACTCATATTTCGCCGAAGCCTCTGCATCCACCTTCTTCTCCGAAATCAACAAAACCGGCTCGTGCCCCTGACGTTGAAGCTCTTCGGCAACCGCAATTCCCGGAAACAAATGCCCGCCAGTCCCCCCACATGCAATCACCACTTTCATCTCAGTAAACAGCGCCGGATCCTTATCGAAACTGTTCCAAAAAATCGAAACTTCGCCGTGCCATCTCCGTCACAACTTAAGCGCAAATTTTCGCTCTTTCGTTCGCGGCATCGCCGCCGCCTCCACAAACACCGCTCGCCGGTAAACCCCCAACAACAAACCCACCGACGCGAGCGTAAACACCAAATTTGAACCCCCGTAACTCAAAAATGGCAACGGCAAACCCGTCACCGGCAACGACCCCGTCACCACCCCCATATTCAACGCAGCCGGCACCACAATCACCATCGTAACCCCCGCCGCAATCAACTTTCCGAAAAATTCCTGCGCATGCACCGCAATCGCCATCCCCGAAATCGCAATCAAAACAAACGCCGTCACCGTTCCCAGAGAAGCCACCAAACCAAGCTCCTCTCCCAACGCAGCAAAAATAAAATCCGTGTGCGCGAACGGTAAGGAACCATGCTTCTCCGCGCCATTCCCCAAGCCCGTCCCCCAAACCCCACCATTCTCAAACGCGTTCAACGACCGCGCAAGCTGCCACCCCGATCCCATCTGCACCTCAGGATCATCCATATTCATGAAAGCCGTGATCCGCTCCTTCCGAATCGGATCCGTCTCCACGAAAAACCACCCACCACCAACCGCCACAAGACCCGTAAAGACCAAATACCAAAGCCTGGTCCCCGCAATAAACAACACCGACGCCCCCACCGCTCCCAAAACCATCGTCGTCCCCAAATCACGCTCAAAAAGAATCAACAGACACGGAATCCCCAGAATCAAACAAGGCACCACATAACCCCGCAAAAAACTCTTCGCCTCCGCCTGGTAACTCGCAAACCACGACGCCAACACAAAAACGACAATCGGCTTGGCCAACTCCGACGGCTGCATCACCGGCAGACCCGGTAAGTTGATCCAACGCCCTTCCCCATGCCGCACTTCCCGCACCCCGGGCACGTAACAGAGAACAAGTAACAAACACACCCCTCCCAAAAGCCACGGCCAATACCGCTGCACCTTGCGGTAGTCCACCATCGCCAAAAACCACGCTCCCAATACCCCCAGCACCAGCCACATCAACTGACGCTTCACCAACAAATACGGATCCTCCGCCCCTCGCATCTCCTCAGCCCACACACTCGTGCTCGACAACATCACCAACCCCAAAACAATCAGGCTGGCTACCGAGGCACACAAGAGAATGGCGCTGCGTCGTCCCACAGAACTCAGTTCGTCGGAATGATCAACTTCATCCCAATCTTCATCTTCCGGGCATCCTTGATCCCATTCACCGAAAGAAGCTTCTGCGGACTCACCCCATGTCGACGCGCAATCGACCAAGCCGTATCACCCTTCCTCAGAACATAAGTCTTCCTCGGCTGCGGGGTCGGTTTCGGCTCAGGCTTCGCCTCCTCCACCACCACGGGCTTAGGCTTCGACTCTGTTACCTCAACCAACTCTTCTTCCACAACCGGCTCCGCCACAGGCACAATCTCCGCCCGCACCGCTCGCGTCTCAAGCGGCTCAGGCTCCGGCAAAGGCAAAGCTTCCGGCATCTCAATCGGCTCGGGCTGCTGAACCACCTCATACTCCATCGGCACCTCCTCCGGCGGAAGCGGAGTCTCAATCGGAGTCAACTCCAACAACGAATCCGTATCCTCATACGCCATCTGAACCGCCGGTGCGGACGTCGAAGCACTCGGCAGGCGAAGATTCAATCCACCTCTCAAGGGCAGATTGTCGTTCATCCGACGCAAAAGCGCCTCATCAACACCATACTTCCGTGCAATCCGACCATATGTATCCCCACTCTCCACCCAGACATACTTCTCATCCGGCCCAATCTGAGGCAGCGGCTCTTCCGATTTCAAAATCGAAGCCTTCGGCGAATCCGCCTTCGCAACCTCAGTCTGACCCGGCACCGCAGCCACGAGATCACCTTTCGTCGATTGATTATGCAACAAAATCGCACCAATCGCCGCCACATGGAGAATAAGGATCACCACCAAAGCGCGTGCCACGCCCAAATTGGGTTCCTCTACCGCAAACTCACCACCCGACGCTGCTGCCGAAACACGCTGCTTCTTCTTGCGAGTCTTGGCATGCAGAAAGCGGAGTGCCGCCCCTTTCGCTGCCTGTCTCTTGGTTTGGAATGTTCTAGTTTTCATTTGTTCTTAATTAAGCTCGTTTACAAGTGCTCGGAAAGCGTCACCGCGTTCCACATAGCTGGAAAACTGGTCAAAGGAGGACGTCCCGGGCGAAAACAGGACCGTCGATCCTGGTAACGCCATCGCTCGGGCGGCTTGAACGGCTTCTTCTAACGTTTTCACAATTTCACTCTCAACAGCATCGGAGAACAGTCCGCCGAGAGTCTCACCAATTTCTCCAAACGTCACGACTCCAATTGCCCGTTCGCGCAACAAGGGAAGCAACGGACCATAATCCAGCCCCTTGTCCTTTCCCCCCGCAATCAACACAATCGGCTTGGTCAATGACTTCAACGCCGCCTCAAGCGCATGCAAATTCGTCGCCTTGGAGTCATTTAAGTACTCCACACCATCAAGCGTTCGAACCAATTCACAACGGTGAGGAGGCGGGCAATAATTCTCCAACGCCTCTCGCATCGCCTCGAAATCCACCCCCACCGCATGCGCTGCTCCCGCTGCCGCCATCAAGTTCTCCGCATTATGCAAACCCCGCAGGTTCGTCTCCTCCATCTCAATCACCGGCTCGTCTCCAAAATAAATCGTCCCCTCCCGCAACTGAAAATCACTGTCAATCTCCTCATCCCACTCACTCATGAAGCGCACCACCTTGGCCTTGATGCTCTCATACTCATCCAAATGCTCCCCCTCCCGGACCACCACCGTGTCCTCCTCTTCCATATTCTCGAAAATCCGCAATTTCGCCGAACGATAATCCTCAAGCGTCTCATAACGATCCATGTGATCCTCCGAAAAATTCAGCCAAACCGCCACCTCAGGTCGAAACGTATCGATCGTCTCCAACTGAAACGAACTCACTTCCAAAGCCACCGCATCCGGATGATCCCCTTCCAACAAAACATCAGAAAGAGGACGCCCATGATTCCCACACGGAGGACAACTCTTACCCGCTGCATTCAAAAACGCCGAAACCAACTCCGTCGTAGTCGTCTTCCCATTCGTTCCGGTAATCGCAATCACCAACCCCTCGTAATTCTGAAAAGCCAACTCCATCTCCCCGATAAATCCACCGCTCCCCTCGGCAAATGACTGCGCAAACTCTCCCTCCGTCGGAATCCCCGGACTCACCACCACCAGATCCGCCTGCGTATTCCGACCCATCTCCACAGTAGCTGTCCCGCACAACTCGACCCCTTCCGGCCACTCGCCAAAAATCTCACCCGTATCAAAAACCTGAACCCGAGCCCCCAAGCTCAAACACAGTTCTGCTGCTGCCCGACCACTACGGCCAGCTCCCAATATAGCTACGTTTTGTCCGTCCAGATTCATTAGAGAATTTTCAAAGTCGCAAGTCCAATCAACGCAAAGAGAATAGAGAGAATCCAAAAGCGAATAATCACCTGGGTTTCCTTCCAACCTCCCAACTCAAAATGATGGTGAATCGGAGCCATGCGGAAAATCCGCTTGCCCGTCGATTTGAAGCTCGCCACCTGCAACATCACCGACATCGCCTCCATCACGAACACCCCGCCGATGATCACAAGCAACAGCTCCTGCCGCACACAAATCGCTACCGTTCCAATCGCACCCCCAATCGCCAGCGAACCCGTATCACCCATAAACACCTTCGCCGGATAAGCATTGAACCAAAGGAACCCGAATCCCGCACCCACCATCGCCATCATGAAGACCGTCAACTCACCCACCAAGGGATTGAACGGCACATTCAAGTAACTGTGCGCATTCAAATTTCCCGCCACGTAAGCCAAAACCGCATACGCCAACGACACCGTGATCGTACAACCAATCGCCAAGCCATCCAACCCATCCGTCAAGTTCACCGCATTTGAACTCCCCATCGTCACCAACACAAAAAACGGAATCGCAAACCACCACAAATCAAGAATCGGCGACTTCGAAATCGGTAACGCCAAGTGCCCAATCGTCCGCTCACTCTGCGCCCACAAGACATTTGTGTCACTAAACAACCACTTCGACGTCTCCGGCTTTGTGAACAAAAAGATCGCCACCAAACCGCCAATCACCAACTGCCAAAACAGCTTTGTTTTCCCGCTCACCCCCGCCGAATTCTTCTTCACCACCTTCGCATAATCATCAACAAAACCCACCAAACCCAACCCCAGCATCGCAACTGCCGTCACCGTCACAAAAGGATTCAACGGACGACCACAAATCAAAACCGCCACCAATACCGAACCGAGAATCATCACCCCACCCATCGTCGGTGTCCCCGCCTTCTGACCATGCAACTCAGCCAGCTTATGCACCTCCTCAGCCGTCCGAATCGGCTGCCCCACCTTCATCGAAATCAACTTCCGGATAATCCGCGGCCCAAAAAACAAACTCAACCCAAAGGTCAACACCGTCGCCAAACCCGCCCGCACCGAAATATACTGCAAGAGATTCAAGAACCGGAACCACTCCGCCCACGACTCGCCCGCTTCCTGGGCCGCCGACCAAATCTCATAAATCCAATACAACATCTCTCTAGGGAAAAACTTGTTTCATCACCTGCTCAATAGCCGCCGCTCGACTGCCTTTGAACAAAATCACATCTCCGGCCTTCACCTCTTCTTTCAGCCATGCTGCTGCCTCACTTCTCTCATCAAAGTGTCGCACTCCGTTTCCACTCGCACCCTCCGTAATCCCTTTCGCCTCTTCTCCCACACTCGCTACTTGCACCCCCAACTCCGCTGCATATCTCCCCACTTCCAAATGCTCCCGTACTGCATGCTCCCCTAGCTCCGCCATCATACCCAATACCGCGAACTTCCGCTCCCCCTTCGCCTCCGCAAGAGTCTCCAACCCCGCCTTCATCGAATCCGGATTCGCATTATACGTATCATCAAACACGCGCACCCCGTTGCTCTCAAAGCACCGCAAACGCCCACTCGTCAGCTCCGTACTCATCAACCCGCTGACAATCCCCTCCAGACTCACCCCCAACTCCCGACCCACCGCTGCCGCCAACAACGCATTCGTAATCATGTGCCGCCCCGCCACCGGTAACTCCACCGGAGCTCGTCCCAAATCCTCCACCACAATCACAAACTTCATCGTCTCCCCACTCGCATCAATCTCTTCGGCCCGCACTTCACCCCGACCATTCCCCACTGCCACCGTTCGCGCCCGTGTCCGATCCCTCAGGTAATTCAAATAATCACAAGAAGCCGGCACAAACAGAGTCCCAACCTCCGGCAAAGCCCGCGCCAGTGCCCCCTTCTCCTCCGCAATCCCATCCCGCGACCCCATATGCTCAATATGCGCCGTCCCAATATTCGTGATGATCCCCAAGTGCGGTTTCGCAATCTCACACAACGGCGCAATCTCACCCGGATGATTCATCCCCATCTCAAACACCCCCACCTCATGCTCATCATCAAGCGACAACACACTCAACGGCACCCCGATGTGATTGTTCAAATTCCCCTGCGTCGCACAAACTGAATAACGCTGGGCCAAAACCGCTTTCGTAAAATCCTTCGTCGACGTCTTACCATTCGACCCCGTCAACCCCACTACCGGCAGCCCCAACTCACACCGCCACCAACGCGCCAGCCGCTGCAACGCCAACAAACTATCCTCGATCACAATCGTACCCGGCGCCTCCCCGACCGCCGCATCATCTTCTAACAAAACTCCCGGGCACCCCTCATCCACCGCTGCCTGCGCAAAGTCATGCCCATCAAAACGCTCCCCTCGCAACGCCACAAACAACTCCGTCCCCGACAACGAACGCGAATCCGTCGACACTCCCGACTCAATCACCCGCTCCCCTCCCCCAAATGGCAACTCACCCCCAATCGCATCCGCAACCTCACCAATCTCAATATCCCTCATGCTCGCGCCTCCTCTCCACTCCGTTCCTTCTCATCAAGCGCCTTCCGCGCTTCCACCCGATCATCAAAAGAAATTCGCTGCTCCCCGAACAACTGATAATCCTCGTGACCCTTGCCGGCGATCAAAACCACATCTCCACTCTCCGCAAAATCCACCGCCGTCTGAATCGCTTTCGAACGATCCTCGATCTTCGTAAACGATTGCCCCGTGAACCCTTTCGCCACCTGCTCAATAATTGCCGTCGGCTCCTCTCCCCGGGGATTGTCCGAAGTAATCACACAAAAATCACTATGCGCCTCCGCCGCTCGTGCCATCGGCGCCCGCTTCCCCCGATCCCGATCACCACCACACCCAAACACCGTAATCAATCGCTTCGGCTCCAACTCTCGCAAAGTCTTCCCCACATTCTGCAACGCATCCGGCGTATGCGCGTAATCCACAAACACCGAAACTCCCTTCGAAGACCCCACATACTCCAACCGCCCCGGCACCCCTCCAACATCCTTCAACGCCGCCACCGCATCCCGAACCGGAATGCCCAACGCCACCACCGCACTCAACGCCGCCAAACTATTCATCACATTGAAGCGCCCAATCAAAGGCACCCTCACCAAATGAGACTTCCCCTTCACCTCCAAAGGAAACTCCATCCCCTTCATCGTCTGCTTGATGTTTCCCGCCCGAAAATCAGCACCGACCCCGAACCCGTAGGTCAACACTTTCAACCTCTGCTCGAAAGACTTCACCAACTCCTGCCCCCAACGATCATCCCCGTTAATCACCGCTACCCCACGCCTCCCGTTCGTCACTAACTGCTCGAAAAGCATCTTCTTCGCTTCGAAGTAATTTTCCATGGAACCATGGTAATCGAGATGGTCCTGCGAAAGATTCGTGAACACCGCCACATCAAAGGCCACCCCCGCTGCCCGCCCCTGCTCCAAACCATGCGACGACACTTCCATCGCCACCCCACCACAACGATTATCCCTCATCCTCGCCAACAAAGCCTGCAACTCCACCGCTCCCGGCGTGGTATGACTCGCCCTCACTTCCTTCGCCCCGTCATTCACCACCACCGTCCCAATCATTCCGGCCCGCATGCGGAGACTCTTCAAAATCCCATGGACCAGATAGGCCACCGTCGTCTTCCCATTCGTTCCCGTCACCCCCACCACATCCAGACTCTGCGACGGTGAACCCCAAAACAAATCCGCCAACACCGCCAACGTTGCCCGACTATCCTTCACCTCAATCCAAGTCCCCTCAAACCCCCCCTGCACAGGTGTCTCCGCCACAATCACTCCCGCCCCCAGCTCAACCGCCTTGCCAACAAAATCATGCCCATCCACCACCGTTCCTCTCACCGCCACAAACACTCCCCCACGCTCAACCCGACGCGAATCATCCGTCAACGAACCCACCTCACCCTCGCGAGGGCCCGTAACCTTCGCCTGACTCAAACACGGAATGACTTTCTCTAACTTCATTCGCTCGCCAGCGTGTTCTCAACCAAAGGCTCCACCGGTTTCAAACCCATCGTTGCCGCTATCCGGCCCATCGTTTTCGAAAAAATTGGCGCCGCAATCGTCCCCCCCCCGTGCGGAACCTCCTCCGTCTTCGGCTCATCAACCACCACCACACACACCAACTCCGGTCGCTCCGTTGAAAGAATCCCCGCAAACGAAACCACATGCTTGTCCATATGATAACGCCCGTCCTGAAACTTCCGCGCCGTTCCCGTCTTCCCTGCGATCCGGTAACCTGGCACCGCTGCCCGCGTCGCCGTCCCACCCGGCTTCACCACCGCTTCTAATGACCGCCTCATTCGATTCGCCGTCACCGCCGAAATCACCTCATTCACCACCTCAGGCTCGAACTCGCACACCCGCGTCCCGTCATTCGCCATCACCGACTTCACCACCCGTGGCCTCATCAACTTTCCACCATTCGCCAACGCACAATAAGCATTCGCCACCTGCAAAGGCGTCACATTCACCGCATAACCATAACTCGCCCGCGAAAAGTCCACCGCATTGTTCTTGTTCGCAATCAGTCCCGACCGCTCTCCACCCAGCGTAATCCCCGTCCTCTTCCCAAAACCATACAGATCAACATATCGATAAAACGAACTCCGCCCCAACTGCTTCGCCAACATGTAAGTCCCGATGTTGCTCGACTTCGCCAACACCCGCTCCACCGACAACCACCCATACGTCCCCACATCATTGATGTTCAAATCGTCGTAATGCCCATTGTGACAAAACACCGGCGTCTGTGAATTCACCAAACCCCGCTCCATACACGCTGAAATCGCAATCACCTTGAAAGTCGAACCCGGCTCATACACCGCCTGCGTTGCGAAATTCACCCCGCCAGTCGCCACATTCTCCCGCTTGTTCAAATCATAGGTGGGACGACTCGCCATCGCCAGAACCTCTCCCGAATCCGGCTCCATCAAAACAATGCAACCCTTCTCCGCCTCTGCAAACTCCAAACCCGCATCCAACTCTTCTTCCAAAACCGCCTGCAAATCCAAATCCACCGTCAACTGCACAATCAACCCCGAAATCGGCGGCTTCACCACTCCACTCGACTTCCCAAGTGGCAAATTCCGCACATCTCGCTTCGTCAATTCATAACCATCCTTCCCCTCGAGATAACGCGCCATCGACTTCTCGATTCCCGCCACCCCCAAACCTTCATGATTGACGATTCCAACCACATGACTGGCCAACTCAGGATTCGGATACCAACGCCGGAAACTCTTCTTGAATCGCAATCCCTGCAATCGATTCTCCCGCACAATCCGCTCCACATCATCTGCCACATCCTCCTCAAGATTTTTCGCAAGAATCGTCTCACCCCTCCCAATCTTCCCAATCTTTGCCCGCAGCTTGTCCCGATCATCATAACCCAACCGCGGTGCCAGAACCGCAATCAGAAAAGACATATGCTGCTCAACAATCTCATTCGGACTCTGCGTCGAAAGAATATCGTTGCGCACCCGCTTCAAAATCCGATCCCGTCCCCGCTCATCCGCCGCATGCCACTCCTCATCCATCACCGCCCGGGGAAACGCGACCCCCGCCGCCACCACTGACGAATCAGCCAAATTCTTCTTATCGAGCACAATCGTCGTCACCGGAATATTCCGCGCCACAATCTCCTCATCCCGATCACACAGATACCCCCGCTGCGCCACCAACGTCGTCTTCACCGAACGCCCCGGCGAAGCTGAAACCTCCAGACTCTCTTCCCCCTGCCACTGCAAAAAAACCAATCTCGCCGACAACGCACTCAGCCCGGCAACCAGTGCCAGGCAAACCAGGAATACGCGTAGCTCGAGACCGCTCCTCATCTACTCACTGCTCGCCAACTCAGGCACCGCTCCCAATGCCGAAATATCCTCAATCACCCCGGGACCAATCCTCCGCAAATCCGTCCCTTGCGTAATGAGGCGCTCACGCAAATCAAACCGATTACTCAACTGCCCCAACCGAATCTCCAAATTCGTCACATCCCGCTCATGCTCCTTAATCCGGCGCTCCACCAACTCTGTTTCCCGCACAACCTCCAACTGCTGATTCTTAATTACCGTGTGCATCACCCCCGTTGCACCCAGGGAAAAGGCCGTTAGAATCACTACCGACAAAGTCGCCGCACTCAAATTCGCTCGTTTTTTTCGATTCTTACTCATCGCTTGCATACGGCTCGCAGCTTCGCACTGCGTGACCGTGGGTTTCGGGAAATTTCTCCAACATCAGCCACAACGGCTTTCCTAGTAATCAATTCAAAAACACAATCCGGATTCCTCCGTGGCTCTGGCCACTCCGGTCGATCAATCCACTCCTGACTTCGAGCCCGGAAAAAATGCTTCACCAAGCGATCCTCCAAAGAATGGAACGTAATCACCGCCAACACCCCTCCTGGCTTCAACAAACCAATCGCCGCTTCCAACCCCGCCTGCACCGACGCCAATTCCTCGTTTACCGCCATTCGCAAGGCCTGAAACACGCGCGTAGCCGGATGCTTCCGTCCCCGACCTCCCAGAGTCTCCGCCACAAAATCTGCCAACTCTCCCGTCCTCTCAAACGACTTCTCTGCCCGCCGCTTCACAATCGCCGCCGCCACCCGCCGCGACGCCTTCTCCTCCCCAAACTCCCAAAAAATTCGCGCCAACTCCACCTCACCCCAACCGTTCACCAAATCAGCCGCCGTCTCTCCCTCTTCCTGATTCATCCGCATATCCAGCGGCCCATCCTGCTGAAACGAAAAACCACGCTCCGCTTCATCCAGTTGGTGCGAAGACACCCCCAAATCCAACAAAACCCCATCCAAACTCCCCGCCACCACAACACTCCCCATCTCCGCAAAATTTCCCGCAACCGCTCGAAAACGCTCACCATACCCCTCCAAACGCCGCCCCGCAAACTCCCGCGCCTCGGCATCACGATCCATTCCAATCACCATCGCTCCACCTTCTAACAGCCTCAACGAGTGACCTCCTCCACCCAAAGTCCCATCCAAAATCGTCTTCCCCGCTTCCACCCCCAAAACATCCAGAACCTCCTCCACCAAAACCGGCTCGTGGTAATCCGAACCTCCTCCAACCCCACCTTCCCGACTCCAGAACAGCTGCTCCCCCGCCCATTCGGCCTCCGCCATCCGGCCCAACGGATATTTGGCAAGGCAGTCGAACAATCCGGCAGTAGCCAGAATGGGTTGGGGCAACAGCATGTGTTCCAGTCTTCCAGTCAGTTCATCCAGCAAATCATTTTCCACGCTCTCTCAAGCGCGCTCCTCATCATGAGAACCTGTCGCTGCCCCACGCCCGCAGAACGTTGGGATGCCGCAAAACCGAATCCGGCAAGGCAATTGGGGATAGCAACCAATCGCGTGGGCCTTCGGGACAGCAACAGTGTCTTCATGTTCCAGTCAGTGTCTTCCAGTAATCCTTTTCCTCCCTCTCTTCCGAAACTGCTGCCACCCCTCGCCGCGCGAGTCTCACTCCCCGTCGGAAAGCACCAGTCGACAAGGCAATCTTGACGAGTCGTTTCTTTCGCTTGGTTTCGGAGTGACAGCATTGTTCCAGCCTTCCAGTAAATTCGTCTGCTTCGTTTAGCCAAAGTCCACGGTGTCGTAGAGATTCTCCAAGACCTTCGCCTCGGCCGCCCGAAGTGCGTCCACATCCCGTGGACTCACCAAATCAAAATTCGTTCCCCGCCCAAAGAGGTGCACCGGCTCCCCGGCCTCAATCCCCTGCTCCTCTGCTAGCTTCTTCGGAATCGCCAGCTTCCCCTGATCATTCACGTGCGCCGACTCGTTCAACGAATAAATCAAACCCTTCTTCGCACTCTTCTGACCCGAACTCAGCTCCGCATCCTCGTTGATCGACTCAATCATCGCCTCAAACGCCTCATTCGTCAGCGCCTTCAAAACCGGCACCCCCATGTGCTTCCAACGCAACAACCTCAACTGCACCGTCTCTCCCTTCGCAGGACGCCAAGCCGCCGGCATCGAAACCCGATACTTCGTATCAAGTTTGTGCTCAAAAATGCCTTCAAGGCTCTGGACGGGTACACCCACGGCTGAATTTGGTTCCTAACGGTGCACTTTGGTACACAATTTGACCCCTTTTGGTCAATATTTTAATAACCAGTACACTTTGG
>JBCCZX010000021.1:0-23309 GCA_039186735.1 Verrucomicrobiota bacterium | reverse complement strand
TCCAGAAAACGGAAGGGCATTTGAGAATACGGAGGATTATCATCGTTTGAGATTCTGAGGGGATTCAGCTGGATGGGATGGATTGATTATATGTTGTTGAATGATGAAAGAGAGTGATTTGAAGGCTGGAGATGCGGGGTATCGGGAGGTGGTGGGAGCAGGGGATTACTGGTGGAAGGAAGTGAAGGAGGGGCAGGTGCTCCGGATTCATGATTTGGAGGGAAATCAGGCGGCGGATACGCTGTTTTTCTCGGCGCGGGATCGAGATGAGCGTTATAGCGCCGCGGATACGATTCGGAAGCAGGGGTCGTTGTATCTGACTGAGGGTTCGGTGTTGATGTCGAATCGGGGGAAGGGTTTGACACGAATTGTGGCGGATACATGTGGGCGGCACGATACTTTGGGGGGGGCTTGTTCGCGGGAGAGCAATACGATGCGGTATTCACACGAGAAGGAGGCGATGCATGCGTGTCGGGATAGTTTTCTGAGGGGAGTGCAAGAGATGGGAGGAGGGAAGCGGGATGTGACGTGCAATGTGAATTTTTTCATGAATGTGCCAGTGACGCCGGAAGGAGGGCTGACCTTTGCGGATGGGATTTCAGCGCCGGGGCGTTATGTGGAAATGGAGGCGATGATGGATATGATTGTGTTGGTATCGAATTGCCCGCAGTTGAATAATCCGTGCAACGGTTGGAATCCGACGCCAGTGGAAGTTCTGATTTTTGATTGAAGACTGAAGATTGAGGATTGTTTTGAGATGACCGCAGAAGAACTGAAGGAGCGAACAAAGGTTTTTGCGTTGCGGGTGTTCAGGTTGGTGGCAGCGTTTCCAAGTGACGTGGCAGCCAGGGCTATTGCGAATCAATTGGTGAGGTCAGGAACGTCTGTTGGGGCCAATTATCGAGGTGCTTCCCGAGGTCGTTCAAAAGCGGAATTTCGTGCCAAGTTAGGAGTGGTTATCGAGGAGGTAGACGAATTTGCTTATTGGTTGGAGTTAATTATTGAAGGGGAATTTTTGGATAAGGTGCGTGTCGAGCCATTGCTTCATGAGGCTAACGAACTTTGCGCCATTATGGTTGCTTCGCGGAAAAGTGCAGAAGCCAATCGGCAATCTAAGATCGACAATTTGAAATAAGTGATGTTTACGAAGGTTTTAGTAGCCAATCGTGGGGAGATTGCGGTGAGAATTAGCCGCACCTTGAAAGAGATGGGGGTTCAAGTGGTGGCGGTATATTCGGAGGCGGACCGTTCGGCGCCGCATGTGGTGGAGGCGGATGAGGCATATTTGTTGGGACCGGGGCCGGTGGCGGAGAGTTATTTGAACCGGGAGCGTTTGTTGGAGGTGATTAGGGAGAGTGGGGCGGAGGCTTTGCATCCGGGTTACGGGCTGTTGAGCGAGAATGCGGAGTGGGCGGATGCGGTGGAAGCGGCGGGCTGTGTTTGGTTGGGGCCGACAGGGGGGCAAATTCGGAGTTTTGGGCAGAAGCATGCGGCCCGGGAATTGGCAGAAGCGGCGGGAGTGCCGTTGTGTCCGGGGACGGGCTTGATTGACGATGTGGAGGAGGCTTGCGAGGCTGCGACGGGGCTGGGGTATCCGGTGATGTTGAAGAGTACGGCGGGTGGCGGGGGAATCGGGATGCAGGTCTGTGTCGATGAGGGGGAGTTGAGGGAATCTTTTGCAAAAGTGGTGCGGTTGGCGGAGGCAAATTTTGGTGAGGCAGGGGTGTTTTTGGAGCGGTTTGTGGAGGAGGCGCGGCATATCGAGGTGCAGGTTTTCGGGGATGGAGAAGGTCAAGTGGTGACGTTGGGGGAGCGGGATTGTTCGGTGCAGAGGCGGAATCAGAAGGTGGTGGAGGAGACTCCAGCGCCAGATTTGACAGATGAGGAGCGAGCGAGTTTGTGGAGGGCGGCGCGGAGTTTGGCGGCGAAGGTGAATTATCGTTCGGCGGGTACGGTGGAGTTTATTTATGATAAGAAGCGGAGTGAGTTTTATTTTTTGGAGGTGACTTGTCGGCTGCAGGTGGAGCATGGAGTCACGGAGTTGGTGACGGGAGTGGATTTGGTGGAATGGATGGTGAAGCTGGGGGCGGGGCAGAGTCCGATTGTGGATATTGAGGAAGTGGCTTGTGAGGGGGCAGCGATGGAGGTGCGGGTGTATGCGGAGGATCCGGCGCGGGATTATTTGCCGTCGGCAGGGATGGTGACAGAGTCGGTTTATCCGCTGGGTTTGCGGTGTGATACGTGGGTGGAGGCGGGGACGGAGGTGAGTGCATTTTACGATCCTTTGTTGGCGAAGGTGATGAGCTACGGGGAAAACCGTGGAGAGGCTTTGGTGGTGCTGGATCGTGGGTTGGAGGAGATGAAGTTGGGTGGGGTGCGTTCGAATTTGGGGTATTTGCGGCAGATTGTGGGGAGTGATGAATTTACGGAGGGAGGGGTGACGACGGGTTGGTTGAAGGAGTTTCCGTATCGGGCGCGGTTGGTGGAGGTCTTACGTGGAGGGACGATGACGACGGTGCAGGATTGGCCGGGACGTTTGGGGTATTGGGATGTGGGGGTGCCACCGTCGGGCCCGATGGATTCACTGGCGTTTCGGGCGGCGAATCGTTTGGTGGGCAACGAGGAGGGGACAGCGGGTTTGGAGATGACGATGGTGGGGGCGAGCTTGAAGTTTGGGTTTCGTGCACGGGTGGCTTTGGCGGGTGCGGAAATGGGGGCGAAGTTGGATGGAGCGGTGGTGAAGAGTGGCGAGGTGGTGGAAGTGGAGGCTGGTTCGGTTTTCGAAGTGGGGAAAGCAGAGGGGGCGGGGTGCCGGTGTTATTTGGCGGTGGCGGGAGGGATTGAGGTGCCGGAGTATTTGGGGAGTCGGGCGACGTTTACTTTGGGTCAATTCGGGGGCTTGGGCGGGAAGGCTTTGGTGGCGGGGGATGTTTTCGAGGTGGGTGAAGGGGACGCGGTGGAGACTGAGCTACTTGAAGTGCCTCCGTATGGGAATGAGTGGGAGATTGGGGTTTTGTATGGGCCGCATGGAGCGCCGGATTTTTTTACGGAGGCGGATATTGAGATGTTTTTTGCGACGGATTGGGAGGTGCATTTCAATTCGGCGCGGACGGGAGTGAGATTGGTGGGGCCGAAGCCGGAGTGGGCTCGGTCGGATGGCGGAGAGGCGGGGTTGCACCCGTCGAATATTCACGACAATGCCTACGGGGTGGGGGCGATTGATTTTACGGGGGATATGCCGGTGATTCTTGGTCCCGATGGGCCGAGTTTGGGGGGGTTTGTTTGTCCGGCGGCGATTGTGGAGGCGGAGTTGTGGAAGATGGGTCAGTTGAGGCCGGGAGACAAAGTGCGGTTTGTTGCGGTGAGTTCGGAGGAGGCGAAGCGGTTGCGGGATTGCGAGCCGGGGTCGGGAGCGATTGTGGAAGAGGGGTGTGGGTTGGAGAGTCCGATTCTCTGTGATGAAGAGATTGACGGGGAGCGCGTGGTGATGCGTCGGACGGCGGATGAGTATGTTTTGTTAGAGGTTGGGCCGATGGAGTTGGATCTGCGGTTGCGGTTCCGGGTCCATTTGCTCTATGAGTGGTTGCGGGGTGAGGAGCGGACGGGTTTTGTGGATTTGACGCCGGGGATTCGGTCTTTGCAGGTGCATTATGACCCCCGCAAGACGACGGAGGAGGCTGTGGTGGAGTTGTTGAAGCAGGGCTTTGGGAGTTTGCCGGATTTGGCGACGGCAGAAGTGAGTTCGCGGGTGGTGAGATTGCCTTTGTCCTGGGATGATCCGAGTACGCAGTTGGCGATTGAGCGTTATGCAACGGGGGTGCGACCTGATGCGCCCTGGTGTCCGAGTAATATTGAGTTTATTCGGCGGATTAATGGCTTGGAGTCGATTGAGGAGGTGAAGGAGATTGTGTATGGGGCGGATTATTTGGTGATGGGATTGGGGGATGTGTATTTAGGGGCTCCGGTGGCTACGCCGTTGGATCCCCGGCATCGTTTGGTGACGACGAAATACAATCCGGCGCGGACGTGGACGCCGGAGAATGCGGTGGGGATTGGGGGGGCGTATCTTTGTATTTATGGGATGGAGGGGCCGGGAGGTTATCAGTTTGTGGGGCGGACGGTGCCGATTTGGAATCGGTATCGGTCGACGGGTGCCTTTGAGAAGGGGAAGCCGTGGATGTTGCGATTTTTTGACCGGATTCAGTGGTATGAGGTTTCGGGTGGGGAGTTGTTAGAGCTTAGGCGCCAAGTGATTTCGGGCGAGTTTGTGCCTGAAGTGGAAGAGGGTGTGTTACGGCTTGGGGAGTATGAAGGATTTTTGGAGAAGGAGGCCGAATCGATTGGGGCGTTTCGGGAGATGCAGCGGCAGGCGTTTGCGGAAGAGCGGGAGCGTTGGGAAGCGGCAGGCTTGAATGTGGTGGATGCGGAGGAAGTGGTGGAGGTGTCCGAGGAAATCGAGGTGCCCGAGGGTTGTGTCTTGGTGGAGGCACCCATGACAGGGAGTGTTTGGAAGGTGCAGGTTGAGGAGGGGGATGAAGTGGATGAGAAAACCGCGGTGGTGATTTTGGAGGCGATGAAAATGGAGATGGTTGTGTCGGCGGGAGTGAAGGGGGTGGTGGAGCGAGTGGTGGTGAAGTCCGGGGGAATGGTGAGCGGAGGAGATGGAGTGGCGGTGATTCGAGTTTCTGATTGATAAGCGGTGTTTATGAAGACGATTGGTGAGTTTCGAGAAGCGTATGAAGCCGGGCGGGAGCCTAGGAATGTGTTGAAGCGGGTTTGGGAGATTGAGGCGGAGGCGGTGTTTATCCGCAAGGCGACTTGGGCAGAAGTGGAGGCGCAGATTGAGGCGCTGCCGGAGGAACGGGGGGAGTTGTGGGGGGTGCCTTTCGTGGTGAAGGATAATATCGATGTGGCGGGATGGGAAACGACGGCGGGGTGCCCGGATTATGCGTATTTACCGGATGCGGATGCGCAGGTTGTTGCGAAGTTGAAGGCTGCGGGGGCGATTTGCCTGGGGAAAACAAATTTGGATCAGTTTGCTACGGGGCTTGTCGGAGTTCGGACGCCATATGGAGTGCCGAAGAATCCGTTTGATGAGAATTATTTGCCGGGAGGGTCGAGTTGCGGTTCGGCAGTGGCGGTGGCGCGTGGGATGGCAGTCTTTTCGCTGGGTACGGATACGGCGGGATCGGGTCGGGTGCCGGCAGCGTTCAATGAGCTGGTGGGCTTGAAGCCGACGCGAGGGTATTTGTCTACGAGAGGAGTCGTGGATGCCTGCAAGTCACTGGATTGTGTCTCGGTATTTGCCAATAGTTGCGGGGATGCGGATGTGGTGTTGCAGGTGGCGGCAGGGTGGGATGAAGAGGAGGCTTGGAGTCGGGAGGTTCCTGAGAAGTGGGAGCGTATCGGGAAGAGTTTCTGCTTTGGGGTTCCGAAGGCTGAGCAGTTGGATTTTTTCGGATGGGATTCGGCGCGGGATTTGTTCGAGGAGGCGGTGAAGACGTTTGAGGGCATGGGAGGGCAAGCGGTGGAGGTGGATTTAGAGCCGTTTCTGGAGGCTGCGCGGTTGTTGTATGAAGGGCCGTGGGTGACGGAGCGGTTTGTAGCGATTGAGGGTTTTTTGCAGGAGAAGCCGGAGTCGATTTGGCCGGTGACGCGGGAGATTATCGGGGGTGGGGCGACGCCGTTGGCGGCGGACTTGTTCAAGGCGGATTATCGTTTAGCGGATTGCAAGCGTCGGGCCGATGCGGTGATGGCTGGCTTGGATTTTGTGATTTTGCCGACGACGCCGCGGAACTTCACGGTCGCCGAAGTAGAGGCGGAGCCGGTGAAGCTGAATTCGTGCTTGGGAACCTATACGAACTTCATGAACTTGCTGGATTACTCGGCACTGGCTTTGCCGGCGGGCAGGTATGAAGGCAAGTTGCCTTGGGGAGTGACTGTGTTTGGAAAGGCAGGGTTGGATCGGGGCTTGTTGGAGGTGGGGGCGTTGTATGAAGAAGTGATAGGGCGCGGAAAGGTGTCGGGTTTTGGAGATGATTGGGATGAAATTTTGGTGGCTGTTTGTGGGGCGCATTTGGGTGGGATGCCTTTGAATTGGCAGCTCACGGATCGAGGCGGACGCTTCGAATTCGAAGGGAAAACGGCGGATTGTTATCGGATGCATTTGGTTCCGGAAGGAGGCGGATTACCGGAGCGTCCGGCCTTGGTGCGAGTGGGTGAGGGAGAAGGTGCGGCGATTGAACTCGAAGTTTGGTCCTTATCTCGGAAAGCATTTGGGGAATTTGTGGCTGCGATTCCTGGGCCGTTGGGGATTGGGAAGGTGTTGTTGGCTGATGGGACGGAGGTGCCGGGATTCATTGCGGAAGCGAGAGCAAGTGAGGGAGCACGGGATTTGACGGAGTTTGGAGGATGGCGGGGATACCAAGCGGCGAAAAATCACTGACGATGAAGAAGCGTTTGTTAGTTCTCGTTGGTAGTCCGAGGAGGGATGGAAACACGGCGATTTTGGCAGAGGGGGTGAAGCGGGGGGCGGAACAAGAGGGGACGGAGGTGTCGTTGTTGTTTGTGGATGATTTCTTGAAGTTCTTTCTCGGGGACTTGCGCATTGAACGGCAGGAGGATGGGGAGCTGGGACAGGAAGATGGGTTTCGGGAGGTGTTTTTTGAGGAGTTTTTGCCGGCGGAGGGAGTGGTGTTTTGTTCGCCGATCTATTGGTATGGGATGTCGGGGCAGTTGAAGACGTTTTTTGATCGGACGTTTACTTACTATGCTGCGAGTTATCCGGAATCGGAGAAGGTGATTGATGGGATGAAGGGGAAGCGGGTGGGTTTGGTTTTGGCTTCGGAGGAATCTTATCCAGGAGTGGCTTTGGCTCCGACTCACCAGATCCAGGAGTATTCGCGTTACACACACTCGGAGTTTGTGGGTGTGGTGCACGGGGTGGGAAATAGCCGGGGGGATGTTTTGAAAGATCCGGGAAACCCCGTTGAGAAGGCAGAGAGGTTGGGACGAGAGATTTTTGAGCGGGGTTTTTCGGATTACCGGATTGATACGGAGAGAGCGGGCAAAGTTTGGGGGTGAGCGCTAATTTTCTGTTGAGGGGTGGTGAATTGGTGCGAGGGTTCAGGGTGAAATGGTTTATTTTAGGACTCGGGATTTTGGGGTTTGGTTTGGCTTCTTGTGCTCCGGGCACTGCCTCGGAAGGAGTGGGATTAAAAGAAGCTGAGCAAAAGAAACCGCCCCATCATTGACGGAGAAGGAAGTGAGCGTCAGGTGACGTTCGAGAATTTAAGGACTTCCCTGGAAGATCCGGATTGAAGAGTGAGCTGCTTGGCGTCCGTGAATCTTCCGATTGAGGAAGTGTTAATTTTATTAGCGCGGAAGACTTGTTGGAGGTTAGGAATGTCTTTTTCTTTGGCCGCGAAAAGGTAGCCGTAGCTGGGGAAAGCGGAGAGCCATTTGAGGAGCGGGGTGCTCGCAGGGGTGGGGATGGCATCGAGGTCGAGGGTAGCTCCGACGTTGGAGCAGTGGGCTAACATGGCGAGGGTGCCGACAATGCCGCCGTTTGAGATGTCTTTACAGGCTTGGGAAATCCCAAGTTCGGCGATTTTTCGAGGAAGGGCGAGGGTGGTTTGAAGGTGTTCGGGGGTGGCGTCGGTGCTGGCGTTCCAGAAGGGTTTGTTTTTGCGGAAGCTCGCTTTCATGTCGATGGCCATGACCAGGTGGTCTCCGGGCTGAGCATGAAAGCTGGTGAGAAGTTGGCTTCCGGCACGACCGAGAACGGCAGCGGCAAGGTGGGTTCCGGTTTCAGGTTTGCCGGTGTAGGTGGTGTGCCCGCCAACGACGGGGACGTTGTAGGCGCGGGACGCGGCTTGGAGGCCGTCCCAGATTTCGGAAGAGGCGGCGGAGTCGGGGGTCCACAGGACGTCGGTGATGGCGATGGGGGTTCCGCCCATGGCTGCGATATCGCTGAGGTTGACCATGACTGCGCAATAGCCGGCAAACCAAGGGTCCTCGGCGACGAAGGAGGGAAGCATGCCTTCGGCGGCGAAGAGGAGGTGTTCGCCATTGGAGTCCGGAATGGCGGCGCAGTCGTCGCCGAGTTGGATGTTTTGGGAGACTTGGGAGGCGGGAGCGTATGCGGCTTCGATCGTGGCCTTCTCGGCGATTGCGGGATGAGCTTCGAGTTGACGGGCTAGGATGGCGAGGTCTTCGGCGGTCATAGTTTTGATTGAAATGGTCTCGCGCGAAGACGCCAAGGTGTGAGGTTCTTTCTTCTTTGGTTTTGGGGCGGTTTGGACAGCCGTGCTCCTGATTTAGGCCACTTTCGTGGCGGGCTGATAGTGGGTGAGATCGGCACGCATGCGGACGTGGATGAGGCCGTGGGCTTTTAGTTTGTGAAGGGGCTGCCAATGGAGGCGTTCGAAGAAACGGGCGTTTTGTTCTTGGACGGTGGCGAGGAATTCGTCGCAACCGAGGGCGTTGGCTGTAGAGACGGCTTTGTAGATTAGGCTGGCTCCAATGGCCCCGAAACCGGCTTGGCAGGGTTGCTGGTTGCGTATGGTGACGGCGGAGCTGAAGCGGCGGACGCGGCGGTATTCGGGGGCGACGCCGAGTCGGCTACCGTGCCAGAGTCTTGGCTCGCGTTGATCAATGCGGACGATGCCAACGACTTCGTCTTCCATGCCGGCGACGATGGTTTTGCAGACGATGGGAATCATGTGGTCATCGATTTCGTCACGGTCATCTTCCTGGAAGACGCGTTGTTCGTCGCAGAAGATGCGGCGGCGGAGGGAGAAGAAGCGGTCGAGGTCTTCCTGACTGGTGGCGATTTTGAAGAGGAAGTCCTGAGCCTGGAAGTTTTGGAAACGTTCGATGAGCATGGGAAAAGTCTGTGAGTTTGCTAGTGTTCAGTTTGTTGGCCTTCAGCAGAAGGCGGTTTCGTATTGGGGTTGGAGGGTTTTGGAGAGGTGAGTAACGACGTGTTGGGCGTCTTCGGCGACGCTGAGGAGGCGGCCTGATCCCCAGGTGTGTTGCCAGGGGAGACCGACGAAGACGAGGCCTTGAACGGTTGTGATTCCGCGCTGGTGAGTGGGGTAGCCCTTGGGGTCGAAGATGTCGAAATGGAGAAAGCGGAAGTTGGGCTTGAAGCCGATGCACCAGAGGATGGAGGTGATGTTTTCTGCCGCAAAGTCGAGGCGGGTGGCTTCGGTCTCGGGGTGCCAGCAGGGTTCGAACGGTGGTTCTTCGGGGGCGTCGAGGCCTTCGCGGGCGATGTAGTCGTCGATGCGCTGGCGAATGCGGAGGTAGGATTGGTCGGCGGAATCGAGTTTGGCGGCGGCGTCGGGTCGGATGGTGAAACCGTCTTGGTCGATGCCTTCGAGGTAGCCGTAGAGTTTCATTCCTTCGGTGGCAAATTTGCGGAGGTCGATTTCGTGTCCGCCGTCGCGTCCGGTGAGGTAGTGGTTGGTGTTGCGGGCTTTGTCGGGGTTGGGTTGTTGGTCGATACTCAATTTGTAGTATCCCATTTCCTCAAGCCAAGTGACGGCGTCCTTGCCCCGGTATTTCCGAGGGGAGCGGGGAGCATTTCCGAGGCAGAGGTGGACCTTGCGGCCTTCGAGATGGAGTTCTTCGGCGAGTTGGCAGCCTGACTGACCGGTGCCGATGACGGCTACGGCGCCGGGGGGGATGTCGGAGGGGTTGCGGTAGTCGGTGGGGAAGACTTGTTTGATGTGTGGCGGGATTTGGTCGGAACCGGGCGGGGTGAAGGGAGTGTGGTAGGAGCCGGTGGCACAGATGACGGCATCGGTGGTCCAGGTGCCGGCGGTGGTTTCGACGAGAAAGTGGCCGGCGGGTTTGGTGACGCTGAGAACGGTGACGCCGGTGCGGAGAGGCGGGTTGGTGTTTTCAAGATAGCCTTGGAACCAGGCGATGAGTTCGTCTTTGACCATGAAGCCGTCGGGGTCGTCGCCTTGGTAGTGGTAGCCGGGGAGGTGGCACTGGTGGTTGGGGGTGACGAGACAGAAAGAGTCCCAGCGCTCGTTTTTCCAAGCGTAGAAGGGTTCGTTCTTCTCGAAGATGAGGTGGTTGAGGCCTTGTTCCTTGAGGTAGTGTGAGGCGGAGAGGCCGGCTTGGCCGCCTCCGATTACGATGGCTGGAAGATGGGGATGGGTGGGCATTGTCGATTGCTGATTTTGGATTGAAAATTTGGCTTTGGGGCCGCTCAAAGACCGGTGCTCCCGGTGATTGTTAGAGGTGGAGGATTTTGATAGTGGTGTCGGAGGTGAGCGATTGGCAGAGTTGGCGAACCTCGTCCAGAGATTCGGTGGCGGAACCTCATCCGACGCCGAATTTTTCGCGAACACGGTTGTTGGCTTCGGTGAGGGCTTTGGTGGCAGAGGAGAGAAAATCGGAAACGGAGAGCGTTTGGCCGGGAGTGAAGAATTTTTTTACGACGGAGGAAGGGGAGTAGAAGGTGCGGTCGGATCCGTCCGGGAGTTGGATGGTGAAGGGTGTTTCGGGCATGGTTTGGTTTCTTTTTTGAGCGGAGCTGGTGCTCCGCGCTCCTTATTTTGAATGGCAGGAATTTTCGAATGAGGAGAGGGAGGAGCAGGCGCCGCATTTTGCGCAGCCGGCCTTGACGGTTTCTGAGGTCATGCCGGCGCGAGTGAGCATGTCTCCGATGGGAGGGAGGACTTCTCGCATGAAACTGGAATCGGGAGCCGGGTGGTTGGCCAGTTGGGTGCCGGTGACGGGGACGAAGGGGACGACGAAGGGATAAACCCCGAGTTCGATCAGTTGGCGAGAAGCATTGATGAGGCCCTGAGCGGTGTCGCCGAGACCTGCGAGGAGGTAGGTGCTCACTTGGCCTCTTCCGAAGACAGCGACGGCGGCTTGGAAGGCTTTGAGGTAAGTGGTGACAGGGACTTCGGCTTTGCCGGGCATGATTTTTTGGCGGACTGTCTCGTCCCAAGCCTCAAGATGCATGCCGAGGGAGTCGACACCGGTATCTTTGAGTTTCTGGAACCAGGAGAAGTCGGCTGGAGGTTCACACTGGGCTTGGATGGGTAGGCCGGTGGCGGCTTTGATGGCGGCGGCGGATTCGGCGAGGACGGCTGCTCCACGATCGGGGGTGGGCGGTGTGCCGGTGGTGAGGACGACGTTTTGGATTCCATCAAGGCGCTGGGCGGCGGCGGCGACTTCGGCGAGCTGAGCGGGTGTTTTTCGAGCGATGGTGGTGCCAGACTTGAGGGATTCGCCGATGGCGCAAAACTGGCATTTCGTATGAGAGTTTCCGTAGCGGATACAGGTTTGGAGGATGGTGGTGGCGAGGACGTTGGTGGAGTGAAGAGTGGCGATTTTTCGGTAGGGAATGCCGTCGGAGGTTTTGAGCTGGTAGAAACGGGGTTCGGGTGGGAATTGGACGCGGGCGATGGGTTCTCCATGGTGGTAGAGCTTTGCGAAGCCTTGGGAGTCAGTGCGATCGAGATGGAAGGGGGAGGCGGCAGCGGTGAGGGTGTGGACGGGGACCATGATGGTGGTTCCGAGGACGATGAGGGCCTTGTGATCGGTGGGGCCTGCTCCGCCGGAACGCGAGGGGGCTCCGGTGTCTGTTTCCAGTTGGACGCCGAAGGATTGGAGCTCGGAGAGGAGGGACTGCTTTTGAGCGAGCAGGTTCTCTGAGTAGGGACTGCGGGAGAGTAGAAGCATGGGGTTCGGAGGCAGTAGTTTTTGTTTGAACGGCGAAGAGGCGAATTCGCAAAGAATAGGATTGTTGGTTTCAGTTAGGAAGATGCGGGTTGGAGACCTTTTGAAGCTGTGGTTTTGGGAGTTTTGCTTTTGCGGATGATGGCGGGTTGGGGTTCGTCGTGGACGGTGAGGGTGAAGAGGTCGGGGCGGGCGTAGTGGCCAACGGAGTCGAGCATGCGCTTGCGCTTCGTGATGAGGTCGAAATCGAGGTCAGCAATGGCCATGCCTTCTCCGCTGGTGATTGGGTCACAAAGATGGGAGCCATCGGGGGCGATGATGGCGGCATAACATCCTCCGGTGAGAGCTTTCTTCATCTTCGGGTCGTCGGTAAGAGAGCCGATTTGTTCCTGGTGTAGCCAGCCGGTGGAGTTGACGACGAAGCAACCGGATTCGAGGGCGTGGTGACGGATGGTGGCTTCAATTTGGTCGGCAAAGATTTGGCCGACCATGGAGCCGGGGAATTGGGCACAGTGGATTTGTTCTCCATCGGCCATGAGGGTGTAGCGGGCGAGGGGGTTGTAGTGTTCCCAGCAGGCGAGGGCTCCGACGCGACCGACAGCGGTGTCGACGGCTTTGAGGCCGGAGCCGTCTCCGCGGCCCCAAATCATGCGCTCGTGGAAGGAGGGGACGATTTTTCGGCGTTTGAGTTTGGTGGTGCCGTCGGAATCGATGATGAGCTGGGTGTTGTAGAGGGAGCCACCATCCTTTTCGTTGACGCCAATGCAGAGGACCATGTCGTGCTCAATGGCGGCTTGGACGAGAGGCTCGGTCAGAGGGCCGGGGATTTCGACGGCTTGGTCGATGAGTTTGAGGTGAGCCTTGCCCGAGGCGACGGGGGGCTCGATGAAGGAGAAGTAAGGATAGTAGGGAATCAAGGTTTCCGGGAAGACGGCGAGTTTGACGCCTTGGGCAGCGGCATCGGCGATGGTTTCGCAGACTTTGACAACGGTGGCTTCACCAGAATTGAGGTCAGGTGCGATTTGTACGGCTGCGGCTCGAATGGTCATTGGAATTGGAGATTGAGGATTTTGGATTGGAGATTGGGTTTCGTTTTTTGGGGAGGATGAGAGGGCGTGGTCCCGCAGGTGCAGGACCACGGCCGGTTCTGACTTGTTAGACGGTCCAGGAGTCCATGATGACGGCGTTGGCCTTTTTATGGATGAGGATACAGTCGAGGACGTCGAGGGGATTGATGGGGATGATTCCGGGGATGAAGGCTTTCTCGGTTTGGCCGTAGAGGGCTTGGGTCGAGAAGCGGCACGCGTAGACTTTTCCGCCTTCTTCCATGAACTTGGTGAGGCGTTGGTTGACGAAAAGGTGTCCGGGGAAGGCTTCTTCTCCGAGGGTGGGGAATCCGCGTTGGAAGCCCATGGTGACTCCGGGTCCGTAGAGGAGAATGGACGTCTCGTAGCCTTTCCGTTGGAGACGGGTTGCGGAGAGGGTGTTGACGATGGAAATCGAGCCTTCGAAAGCGACGGTGTGGAAGGTGACGAGGGCTTTTTCGCCGGCGTCGGCCTGGACGTCTTCGAAGACTTTTTCTTCGTAATCGACGAGGAAGTCGCCGTCTTTGTTCATTGGTTTATCAACAGTTGGCATAGTATTACTGGTTGGATGTTTTCTTACGTTTGAAAGCTGCATCCGGTGTGGTCCCGGGTGTTGCGAGCAGTGAGAAATCAGCAATGGTCAGGCCACGTGCCAACTTGAAGAGGTGAAAGGGAACAGTGTTTTGTGCACATCGTTGCGCAAGCTGGCTGCGGGTGCTAGTGATGGTGCAATGAAACGGCGGGTGACGATGGCTGATGTTGCCGAAGAGATTGGGGTAGCGGCTTCGACTGTCTCGCGTGCTTTGCGGAATGATCCGCGGATTAGTGCCAAGGTGAGGCAAGAGGTTCAGGAGAAAGCGGTGAGTCTGGGTTATCGTCCGAATCCTTTGTTATCGGCTTTGATGGCCAACCGTTCCAAGAGTGAGAGCGAGGACGTTTCCGGGGCGGAGACGCTGGCTCTCCTCACTGATTATGGAGGTGGGGTGGGGTGGCGGGATAAGGATGTGTGTTGTTGGGAATATGAGGGAATGGTCAAGAGAGCTCATGAACTGGGATTTGTGTTGGAAGAATTTGCATTGCCTGATTACGCGGGAGATTTGAACCGGGCACGGGAGGTGATTCGAGCGCGTGGGGTGCGGGGAGTCTTGTTGGGCTTCTCGCGGAGCCGGAACAGGCGGGTGTTGTTAGAAGCAGAGACCGAGTTTGTCGTTTCGGGATTGAGTGCTTATTTTCGAGAAGTGGGGGTGGATCGGGCGAATTTTCACGGCCTTTATAATGTGCGACTGGCTTTGGGCGAGATGCGGAAGTTGGGGTATCGTCGAATTGGTTTAGTGGTACCAGAGCTGAATAATCGCTTGTCGGGTTTTCAATGGACTTCGGGATATTTGGATTGGCAAAGGAATCTGTCGGCGAAGGATTGTTGTGCGCCTTTTGTGCCCGATGGGGGTGGGGTGGAGAGCGCTTTCCAAACCTGGTTTCGGCGAGAGAAGCCGCACGCTTTATTGGTTTACAAGTTACCGGTGAAATCGTGGTTGGCGAAGATGAGTTTGCGGATTCCGGAGGATGTGGGATTGGCGCTGTTGTTTCGGACTCAAAAGGAGATGGAGTCGGCGGCGGGGATTGATGGGAATTTGGGGATGGTCGGGTCTGCAGCGGTCGACTTGGTGGTGGAAGGGCTTTACGGGAGTCGCACGGGTCTGCCGGAGCATCCCAAGGAAGTGTTGATTAAAGGGGATTGGTTGGACGGCCCCACTTTGAACCGGTGAGGAGTTGAGAGTGGTCGGCTGGACTGAAAGCTGCTTAGCTTGAGCGTCATGCCATTGAAGATTTCGAGACAGGCTTATGCGGAGCATTATGGGCCAACGGTGGGGGACCGGGTTCGGTTGGGGGATACGGAGTTGCTGATTGAGGTCGAGCGGGATTTGATTGCGGAGGCGGGAGGTTATGGGAATGAGGTGAAGTTTGGGGGGGGGAAAGTGATCCGGGATGGGATGGGGCAGTCTTCGACGGCGTTGGACGCTGAGTCGCTGGATTTGGTGATCACGAATGCAACGATCATTGATGCCGAGTTGGGAGTGATTAAGGCGGATATCGGAATTCGTGGGGGGCGGATTGTGGGGATTGGGCATGCGGGGAATCCGGGGATTCAGGATGGGATTGGGTCGCTGATTGCGGACCCGGAGACTGGGGAGTTTGATTCGATGATCATTGGCGCGGGGACCGAGGCTCTCGCAGGAGAGGGGTCGGTCGTGACGGCGGGGGGAATTGATGCGCACATTCACTTCATTTGTCCGCAGCAGATTGATGAGGCTTTGGCGAGTGGGGTGACGACGATGCTGGGTGGAGGGACAGGTCCGGCGACGGGGACAAATGCGACCACATGCACGCCGGGGAAGTGGAATCTTCACCGAATGTTAGAAGCGGCGGATGAGTATCCCATGAATCTCGGTTTTCTGGGGAAGGGCAATTGTGCGACGCCGGAGCCCTTGCGAGAGCAGATTTTGGCAGGAGCGATTGGGTTGAAGCTGCACGAGGATTGGGGGACGACCCCGGCGGCGATCGATGTGTGTTTATAGGTTGCAGATGAGTTGGATGTGCAGGTTGCGATTCACACGGACACGCTTAATGAGTCGGGATTTTTGGAGGATACGGTGTCGGCGATTGGGGACCGGGTGATTCATACGTATCACTCAGAGGGTGCGGGGGGAGGCCATGCGCCGGATATTATGAAGATTTGTTCGTTCTCGAATGTGTTGCCTTCGTCGACGAATCCGACGCGACCATTTACGGTGAATACCCTTGATGAGCATTTGGATATGTTGATGGTGTGCCATCATTTGGATTCGAAGATTCCGGAGGATGTGGCCTTTGCGGAATCGCGGATTCGTCCACAGACGATTGCAGCGGAGGATATTTTGCATGACCGGGGCGCGATTTCGATGATTGCCTCGGATAGTCAGGCGATGGGACGGGTGGGAGAAGTGGTGATGCGGACTTGGCAGACGGCGCACAAGATGAAGGTGCAGTTTGGGGATTTAGGTGATGAGAGTGGAGAGCATGGGGCGGCGGATAATTTCCGGGTGTTGCGTTATGTTGCGAAGTATACGATCAATCCGGCGCTGACTCACGGGATGGCGAAGGAGGTCGGCTCTTTGATGGTCGGGAAGTTGGCGGATGTGGTGTTGTGGAAGCCGGCGTTCTTTGGTGTGAAGCCAGAGTTGGTGCTGAAGGGAGGAATGATTGCGATGGCGAACATGGGGGACCCGAATGCGTCGATTCCGACTCCGCAGCCGACGTTTTATCGACCGATGTTTGGGGCGCATGGAAAGGCAAAGGGAAAGACTTGTGTCACTTTTGTGAGTCAGGCGGCATTGGATGCAGGATTGGAAGAGGAGTTGGAGGTGACTAAGAAGTTGGTGGCGATTGAGGGGACGCGGTCGGTGAAGAAGGAAGATATGTTGTTTAACGCGAGTTGTCCGGATATCGAGATTGATCCGGAGAGTTATACGGTTAAAGCAGATGGGGAGTTGTTGACTTGTGAGCCGTTGAAGGAGGTTCCGCTGGGGCAGCGTTACTTTTTGTTTTGAATCGCGAAGATGCCAAGGCGCGAAGGTTTTTGAGGTCAAGTTGAGTCGGATGGATTGGATGTCTTGTTTGAATTTTATTGGGTGTGACTGAGGGGGCGATATTGATTGAAGAGGCTGTTGAAGGTGGTGGCGAGGTTGATGGAGTGGTGCGAGTGGACCGATTGAGGTTGTGGAAGCGGCGTTGGCGTGGGACGGCGGAAGATGGGCTGGAGATCGCAGTGGCTTTGGTGGAGCCGGCCAAGGATGGGCAGGTTTTGTGTGGAGGCGGGAAGAGGTTTCGGGTTGAGCAAATCGAAGAGGAAGTGGTGGTGATTGGAATGCCAAAGCAGGCATCCATGGCGGCGAAGATTGGGTGGTATTTTGGCAATCGTCACTTGCCGATTGAGGTTCGTGAGGATGCGATTTTGCTGGAGAATTTTCCGACGTTGACGGCTTCGCTGGAGCGGATTGGGATTCCTTATGAGATTAGGTGTGAGGTGTTGAATTGCCGACCGCATTCGGAGCATACCCATTGAGGATTTCAGATTTTTGATTGTAGATTGACGATTGTATGGACTGGTTAGAATTGGTTTTGCCTTTTTCTGATACGGCATCTCCCGTAGGTGGGTATGCTCATTCGTTCGGATTAGAGGGATTGGTGCAGTCTGGGGCAGTTATCGGTGCGGAGGGGTTGCGGAGGTTTTTGTTGCGAGAAGTGAAGATGACCTTATTGCGGGTGGATTTGCCGGTTTTGAATTTGGCTTATCAGGCTGCGGTAGAGGGGAAGGGGAGCGAAGTGAGGAGACTTGATGAGTTGGCGCGGGCGATGAGGCCGACACGTGAGGCAAGGGAGGCGGGAGCGAAGGTTGGGAAGGCCCAGTGGCGGTTATTTGAGAAGAATTGGGCTGAAAAAGGGGGGCATGATTGGCGGGGTGAATTTGTCGATTTCCAAGCCCCGGTGGTTGCGGGAGTGGTGTTTGGGCTGAGTGGGGTGCCCGTTGAGGCTGGGATGAGGGTTTTGGTGTTTCAGACTTGCTCGGGGATTGTGCAGGCGGCATTGAAGTTGCTCCCGATAGGGCCATTGGCGGGACAGGAATTGTTGCGTGAGGCGATGAAGGAAACCGGCTTGGAACTGGAAGAGGTGATGTTGAGAGGTGGAGATGAGTTGGGGACATTCAGTCCGGAATGGGATGTGGCTTGTGCGCGACACGAGACTGCGGAAGCCCGGTTGTTTTTATCATGAAGAGAAAGTCAGTTCGAGTTGGGATTGGAGGGCCAGTGGGTTCTGGAAAATCGACGTTGTGCCTGGAGCTGTGTCGGAAATACGGGGAAGATCGTAATATGGCGGTAGTGACAAATGATATTTATACAAGGGAGGATGCGCGGATGTTGGTGGAGGCGAAGGCCCTGCCTGAGGAACGGATTGTGGGAGTGGAGACGGGAGGGTGTCCGCATACAGCGATTCGAGACGATATTTCGATGAATTTGGATGCGGTGGAGGAGTTGGAGGCAAGGATAGAGGGGTTGGAGTTGGTTTTGGTGGAGAGTGGGGGGGATAATTTGACAGCGACGTTTTCGCCGGAGTTGGTGGATGTTTTTATTTATGTGATCGATGTCACGGAGGGTGACGATATTCCGCGGAAGGGTGGGCCAGCGATTGCGGGGTCGGATCTCTTGCTGGTGAACAAGGTTCGACTGGCTCCTTATGTTGGTTCGGATTTGGAGCGGATGAAGGCAGATTGTGAGGCGAAGCGGGGGGAGCGTCCGTTTTTCTTTACGGATTTGAAGGAAGGTGATTGCAAAGAGGAGCTGTTTACATGGTTTGAGCGTGAGGTGTTTTTTGATGATGTGAAGTGATGGCGGGAAGTCTCCAGAGTGAGGTTTGTTTGAGTTTTGAGGAGCGAGAGGGGCGGACGGTTTTGTCGAGGCGAGAGGCGGGTGGACTGTGCCATGTGGGGAAAGGATATTGGGACGGGAAAGTGCTGAGGTTGCATGTGGTCAATCCCACGGCGGGGATGTTTGCGGGTGATGATTTGGGGGTGAGGGTTGAGGTGGAAGAGCGGGCTCAAGTGTCCTTGGTGACGCCGAGTGCGACGCGTTTTCATGCCATGAAGGGTGGCAAGGCGGCGCTGCGGCAGGATTTGCGGGTGGGACGGGAGGCTTTTCTCGAGTTTTTGCCGGAGTGGACGATTCCGCAGGCTGGGAGCGAGGTGCGGCAGGAGACGCGGATCGAGGTCGGGGAAGGAGGTCGGTTGATTTTTGGAGAGATGCTGGCACCTGGTCGAGTGGCTCATGGGGAGAGTCATGGATTTCGGCGATTTGAGAATCAGTTCGAGTTGATAGTCGGGAAGCGATTGGTGGCTTTGGAGCGGATGGATTTGAGGCCTGAGAAAGGGGGCTGGCCTCTGGCGGTGGAGGGTTGGGAAACGTGTTTTTATGGAGGGGTTTGGTTGGTTGGCTGTGATAGTGAGCTTGTTGAAACGTGTGAGGAGTGGGAAAACGAAGAATTCAAGGTCGGGTTTTCTGAGGTGGAAGAAGGGGTGGTGGTGGTCCGGATGCTGGCGGCGAGAAGTCTGTTCGTGAGGAAGGGCTTGGCGGAGGTCCGAGAAATTTTGGGGAGAGCGGATTCGCGGCTTTTCAGGTCGTCCGTGAGCATGCAAGTTCCTAACCGATGAAGAGATTTTATCAGCTTTTGGTGTTGGCGCTATTGACGATGGCGCAAGTTGCTTCAGCACATCCAGGCCCTCCCGGTCATACTCATGATGATGAGTGGCCGTTTGGGGAGTTGCTTGTGGGCTTTGCTGTTTTGACGTTCGTCGTCGGGGCAGTGTTTTATTTTGCGAAGCAGAACCGGCTCGAAGGAGCTGAGGTTCGGCAAGAGGCAAAGTGAAGCGTTGAGGCTGGGGCTAGTCCTAGGCTTAGATAGTCTCGATGCGGAAGACGACGGGATCGTCGGTGATAGTTTTGAGGCTTTGGAGGTCGGTGAGGGTTTTGCGGAGGAGGCCGAAGGGTGTTTTGTGGAGGAGGAAGATGATGTCGACGAATTCGGCGTCGGGGTTGTCTGGGTCGGTGGGAGAGTGTGTTCCTGAGAGGGTCAGTCCGGCCTCGGCCATGCGAGTGGCGATTTCGGCGAGGACGCCGGGTTGGTCGACGACTTTGAAGCGGACGTAGTAGGAGGTTTCGGTGTCTTCGATGGGGATGAGGTTTGCGGATTCGGTTTCGGAGGGGAGGAAGCCACGGTGGGTGCCGCCGTGGGCAAGGAGACGGGCAGCTTCGACGAGGTCGGCGACTACGGAACTTCCCGTGGGTTCTTGGCCGGCACCACGCCCGTAGTAGAGAGAGTCGCCGCAGGCGTCACCTTTGACAGCGATGGCATTGAAGACGCCGTTGACGCTGGCGAGGATGTGTTTGGAGGAGAGAAAGGAAGGTTGAGTCCGGATTTCGATAGCACCGTTTTCGTGACGGCGGACGAGGCAGAGGAGTTTGATGACGTACCCGAGTTCTTTGGCGAAGTGGATGTCGACGGGGGTGACTTTTTCGATGCCGCGGACGTAGACTTGTTGGTAGTCGATGAGGGTGCCGTAGGAGAGGGAGGCGAGGAGGATGGCTTTGTGGGCGGCGTCCCAGCCATTGACGTCGAGGGACTCGTCAGCTTCGGCGTAGCCGAGGTCTTTGGCTTCCTTGAGGGCTTCAGGGTAGCCGAGGCCGGCCTCGGTCATGCGCTCGAGGATGTGGTTGGAAGTGCCGTTGATGATGCCGGCGATGGATTCGATTTTGTTGCCGATAAGGGATTCTTGGACGGCTTTGATAACGGGAATAGCTCCGGCGACAGCGGCTTCGAAGTGGATGGGGGTGTTGTGCTGGCGGGAGAGGGCGAAGAGTTCGGTGCCACGTTCGGCGAGGAGGGCTTTGTTGCCAGTGACGACAGGTTTGCCGGCTTGGAGTGCGGCGGCGACGAGGTCGAAGGCTTTGTCGGTGCCGCCGATGAGTTCGACGATGATGTCGACGGCGGGGTCGTTGGTGAGGGAGTCAAGGTCGGTGGTGAAGAGTTGGGCGGGGGCGTCGGCTTCGCGGGTTTTGTTGAGGTCGCGGACGACGATCTTCCGGATTTCGAGGGCGACGGCGCCGTTGGTGCGTTCGGTGATGAGTTGGCCGTTGCGGGTGATGATATTCCAGACACCGGAGCCGACGGTGCCGAAGCCGGCAAGGCCGATGCCGAGGGTTTTGCAGCTGCTCACGCGGCGAGAGTTGAGAATCCGGAGGGTAGAATCCAGACTTTTCCGGATAGAGATGGCACTGAGTTTTTTTGCGGTGGGAGTTTTTGCTGGAGATTGGAGGTCGTGACAATTTGTTTTGAAGCCGATTCTATGCGGTTTGTCGAAAACTCCTCTCGTTGAGCGATTTTAGAAACTGGCAGGTGAGGATCTCTGAATTTATGGAGGTGGTAGGTAAGAGGAGCGAGAGAGTTTTGAGGGTCTGGCGAGTTTCGCTCAGTCGGGATTGCGAAAAGTGAGATGACCTTTGATTTATTTTAATGCTTTGATTTTGAGTTATTTAGGCTGTGGCCCGCTTTTTGCTCAACTTGTGCTACTATTTTTCAGCGGCGGACGATGTTCCGCTAGAAAGGCGCGAATGCCTTTGATGAGCCAGTAAAACCCATATTTAAAATGCCCACAATCCGACTATCTGGAACCATTCTTGGTGAAGAGGACCCTGCGCGAATTGACCGTGCAGAACTGCTGTATCTGCTTTTTCGGTCCGGATGGAATATTTACAACTCGAATGGGGACCAAACAATCACGTTATCGAACGTGGAGGAGAAGATTATCGAGTCGGATGCTTTTTTGTTCACGCCGAATCCTGGGATTGAAGATCTGTTCAAGGCTGTTTCGATTTTTGTGGGGTATCAGACTTTGGATAAGAATCTGGCTGGGAAGCCAACGATTTTGTTGAATGAGAACGATTCGTGGCAGGGTTTGCTCGATGTTCTGACTCATCTGAACAAGTTGGGAACCGTGAGTCAGGATCACCGAGAGTTTTTATTAGAGGCGCGATCGACGGGAGGAGCGGTGAAACAAGTGGAGTACGGATGTTCTCGTAGACCGCCGGATGCAGGACGGGAGGTCATGGAGGGAGCTGAAGTGATGGATTCTTTTGAGACGCCTCCTCCGGAGGACATCGTGGGGAATGTGTGCGTCTTTTGTTCGGCGACGATTGAGGATGAAGCGTATCTTGAAGAAGGGCGGCAGCTCGGGCAGATGCTGGCTGAAAACAGGTTTGGCTGTGTTTCGGGAGCGGGAAAGTCAGGAATTATGGGAGCGGTGGTGCGTGGTAATGTGGAAGCTGGCGGCTGGTCAGCGGGTTCCAACGTTCCTCATATCATCGAGATCGAAGGTCTGCCGGATGGATTGGCAAGTTTCTGGCTGCGGGATGACATCTACACGCGGATGGAGGTGATGATTGAGAATTCGAATGCGTTTATCATTATGCCTGGAGGGGCGGGTTCGGTGCAGGAGCTGTTGGCCTTGATGATGTTCAAAGCTCATGGAGATCCTTTGATGGATGGGAAGCCGGTTTATATTTTCAATAGTCCGTTGCCAGAAGGAGGTGGTTTTTGGGATCCGATGATTAAGCTCTTGCAGGATTTGTGTCCGGCCCATCCGCCGCTTGTGTGCTCGAGTCTTGATGAGATTTTGGAAGGGCTCGTTTCTGGATTATCAACGAAAGAAGCGGTCGAACAGGGCGTGTAGGTGTGTGCTTCTGGAGGAGAACGTATTGAGCAGAAACTGATTTGGACGCATTTTTACAAGCAGCGATTGAGGAAGCCCGGGAGGGCCTGAAAGCGGGAGGGATTCCGATTGGTTCGGTCTTGGTTTATGATGGTGAGATTATTGGACGAGGTCACAACCAGCGGGTTCAACATGGGAGTGTGATTCACCATGCGGAGATGAATTGCCTAGAGAATGCAGGGCGACTGGGAGCCGATGTTTATTCGCGCTCGATTCTTTATTCGACCCTGTCGCCTTGTCCGATGTGTTCGGGGGCAGCTTTGCTTTACAAGATTCCGAAGATAATTGTTGGTGAGAACAAGACCTTTCAAGGCCCGGAAAGTTATGTGCGGAGTCAGGGGGTCGAGCTGAGTATCTTGCAGGATGCGGACTGCATTCAGCTCATGGAGGATTTTATCGCGGCTCGGCCGGAGCTTTGGAACGAGGATATCGGGGTTTAACAACACCGGGTTGGGAGATTACTCGTTTCTTGCCAGCTCATCACAATTATTGAATACTATCGATTATGGTTAATGATGAATTTCCGGAACGGATTTTGATGGGACCAGGACCCAGCACGGTTTCGCAGCGAGTTTTGGGGGCTTTGGGGTCGTCGACATTGGGTCATTTGGATCCGCGCTACATTGAAATCATGGATGAGACTTGTGAGCTTTTGCGGCAGGTCTATTGCACGAAGAATGCGATGACTTTTCCGGTTTCGGCGACGGGGATGGCGGGCATGGAGTGTGTGGTGACGAACTTGATGGAGCCAGGGGATGAGGCGATCGTGGGGGTGAACGGAGTCTTTGGTGGTCGCATGACTGATGTGATGAGCCGGGCGGGAGTGACGGTGCACAAGATGGAGCGGCCCTGGGGTGAGGTGTTCTCGACAGAGGACGTGGCGGCGATGATTGAGAAGAATCCGAAGGCGAAAGTGCTGGGCATTGTTCATGCGGAGACTTCGACGGGAGCGCATCAGCCAATCGAGGAGATTTCCAAGCTGGTGCACGATGCGGGAATGTTGCTGGTGGTGGATGCTGTGACCTCTCTTTCTGGACATCCGTTGGAAGTCGATGGCTGGCAAATTGATGCGATTTATTCGGGAACACAGAAGTGTTTGTCGTGTCCTCCGGGATTGTCACCAGTTTCGTTTTCGGAGGCAGCCTTGGCAAAGATGGAAG
>JBCCZX010000020.1:0-23984 GCA_039186735.1 Verrucomicrobiota bacterium | reverse complement strand
CGACCATGAGGATGATGCGGTCTTTGACTTTTTCCTGGCCGTGGAATTCTTGGAAATCGGGGGGGCGGAGGGAGACGTCGAAGGGGGTGTCTTCGTCGGGGGATTTGGGGTCGAAGGGCTCGCTCATTGCGCTCGCTGGATTTGAACAGGAGATGAGGAGAGAAGGAGGATTTATTGTGTGTGTGTTTGTGTGGGTTGGCCTGTGGGGAGGATTGTCCGCAGATTGGCGCGGATTTTTGCGCAGATCTTTTCTCTTTGCGGGGTGGTTTTGAGTGGGGATGGGTATGGCAATTTCTTGTTTGGGGTGGTTGTGGCGGGATGCGGTGTGTTTTTTGGACAGGAGTTTTGGAGGGTTTGGAGCTTTTGCAGTCGCTGAGTTCTTTGTTTTTTTTGAACAGGAGGGAACGGAGCTTTGTGTTAGTGGGGCGAGCAGCGCTGCTCGTGGTCTTTTTGGGGATGAGGTTGTGGCGGGAGGCGGTGGGGGCGGTTTCGTCGAAACCGATCTACCGTTGGATTGGTGAGGGTGGGAGTGTTCGGGGGCTTGCGGGGTGGCCCTTGATGTGCTTTGAGGGGGGCGGATGAAGTTGATACGGCGGGTGACGTTTTCGCGGATGAAGTTGAGGCTAGCGCGGCTGTATGGAGCTGAGCGGGCGGAGGAGTTGGCGGATCGGCTGTATATGATTATCGGGCGTTACGGGGTGCAGCCGCGGGATGGTTTTGAGACGGGAGCGGAGGCGGTGAAGTGGTCGGAGAAAGACGTGGTCTTGATTACCTATGGGGACATGATTCAGCGTCGACGGGAGAAGCCGTTGGTGACGTTGAAGAATTTTTGTGACCGGCGGTTGCGGGGGGCGATCAACGGGGTGCATGTGTTGCCGTTTTCGCCCTCGAGTTCGGATGGAGGTTTTTCGGTGATTGATTACCGGGAGGTGGAGCCTTCGATGGGGGGGTGGTTGGAGATTGAGCGCTTGGGTCGGGATTACAAGTTGATGGTGGACTTGGTGTTGAATCACTGTTCGCGGGAGAGCGAGTGGTTCAAGAGTTACGTGAACGGGGTGGCTCCGTATGATCAGTATTTTATTGAAGAGGATCCGTCGCAGGAGTGGTTGAAGGGGGTGACGCGTCCGAGGCCGTGGCCCTTGCTGTCGCCGACGGACACGGCGGACGGGGAGAAGCATGTGTGGACGACCTTCAGTGCGGATCAGGTGGATGTGAATTGGAAGTGCCCGAATGTGCTGTTCGATTTCATCGATATTCTGTTGGATTATGTGGCTCGGGGAGCGGTGATTGTGAGGTTGGATGCGGTGGCGTTTTTGTGGAAGGAAGAGGGGACGAATTGTATTCACCTGCCGCTGACGCATGAGGTGATCAAGTTGTTCCGGGATGTGTTGCGGACGGTCTCGCCGCATGTGGTGTTGTTGACGGAGACGAATGTGCCGCATGAGGAGAACGTTTCGTATTTCGGGGAGGGAGACGAGGCGCAGATGGTTTACAATTTTGCGTTGCCGCCTTTGTTGTTGCATGCCTTGTTGCGAGGGGATTCGCAGTATTTGCAGAAGTGGGCAAGGGGGTTGGGGGATTTGCCTGAAGGGTGTACGTATTTTAATTTCACGGCGAGTCACGATGGGATTGGGGTGCGGTCGTTGTATGATTTGGTGCCGGACGGGGAGGTGGAGTGGGTGATTGAGCGAGTGAAGGAGCGCGGGGGATTGGTGAGTTATCGGGCGATGCCGGACGGGTCGGAGTCGCCTTATGAGATGAATATTACCTATCGGAGTGCGTGTGAGGTCTTGGGGAATCCGGATTTGGGGGCGCGGCGTTTTATTTGTTCGCAGGCGGTGATGCTGGCGATGGCGGGGATTCCGGGGGTGTATTTTCATTCGATCGTGGGCGAGCACAATTGGGTGGAGGGTCCGGATTTGGAAGGTGGGGTGAAGCGGGATATCAACCGGCGGCGACTGGGGTGGCGGGAGTTGGAAGAGTTGTTAGATGATCCGGAGGGGGAGGCGGGATGGATTTCGAATGTGTATGCGGCGATGTTGCGGGCGCGGCGGGATTGCGCGGCGTTTCACCCGGATGGACGGCAGGAGATTTTGGAGACGGAGGGAAGTGTGTTTGCGTTTGTGCGGGATGCGCCGGACGAGTCGCGGCAGGTCTTGTGCTTGTTTAATTTTTCAGAGGAGGAATGTGTGGTGCCGGAGTCGTTTGTGGAGCGGGCCATTGGGCATTTGCCGAAGCGGGATTTGTTGCGGCGGCGTCCGATCGAGGATTGGGATTGGAAATTGGGTGGGTATGGGTGTGCTTGGTTGGAGTGAGGGGGGTAGACTTCTTTTTTAACGCAGAGGTCACAGAGGGTTTTTCTAGTCGAGGTGAGGGTGAAACGGTTCTGTAGTTTTAACCAAAGATTGCGCAGATTTCCACAGATTGAGTTTTTGGTGGATGAATGAGTTTTGTTTTTCTGAGGCGGGTTGGTAGGGTTCCGGGGACGAGGAGATGGGGTATCGGATTTTGTTGTATTATTTTTACACGGAGATTGATGATCCGGAGGGGTATCGGGATTGGCAGCGGGAGTTGTGTGAGCGGTTGGGGTTGAAGGGTCGGATTTTGGTGGCGCGGGAGGGGATCAACGGGACGGTTTCGGGGACGGAGGAGGCGACGGAGGAGTATCGGCAGGTGATGGATGCGGATCAGCGGACGGCGGGGATGGAGTGGAAAGTGGATGAAGCGGAGGGGCATGCATTTCCGCGTTTGTCGGTGAAGGCGCGGACGGAGGTGGTGACGTTGGGGTTGGGGGAGGAGGATTTTTCGCCGAGGGAGGTGACGGGGGAGTATCTGAATCCAGTGGAGTGGCGGGAGGCGATGAAGGAAGAGGATGTGGTGATGATTGATGCGCGGAATGATTATGAGTGGGAGATGGGGCATTTTGAGGGGGCGGTGTTGCCGGATGTGCCGAGTTTCCGGGAGTTGCCGGAGTGGGTGGAGAAGAATCGGGAGTTGTTAGAGGGGAAGAAGATACTGACGTACTGCACGGGGGGGATTCGGTGTGAGAAGTTCAGCGGGTTTTTGGTGCGGGAGGGGTTTGAGTCGGTGTATCAGTTGCATGGGGGGATTGTGACGTATGGGAAGGATGAGGAGGCACGCGGGGAGGGATTTGCGGGGAAGTGTTATGTGTTTGATGAGCGGATTGGGGTGGAGGTGAATCGGACGGAAGGAGCGCGGGTGGTGGCGCGGTGCCAGTATTGTGATAAGCCATGTGACAGGCAGGTCAATTGTGCTTGGACACGGTGCAACGAGCGATTTTTTTGTTGTGAGAGGTGTGAGGCTGAGCAGGAGGGTTTTTGTTGCGGGGTGTGCCGGGAGGCGGTGATGATGAGGGAAGTGGCGGTGCTGGGGGAGTGAGGTGGGAAAAACAGAATTCGGAAAATCAAAAACCAAAGGTTTGTATTGTGTGACCTGCGGGGTGGCTTGATTTTTGGCTCGCGCAGAGTCGCGGAGACGCAGAATTTTTTTTGGCATGAAGGAGAAGTTGCGTACGGAGCGTGAAATTAGTCCTGACCCTGGTTTTTGGATGGGCGATGAGCGGTGAAGAATTTCTTTGGCAAGAGCTTGGAAGAAGCAGAGTCGTTGCTTCGCGAGAATGGATTGCAGTATGGTGAAGTCATTTGTGGGGGTCTTCGGAATATTGCGAAAGCAGTGATTGAGGAGATAGAGAGCTTTCGACGAAAGAGTCACTAACGCTTGAGTAGCGGGTGCTTGGGATTGAGTTCGCGGAGTTTTTTGGAGAGGCCGCGGATGTGGTTGGGGTCTTGGTTGGCGTGGGCGAGTTGGAGTCGGACGGCGAGGATACGTTCGCATTCTAACAGGTCTTGGGGGAGTTCAAGGAGGAGGCGGGTGACTTGGTCGTGGTCGTTGAGTTCGAGGGCACCTTCGATGGTGTCGATCATTTCGTCGCCGGAGGGCGGTTGGGGTTTTTCGGGGAAGGTGGCGGAGCGGGCTTGTTCGGGGAGGAGATTGGCGTCGGGTCCGTCGACGGTTTCGAGGTAGACGAGTTCGGGACCTTCAGTTTTGCGGCGGTGGTGGTTGAGGATGAGGATGGCCATGAGGCCGGCGAGGAGGAGGGTGGGCTCCATGATGGTGGGGGTCCAGAGCATGCCGGTGAGGAGTCCGAAGGTGCGGCCGACGGGACCCGGGAGGTAGGTTGCAGCCCACATGAGGGCGAGGGCGGCGGCGAAGAAGAGAATGATACCGAAGCCGACCCAGAGAGAGGAGCGCTGTTGTTTGTCGGGGAGTTGCAATGTTTGGATGTGGGATTTTAGCCGCAGTTCGGCACAGATAAACAGCGATTTTCTGTTGTGGTGATTTTTGCTGCAGGGAAGCGGAAGTTTTTGGTGGATTTGTGGACTTCTGGGGGAACTGGGACTGATTTCTTTTGTCTTTGGGGCGAGCTGAAGCTCGCGGTCGGTCGCGTCGAGTGCTACGAAGCAGGGGTGTCGCGGCCGGGGGTTAGTGTAGAAGCAGGGGCACGGTCGCGGGGGACTCTCGGCGGTCGCTTGGGCGGTATGTCCTTGCAGCGGCAGGTGATGAGCTTGGCGTTGTGGCCGTTTTTGGAGCAGATTCTGGGGTTTTTGGTGGCGACGGTGGATTTGGTGCTGACGGGGCGGATGGCGGAGGGGGAGACGCGGATTGCGATGATGGATGCGATGGGGTTGGGGGGATACACGGCGTGGCTGTTGATGATTTTCCAGGGGGCAGTGGGGACAGGGGTGATGGCTTTGGTGAGTCGGGCGACGGGGGCGCGGGATGGGGATTTGGCGCGGAAGGGGTTGGTGCAGGGTTTGATGTTGGGATTGGTGACAGGGTTGGTTGTGGCGGTGTCGATGTGGTTGTTTTTGCCGACGTTGATTGGCTTGTTTGGGTTAGAGGATGAGGGAGCGCGGCAGGCGAGGATGTATCTTGGGGTGATGGTGTGGACGGCGCCGTTGATTGGGGTGATGTTGGCGGCGACGAATGCGTTGCGGGGGAGTGGGGATACGCGGACTCCGTTTTTTGCGATGGTGGTGGTGAACGTGGTGAATGTGGTGTTCAGTTGGTTGTTCGTTTTTGGTCCGGAAGGAATCGGGGGGATGGGGGTGCGGGGTTTGGCATTGGGCACGGTGATGGGATGGGGGGCGGGGGCGTTGACGGTGTTGGTTTATCTCTTTGTGCGGCGAGAGAAGAATCCGGAGGAGTTGTTTCTGACTTTGCGGGGAGCAATTTTGCGTCCGGAGAGAGAGACGATGGGTCGGATCGTGCGGGTGGGGGTGCCCCAGGGGATGGAGATGGGTGGGATGTGGCTGATTCAGGCGGTGATGGTGAGCTTTATTGCGAGTTTGCCGATGGATGGGGCCTTGGGTTCGCACATGATTGCGATTCGGGTGGAGTCGATGAGTTTCTTGCCGGGTTTTGCGATTGGGACGGCGGGTGCGGCCTTGGTGGGGCAGTATCTGGGGGCGGGAAATCCAGAGATGGCGATGCGGGCGGCGCGACTTTGTTGGAAGTATGCGGCGCTGTTCATGGGCTTGATGGGAGTGGCGTTTTTGATTTGGTCGCGGGGGATGGTGGGATTAATTGTGCCGAGTGGTCCGGATGCTGAGATGTTCAAGGATGCGGCGGGGCCACTGATTTTTTTGTGCGGGATGTCGCAGCCGTTTTTGGCGACGGCGCTTGTTTTGAAGACGACGATGCGCGGGGCAGGGGCGACGAAGTTGGTGATGCAGTATTCGTTTACGACGATGTTGTTCTTCCGGGTTTTGGTGACGGCAGTGGCGGTGAAGTTTTTTGGGGTCGGGTTGACGGGGATTTGGGTGATTTTATTTGCGGATGTGGCGGTGCAGGCGGTGTTGTTTGCGCGGGTCCATTTCAAGGGGGATTGGTTGAATGCTCAGGTTTAGTTGTTGGGCATCGCGCTGAGACGCGGAGGCGCAGAGTTTTTTGAGGGAGATGAGGGTTTGGTTTTTGGGCATCGCGCGAAGGCGCTAAGGCGCGAAGTTTTTGAGGTTTCGGTTGGGTAATGCTGTTTTGGTATTTGCCCCGCAGATTGACGCGGATTTCACGCAGATTTTTGAGCTTGGAACAGGATAGAGGAGATTTGGGATTTGGGATTTGGGATTTGGGATTTGGGATTTGGGATTTGGGATTTGTGATTTGGGAGCTGTGGCTGTGGCTGTGGCTGTGGTTGTGGTTGTGGTTGTGGTTGTGGCTTGGATTTTGGCTTAGGCGTGGGTTTTGGAACCCAGGGGGCGTGGGCGCTAGGGTGGTTGTGGCAGGCTGGGGTGGGCGAGTAGGCTGCTCGCGGTCCTTTTGAGGGAGGCTGGGGGGAGGTTTGATCGGAGGGGCCTGTTTGGTTGAGTCCAGAGCGGCGATTCTCGCCGCACTCCAGGTTCCTTTTTTTGGTCTGTGCTTTGGGTTGTGAGTTTCTAGGTTTTCCAAGTGGAGGTTGTTGATTGGGTTGTGTTCGGTGTCTACCTGGCTGCGATGGTGGGGTTGAGTGTGTGGTTGGCCCGGCGGCAGAAGGATGCGGAGGATTATTATGTGGGTGGGCGGAATCTGAGTTGGTGGATGGTGGGGGTTTCCATTGTAGCGACGCAGAGTTCGGCGATCAGTTTTGTCTCGGTGCCGGCGTTCGTGGCGATGCGTGAAGGCGGAGGGTTGAGTTGGTTGCAGTATGAACTGGCAGTTCCACTGGCGATGTTGTTCCTGCTGTTGGTGATGATTCCGAAGTTGCGGGAACGACGTTTGGTGAGTGTTTATGAGTTCTTGCGGGAGAGGTTCGGGAAGGGGACGGGGAAGACCTTGGCGGGGGTGTTTTTGGTGAGCCGGGGGATGGCGACGGCGGTGGGAGTTTATGCGACAGGTTTGGTGATGGCGCCGATGCTGGGTTGGCCGTTGTGGGGAGCGATTTTGCTGATTGGAGTGACGGCGGTGATTTACGATACGATTGGTGGGTTAAGGGCGGTGGTGGTGTCAGATGTGATCCAGATGGTGCTGATTGTCGGGGGCGTGTTACTAGGGATTGGGTTGGCTTTAGGGGAGGTGGGAGGATGGAGCGAGGCGTGGGGAGCGTTGGAGTCTGAGAGGAGGGTGGCAGCGGATTGGAGCTGGGGAATTGGAGAAACTGATGGAGTGCCATTCTGGGCGTTTTTGATCGGAGGGTTCTTTTTGTATTCGTCCTACTATGGAACGGATCAGAGTCAGGTGCAGCGCCTACTGGGGACGAAGAGTGTGGAAGAATCGCAGAAGGCGGTCTTGTTGGGGGGGAGTCTGCGGCTGCCGTTGACTTTGTTGTACGTCGGCTTGGGTGTGGCGCTGGCTGCTTTGATTCAGGAGAGTGAGGGTTTCCGGGGGGCGATGGTTGGGGAGAAGGCGGATGTGCTGGTGCCGACTTTTATTCTGCAGTTTGTGCCGATAGGTTTGAAAGGCTTGTTGTTGGCGGCGATTGTGGCGGCGGCAATGTCGAGCTTGGATTCGGCATTGAATTCGCTGTCGGCAGTGACGGTGCGGGATTTTTTGGGCGGAGAGAACGAAGTGGGACTGAAGCGGGAACGCTTGGTGACGGTGGTTTGGGGAACGGTGATCACGGGAGTGGCGCTGGTGGCAGGTGGAATCGCGGATACCGTGATTGAGGCGATTAACAAGGTCGGTTCGGCATTTTACGGCCCGGTGCTGGTGACGTTTTTGTTAGGTTTGGGGAGGACGAATATTGGAGGAAAGGCGATGTCGCTGGGGGTGGTGGCGGGGGTGTTGGTGAATTTGAGTTTCTGGATGGGACAGGTGCCGTTGCACTGGATGTGGTGGAACTTGGTCGGGGCGGCAGTGGCTTGGGGAGTGGCGGAGGCCTTTTCAGCTGGTAGAGTGAAGGAATCGAGTGGATTGGGAGTGGTTTGGAATGGGCGGGCGGTGGTGATTTTGATGGGGGTGTTTCTGGTGACGGTTCTTTTGGTGGTAGGGTTGGGGTGAGCATTCAAGGGTGATGTTTGGGTCTCGTAGATTCTCGCGGCTTGGTCGCAGATTTGTTTTTTCCAATGATGTTGGGATTCGAGTTTTTGATCGTGTCTATTTGGGAGATGAGATAGGGGTTGGTGTTGATGATGAAGGTGATTGGGATTGGGGTTTTGATGGTGATGGGGTTGTTGGCTGAAAGGCCGAATGTGGTTTTGATTATTGCCGATGATATGGCGTGGGACGACTGTGGTCCGTATGGGCATGAGAGTTTGCCGACGCCGAATTTGGATCGGATGGCGCAGGAGGGGATGAAATTTGAGAAGGGGTTTGTGACGATCAGTTCGTGCAGTCCGAGTCGGGCGAGTTTGTTGTTGGGGCAGTATGCGACAACGACGGATGCGGATGAGCTGCATTGGCCGGTGCCGGCGGAGAAGGTGAGCTTTGTGGAGAAGTTGCGGGAGGCGGGGTATTGGACGGGAGCAGCGGGGAAGTGGCATTTGGGGGAGGCGATGAAAGAGCGGTTTGATGAGGTGATGGAGGTGGATACCTCGGGGTTTCAGTTGCCGAGTGGGGAGGCGGCGAAGAGTGGCAAGTTCAAGGAGACCTTGAGTGGAGAGGCGCAGAGTGGTTGTGCGGATTGGTTGCCTTTGCTGGGGAAGCGGGAGGAGGGGAAGCCGTTCTTTTTGTGGTTGGCGGCGTTGGATCCGCATCGGCCGTATCATGAAGGGATCGTGGCGGAGCCAGCGACGGAGAAGATGGTGAAGATTCCGCCATATCATCCGAACACACCGGCGGTTGTGGAGGATTATTTGCTCTATTACGATGAGATCATTCGCTTGGACAAGTATGTGGGTTTGGTTTTGGAGGGGTTGGAGAAAGCTGGGGTGGCGGAAAATACGTTGGTGTTGTTTTTTAGTGATAATGGACGGCCTTTTCCGAGGGATAAGACGACGCTGTATGATAGTGGGATGCGGACGCCGTTTTTGGTTTGGTGGCCGAAGGGAGTGAAGGCGGGAAGCGTGTGCGAGGAGGTGGTGAGCACGGTGGATATTGCGCGGACGTGTCTGGAGTTGGCGGGGGTGACGGAGGGCTTGGAGAGTTTCAAGGGGCAGAGTTTTGTGCCGCAGTTGAAGGACCCGAAGTCGCCAGGGCGGGAGTATGCGTTTGCGGAGAAGAATTGGCATGACTACGAGGATCATGTGCGAGCGGTGCGGGGGAAGCGGTTCAAGTATATCCGGAATTACTACGAGGATTTGCCGCAAACGCCGTCGGCGGATTCGGCGCGGAGCGCGACGTATGAGGAGTTGAAGCGTTTGCGGGATGAGGGGACGGCGACGGAGGCGCAGCTGGCGTGTTTTGTGGCGCCGCGACCGAAGGAGGAGTTGTTTGATACAGTGGCGGATCCATTTGAGCTGAAGAATTTGGCGGGGGAGAGGAAATTTGAGAAGGTGTTGTTAGAGATGCGGATTGCGCTGGCGAATTGGGAGGCGGAGAATGGGGATGCGCCGCCGGAGTTACGGACAGCGGATGAGTTTCATCGGGTGACGGGTTTACCAACGGAGGCGCGGGTGAGGCCGCGGAGAACGAAGGCGGAGATGGTGGAGATGGGATTGTCGGCACCGTGAAGGTGAAGAGATGGGTTCGCGCGAAGACGCTAAGGCGCGAAGGATTGAGTTTTTTTGCCTCGCGCAGAGACGCAGAGGCGCAGAGTTTGATTTTTATGATGAGAGAATTGGGAGTGCGGCGAGAGTCTCCGCTTTGGTTGGGTTGGGGAAATCGGTGGGCGCGATTGGTGGGAAGGGGATTTAAAAGAAGGGTGGTTTTGGTTTGGCTTCTGTTGGGAGGTCTCATTTTTGCGAAGCCCAATGTGATTTTGATTATGGCGGATGATTTGGGGATGGAGGGGTTGGGGTGTTATGGGGGGGAGAGTTATGAGACGCCGCATTTGGACGCCTTGGCAGAGGGGGGATTGCGGTTTACGCATGCGTATTCACAGCCGCTGTGTACGCCGACGCGGATTGAGATCATGACGGGGAAGGAGAATCATCGAAATTGGCAGTATTTCGGGGTGTTGCGGCAGGGGGAGGAGACGTTCGGGCATCTGATGCAGGGTTTGGGATACAAGACGTGCATCGCGGGGAAGTGGCAGTTGACTTCGTATGATCCACCGGTGTTTCCGGGGGCAGAGAAGCGGCGGGGGACGGGCATGCATCCGAAGGAGGCGGGTTTTGATGAGTATTGTCTGTTTCATGCCGAGCATACCGAGGACAAGGGATCGCGGTATGCGAATCCGACTTATTTGAGGAACGGGGAGTTGGTGAAGGACGAGGAGGGGAAGTATGGTGAGGATGTGTCGGTGGAATTTTTGTTAGATTTTTTGAAGCGGCATCGAGAGGAGGAGATGTTTGTGTATTATCCGATGGCGTTGCCGCATGGGCCGTTTGTGCCGACGCCGGATTCGGAGGAGTGGGAGGAGCCGGGGAAGCGGCTGAAGGGCGGAGTGGAGTATTTTCCGGATATGGTGGAGTATATGGATACGCTGGTCGGAAGGATTGTGGAGGGGGTTGAGGAATTGGGATTGAGGGAGGAGACTTTGATTTTGTTTTATTCGGATAACGGAACCCCGCGGGAAGCGATGTCGGTGTTTCGGGGAGAGAGGGTTGTGGGAGGGAAGAATCGAGTGATGCAAACGGGAATTCGGGTGCCGTTGATTGCGAGTTGGCCAGGGACGGTGGAAGCAGGGGTGAGTGGCGATTTGGTGGAGGCTGCGGACTTTGTGCCCACTTTGGTGGAGTTGGGTGGGGGAGACGTGGAGGAGGATTGGGATGGGATGAGTTTTGTCGATGTTTTGAAGGGTGGAGTTGGGAAGCGGGAGTGGGCGTTTTTCTGGTATGACCCGAGACCGGGGATCGGGAAGGAGTCGTTTGGGCGGTCGATTTTTGCGTTGGATAAAGAGTATAAGCTGTTCTCGGACGGGCGGTTCTTTGATGTGGCGGGAGAGGGATTTCGAGAAGTGGAGTTGGAGGAATTGACGGAAGAGGAGGTGAGGAGGAAGGCGAAGTTGGCGGACGTGATTGAGGAGATGATGGCGGGGCCGATGTCGGAAGAGGCGAAGGTGGAGGTTGATGCTTTTGGTGAGGTGATTAGAAACAGGCCATGAGAGTTGGGTTGTTGTTGCTGCTATTTGGGGTTGTTTGTTGGGCGGATGAGGAAGAGTCGCGGCGGTGGGTGGGTGGGGAGCACTTTGCGATTCCGTTGCACGACTGGCGAGTGGAAGAGGGGGATGTGTGGGTGGAGCCGGGAAGTTTCGGGACTTGGGCGAAATCGGGTTCACGGCTTTACAAGTCGACGCAATCGGTAGGAAGCGAGGGTGAGTTTACGATGCGACTCCGATTGGAGTTGGTGGAGGAATCGAAGTTCGAGGGGAAGGAGCTGGTGGGGGTGTATTTGGGGATGAAGAGTCGGACTCCTTCGCCACGGAATGTGTGGGTTCATCCAACGGCGGAGCGATTTTTTGTGGGGTTGAATGGGAAGAGGCAGTTGGTGGTGGGGGATGAAGTTCTTGAGCGGGTGTGGGAGTTCACGGAGAAGCTGAACTTGGATGTGTTCGGGAGTTTTGGGGAGGAGGCCGACCAGATTATGGTTTCGGCAGCGCAGCAAGAGGGAGGAGAGTTGATTGTGAAGCAGGAGTTGCCGAAGGGGACCTTGTCAGGAATCGTGAGTCTGATTGCGAAGGGGAAAGGGAATGTGTGGAAGTTTGAAAGGTGGTCGCTTGATGGAACAGCGTTGTTAGAGAATGAGGAGCACGCGGTGGGCCCCATCTTGTGGACGCAATATACTTTACAGGATTCGGGTTTGTTGAAGTTGCAGGCGCAGATGGTTCCGCTGGAGGAGAGGGATGCGCAGGTGGCGGAGTTGGAGTTTGAGAAGAATGGCGAGTGGGAGTTGGCGGGGAAGGCAGAGTTGGAGCCGTTGTCCTCGACGTTTTTGTTTCGAGTGGAGGGGGTGAAGGCTGAGGAGGCGATGCGGTATCGGGTGAAGTATGTCTTGGAGGACGAGGTGTTTTTTTGGGAGGGTGAGGTGCGGGTCAATCCGAAGGACCAGCATCAGTTTGTGATGGGAGTGTCGAATTGTGATCACGGGGAGTTGTTTCCACAGGATACGATGGTGGGAAATATCAAGGTGCAGGATCCGGACCTGATGTTTTTTGCGGGGGATCAGGTTTATGAGGATATGGATGAGGTGGGAATTGTGCGGGAGCCTTTAGAGGGTGCACGGTTGTCGTATTTGGGGAAGTGGTATCAGTTTGGTTTGACGTGGCGAGAGTTGTTGAAGGATCGGCCGAGTGTGATCATTCCGGATGATCATGATGTGTTTATGGGGAATATTTGGGGTGATAACGGACTGGGTTACATTATGCAGCCGGACTGGGTGAACATGGTGCAGCGGACGCAGACGGGGAGTTTGCCTGATCCGGTCGATCCGGAGCCGGTGGAGCGGGGGATTGGGGTTTATTTTACGGCTTTGGATTATGCGGGGATGAGTTTTGCGGTGATCGAGGATCGGAAGTTCAAGAGTCCGCAGGAGATCGTGAAGCTGCCTTTCAAGGAGTTTGTGAAGGATCGCAAGTTGATGGATGTGGAGGGGGCGAAGTTGTTAGGAGAACGGCAGCTGAAGTTTCTTGAGGAATGGACGAAGCGGACGGAAGAGATGCCGGCGCGGTTTTTCTTATCGCAGACCATGTTTGCGAAGGCGCAGACTCACACGGGGCCTAAACTGAAACGTTTGCGAGCGAGTTTAGACAGCAACGGGTGGCCGCAGTCGGCGCGGAATCGGGCTCTGAAGACTGTGGGGCGGGATACGATTATGGTGCATGGGGATCAGCATTTGGGGGTATTGGCGCGGATGGGAATTGAGGAGTGGGATGATGGTCCGTTGGCGTTTATGTTGACGGGGGCATCGGTGGGTTGGCCGCGGGCTTGGTGGCCGAATCAGAAGAGGCATGGAGAGGAGATCAACGGGCCGTATACGGGGCGGTATTTTGACGACCATGGGAATCGAATTACGATGCATGGGGTGACGAATCCGGAGCGATTGCCGGAGGGAGTGGAGGATGCGTTCAATCGCCCGGATTTGGAAGGCGAGGGGATTTTTGCGATTCAGCATGCGAAGGGTTCTGGGCATGGTTTGGTGGCGGTGGATAAGAAGAAGGGGGAGGTCACTTTTCACGCGTTTCGGTTAGATATTGATGCCAAGCAACCGGAGGAAGGTGATGAGTTTAGAGGTTTTCCGGTGACTTTGGAGTACCGCAATTGAGGGTGATCAATTGGGTTTGAGTCCGGTTCGGGAGGATTTGGCGAGTTCTGCCAAGTGTTTGATGTGAGTGGCGTACTGGGGGTCTTGAGCGATGTTTTTCAGGGCCTTGGGATCGGTTTGGAAGTCGATGAGGGAGATGTCTTCGAGGATGGAGGGGTTGTCCTTGCGGCGCCATTCGGTGTAGCGGAAGCGATGGGTGCGGACGCTGGTGCCGAGGACGAGGCCGACTCCTCTTTTGTTTTTCTCGTATTGGCTGAAGGCGGCTTCGCGCCAGGTGCGAGAGGGGTTTTCGAGGAGTGGGGTGAGGGAGGTGCCCTGAAGTTGAGGGGGAATTGGGAGGCCAGCGAGGTCTGCGAGGGTGGGGAAGACATCGACGAATTCGGTGAGGGCGGGGGTGCGTTGGTTGGGTTTGCCACCCGGGGTTGAGATGATGAGGGGGACGTGGGTGGCGACTTCGTAGTTGGTGTGTTTGCACCAGTCGCCGAATTCGCCGAGGTAGAAGCCGTGGTCGCCCCAAAGGACGATGATGGTGTTGTTGGAGAGGCTGAGTCGGTCGAGGGAGTTGAGAAGTTGGCCGATGAGGGAATCGATGTAGCTCACGCAGGCATAGTATCCGTGGATGAGGGTGCGGGATTTTTCTGGGGAGAGGACTTTTCTGTTTGATGGAATATCGGGGTAGCTCTTGAGTTCGCCCCAGAAAGAGGTGGCATGCGGGATTCCATTGAGGCGGTCCTCGGAAGAGGGGGTTTTGATTTTTTCAGGGTCGTAGATTTCCCAATATTTGCCGGGAGCGTTGAAGGGGAGGTGAGGTTTTTGGAAGCCGACGGCGAGAAAGAAGGGGGTGTCTGCTGCGGCGAGTTGTTCAAGGCGGGCGATGGATTTTTCGGTGATGGTGCCGTCGGCGTAGACGTTGTCGGGGAGGTTGCCGGGGTTTTCGTGGGAGGGGCCGCGGAGGCGTTCTTTTTCGTTGTTTTGTTGAGCGAGTTTTTTGAGGGCGTTGAGGTTTTCTTGAGAGGCATAGGTCGAGCCCTTTTCCTTGAGGGGTTTTTCGGACCAGCCGAGGGGGTAGTCATCGTTGGTGGCGTGGTAGATTTTGCCGAAGGAGAGGGTGGTGTAGCCGTGATTCTTGAAGTGTTGGGGGAGGGAGAGGGCGTCGGGATTCTTTTCGCGCATGGGGGTGTAGTAGGTCCAGCAGCGAGTGGTTTCGGGTCGGAGGCCGGTCATGATGCTGGCACGGGAGGCTCCACAGACGGCGACCTGGCAGTAGGCTCGTTCGAAGAGAGTGCCGCGCTGGGCTAGTGCGTCGATGTTGGGTGAGTGGATGTGTGAGGCTCCGTAGCAGTTGAGTTCGGGGCGGAGATCATCGACGGCGATGAAGAGGATGTTGGGCTTTGCGGCAAGGAGGCTGGAGAAGAGTAGAGTAGCGAGAAATTGGCGCACGAGTTTCATTCTTTCACAAAGACGGTTGAATAGCGGGAATTTTATCGTGGATAAATTGCCCATATCGGGGCCGTGTTCGTTGAAGATCTGGGTTGCCTCTCCTGCGGCACGAGGGAATTTGGAGCCGTTTTTGGTTTTGGAAGAGGTGTTTTGGGGGGATAGGAGGACGTGGGGAGAATCGGGAAGGGGATTCGGGAAAAGAAGAGGTGAGGGGAGAAGTGATTCAAGGGATGGCGAGGAGCTCAGGCAGGCACGTCTTATCCCTCAAATTTGGGTGGGTTGGCGTGGAAGGCTTGGTAGACTTTTGGGGAGATTTCGGAGGGTTTGATTTCGGAGCGGCCGCCCCAGAAGACGTTGGTGTAGGAGACGGGGATGTCGCAGGATTCGAGGTGTTTGTCGATGGCAGCCTTGTGTTCTAACACTTTGGGTTTTTCGGTGCCGTGCATGACGCCCATGATGTTGACGTTGCCGAACTGGGGTCCGCCCTCGCGCCAGTAGGCGTGGGTCATGCAGTGATGGCGACCGACTTCGGCTCCGGCTTGTTGTTGCATGCCTTCGGGGACGGCCCAGTGGAAGAGGCCATTGAAGCGGGTGACTTTTTTGCCGGTGTCGGAGGGTTTGACGTGTTCGAGGAAGGTGGAGAAGCGGCCGATGACTTTTTTGGCGTTGAGGGTCTCGGCGACTTCGCAGAAGCGGTCGAGGGAGACGCCGGCGATTTCGGCGCGTTTGTCCCAGCAGTTGGCGACGACTTCATCTGGGGTGAGTTCTTCTTTGAGAGAAAGGAGGACTTCCCATTCCTCGTCGGTGAGTTCGACGGTGGTGGTGGTCATCATTTCGGCGGGGGCGTCGATTTTGGCACCGGGTTCGAGGCCTTTGCGACGGACGTGGCCGACACCGAGAGCAAAGACGCCTTTGGCGGGCATGAGGATGTATTCGTGGGCGCCGAGGATTTCCTTGAGGACACCGGCGTGGTGGTCGAGGGATTCGCCTTGGGGAACCTTGAGGGTGGTCCAGAGACGGTAGCCGGAGCCAGAGACTTTGGTGTCGGTGGAGCGGGTGACGACGTGTCCAGAGAAGGGGTCGTGCTGGAACATGTAGTCGAAGATGGCGGTGAGCTTTTCTTCGGGGACGCGCCACGCGACGAGGGCACCGTGGGCGAGTTTGGTGGCGAGAAGGGTTTGGCGAACACGGCGGATCACGCCTGCTTCGAGCATCACCCTGATGCGCTCGAGAACGGTGTCGAGGGGGACGCCTGATTGTTCGGCGATGGTGTGGAAGGGCTGGCGCTGGAAACCGGCGACGAGGTCTTCGGAGACGGAGAGGATTTGGGCGTTGGTGGGGTCGTCGTGCTCGGTGGGCGTCATGTGTGTGCAGCTGAATTAAGCATGGAGAGAGCCAAGGGCACGGAGAAATTTATTGGGAGAGAAGGTTTTGCAGGGTTTGGAGGTCGTTTTTGAAGGCGGGGAGGAAGGTTTCGCGGAGTTGGGCGGGAGGGGTGTTTTTGATGGGGTGGTATTCGACGTGGAGGGAGATGGGGACGGGGGGGAGCTTTTTGAAGAAGGCGGGGGCGATTTGTCCGGTGCCGAGGGGGACGGCTTGTCGGCGTTTGTTTTTCCAGAGGTAGTCTTTGACGAAGATCATGCCGAGGTGGGGTTGGGCGAGTTTCCATTGGATGGGCCAGCTCATGCCGCCTTCGACGGTGGCGTGGCCGATGTCGAAGGCGAGGCCGAGGTGTTTGGGGTTGTGCGGGGCGAGGAGTTGGCAGATGTCCCAGAGGGGGCCGCCGACGTAGTTGCGGCCGGAGTGGTTTTGGTAGAGGCCCTGGATGCCGAGTTGTTTGTTGAGGGCGGCGAGGTCGTGGAGGCGGGGGCGGATGTCGTCGAGTTGGGGGAGGATGGGTTTGGTGAGATCGTAGCGGTAGTAGGAGAGGCGGTAGCGTTTGATGCCGAGTTTGGCGGCGGTGGTGAGAATAGTTTCGGTGTGCTGTTCGGCGGAGACTTGGTTGATGCCGGAGGCGAAGGCGAGGATTTCGAGGTTGTGTTTTTTGAAGGCTTCGACGAGGGCAGGGAGTTGGTCGGGGACGGCTTCGGGTTCGATGTGGCCGCCGGGGCGGATGGGGACTTCGGCGCCTTGGAAGCCGAGTTCGGCGAGGGTTTCAGCGAGTTCTTCGAAGGAGAGGAATTGGAGGGGTTTGGTGAAGGGGCCGATGGGGATGATTTTCTTGGAGGGTGTGTTTTGAGCGGCGAGGGTGCCGAGGGAGGCGGCGAGGGTGGAGGTGATGAGGTGGCGACGGGTCATGGGGAAGGATACGTGGGGCGGAGGAGGGTTGTTCGGTTATTTTGCTTTTGTGAGGGCGGTGGAGAAGGCCTGGAGGTCAGTGCCGAAGGGGCCGGGTTTTCCGGCAAAGGCGATGGTGTTGTTTTTTCCGATGAGATAGAGACGGGTGGGGTGGGCATGGTAGCGGATGGTGACGGTGTTGTTGAGGTCGTCGAGGAGGATGGGGATGTCGCAGGAGATGGCGGTGGCGCAGGATTGGGCAGCGGTTTTTCGTTCGGCGAGGGTGCGGTGGTTAGCGACGGGTTGAAGGGGGGTGGGGTCTTTGCTGGGGTTGAGGCCGGTGTCGCTGGCGCGGGCTTCTTGAGCGTAGATCCAGAAGAAGTCGATTTGTTCGTGGTGCTTTTCGTAGAGTTTTTGGAGAGTCACGCTCTGCTTGAGGAAGGGGCGTCAGGTGAAGGTGCCGAAGATGAGGGCGAAGGGGCGTTCGCGGTTGTGAAGGGGGACGGGTCGGTTGGTGAGGGTGTCGAGGGCGGTGAGTTTGGGGGCGGGGTCATCGAGTTGGGGCGGGGCCGGGGTTTGTTTGCGAGCGGCTTGGACTTCTTCGAAGGTGATCTCGTCGTCGTTGTTGGAGTCGATGAGTTTGAAGATGGCGGGGTCGCTGTGGAATTCGGCGAGAGAAATGCGGTCGTTTTGATCGGAGTCGAGGCTGTGGACCATCTTCCAGTCGGGGATGGGAAGTTGGGCGAGGAGGAGAGGGAAAAGGACCATTTGTTAGAGGAGTTTGGAGCGGATGGAGTCGGTGACGAGCTTGGGGTTGGCTTTGCCTTTGGAGGCTTTCATGACCTGGCCGGTGATGAAGTTGATGAGCTTCTCGTTACCGGCTTTGATTTCTTCGACCTGCTTGGGGTTGTTGGCGATGGCTTCGTTGATGAGGGCGTCGATGGCTCCGGTGTCGGCGGGCTCGAAGCCCATTTCCTTGGCGAGGGCGGCGGGGTCTTTTTCGGGTTCGTCCCAGAGTTTGGTGAAGAGGTCTTTGGCCTGGTTGTTGGAGACGGTGCCGGCTTCGACGAGGTCGAGGACGGCGGCGGTTTGTGAGGGAGAGATGGGGCAGGTTTCGATGGTTTCGAACTTGTCTTTGAGGAGGGCGAGGAGGTTGTTGAGGATCCAGTTGGCGGCTTTTTTGGGAGGGAAGGAGAGTTTGGTTTTTTGCGCAGGTTCTGTGGATGCGGGCGGGACGCCCACGCTCCCTTGGGTGACGGCTTCGAAGTAGTCGGCGAGGGGGCGTTCGGTGGTGAGGACGGAGGCGTCGTAGTCGGTGAGTTGGTAGTCGGCGATGAAGCGGGCGGATTTTTCGTGGGGGAGTTCGGGGCGTTGGGGGGTGACTCGTTCTACTAGGGATTTCGTTTTGATGGGGAGGAGGTCGGGGCAGGGGAAGTAGCGGTAGTCGTGGGCGTCTTCCTTGGTGCGCATGATGGTGGATTCGCCGAGGTCGTCATCCCAGCGGCGGGTGCATTGGATTTGGGGGATGCCTTGGTCGAGCTCGGAGGATTGGCGTTCGATTTCGTAGTGGATGGCGCGGCGGATGGCGGCGAAGGAGTTGAGGTTTTTGAGTTCGGAGCGTTCGCCGAGGGGGTCTTCGGGGTTTTTGCGGACGGAGATGTTGACGTCGCAGCGGAGTTGGCCTTTTTCCATGTCGGCGTCGCTGATATCGCCGTAGATCAGGATTTGCTGGAGGGTTTTGAGGTAGGAGAAGGCTTCTTCGGCGGAATCGAGGTCGGGTTCGGAGACGATTTCCATGAGGGGGGTGCCGGCGCGGTTGAAGTCGATGAGGGTGGAGTTGGCCTGGTGGGTGGATTTGGCGACGTCTTCTTCGAGGTGGATGCGGTTGAGGCGAACGATTTTGCCGGGGTGGGCGATGTTTTTCTGGTGGTCCTTGGGGTAGTTGTGGTCGTAGAGGGGGACGCCGCCGCCGAGGCAGAGGGGGAGGTCCATTTGGGAGGTTTGGTAGTTTTTCGGCATGTCGGGGTAGAAGTAGTTTTTGCGGTCCCACTTGGAGATGGCGGGGAATGAGCAGTCGAGCATGAGGCCGGCGAGGAGGGTTTTTTCGATGGCGCGTTCGTTGAGGACGGGGAGGGCGCCGGGGAGGCCGAGGCAGGGGGGGCAGGTGTTGGAGTTGGGTTCGTCGCCGAAGGAGGTGGGGCAGGGGCAGAACATTTTGGAGTTTGTTTTGACCTGGCAGTGGACTTCGAGTCCGATGGTTGGGATGTAGCTCATCGTGCGGCCCTGTTTTGGACCACGAGGGGCGGGGAGGTCTACTCCTTTTCGGGGTCTTCGGTCTCGGGGTCGTCTTTGGGGAAGAGGACGGAGAGGTCGACTTTGAGGAGTTCGCGGCGGGTGGAGGGTTTGGTGGCGATGAGGTGGAAGTTGGATTCGTTGAAGAGTTCGGGGAATTTGCAGGCTTTGCAGAGTTCGCGCTGTTGTTCGCCGGCGAGTGAGATGGATTTGATTTCGGGAGTGTTGAGGGCTTCGCGGTTGCCTTCATCGGTGAGGACTTGGGCGAGGAGTTGGCGGTTTTGGGCGAGGATGATGAGCTTGGCGAGGTTCTCTTTGGCGCGGTCGTAGAAGGGGTCGATGCGTTCGTGGAAGGCGGCAATGGGGGAGGAATCGAGGAGTTGTTTGAGACGGGCGAGGGGAGGGATGGGACCTGCTTTTTCGGGGCCTTCGGTGGTGAAGGTCTGAAGATGGTCCAGTTCGGAGAGGGTGCCGAAGTGGCGGATGCCGGTAAGGAGCGTGAAGAGGACCATGATTCCTACGGTGAGGCCGAAGAGGGGGGCGAGGGGATTGGAGCCTTTTTTCTTCTTTGAGTTCTCGGAGATGGGCTCGGCTTTTTTCTTTTTCTTTTTTCCGGAGAGGAGGCCGAAGAAGGCTTGGAGGAGGGCGACGGCGAAGAGGGCGCAGATGCTCCCGGCTACGAGGGGCATCCAGGAAACTGCCTCGGGGATGAATTGTTCGATGTAGGGCGGGGAGAGGTTGAAGCCGAAGTAGAAGGCGACAAGAGAGACGGCGAGGGTGAAGACGGAGATGATTGTCTTGATGATGCCTTTGACGATGGAGATGGCAACGAAGGCGAAGACGATGATGCCGAGGGCGGCGGTGACGCCGACGGTGTCGATGGGGAGATTTGAATTGCTCAGGAAATTGTTGAGGGCTTCCACGCTAGTGCAGATTCTTACTTGGTCGCAGTCAGGTGGACAAGTCGTGACCGTGTTCGCGGGTTACTCTTCGAAGGCGGCGAGGATTTCTGCGCGGTCTTCGGGGGAGAATTTGTCGAGTGAGACGCCATTGAAGATTTTGCCGTTGGCGAGTGCGAGGTTGAGGGTTCGGGAGGCGGCGTCGAAAGCAATGATTCTGCCGTTGAGGGTGTTTCCGTTGGCGCCGGTCCACTGGGTTTTGTTGGCGATAGAGACCGGAATGGGATTTTTGGGCAGGATTTCATCCTTGGGAGCCTCGACCGTTGCTCCTTCGACCTTGATGGATCGAGCGCAGACGAGAGCTTGTGCGAGAACCCACTCTCGATCTTTTCGTGCGCCGGTGTCGTTGATGATGAAATGGACGTTTTGAACGAGAACGCTGCAGGCAAAACGGGAGCCGACGTCCTTTATGATCAGGTATTTGAAGCCGTCTTTCTCTTGAAGTTCTTCGGTTTCTGTGCCGGACCGTTCTTTCATGGCTTCAACATGGGAATCGTAAGCGGCAGATGCTTTTTGAGGGTCTTTGTAGTAGTTAGTGGTGTAGATGCCGATAGGAGGGGTTTTGAAAAAGACTTCGAGGGTGCGGACGTCTTGACCATCGGGGATGGTGAGGTCGACGCCTTTCTTGAGGCCGCGGTCCTTTTGGTTGAAGTTTCCGATTTCGTATTCAATTTCGCCTTTGAAGACCGATTCGGGTGGGACCGCGTCTTTTGGGCCGATGGGAGAGCCAGCAAATGTGAGCTGGGTGAGGAAGAGGAAAGGGAGGATGTTTTTCATGGGTTTGTATGGTTTGCTTATTCGGAGCCACATTGGGCACGTTGGCGGAGAGCGTGATCGAGGAGGACGAGGTGGGTCATGGCTTCGACCATGGGGACGGCGCGGGGGAGGACGCAGGGGTCGTGGCGGCCTTTGCCTTTGAGTTCGGTGTCTTCTTTGGTGGAGGAGACGGTTTCTTGGGCGGTCATGATGGTGGCGACGGGTTTGAAGGCGACGCGGAAGAGGATGTTTTCGCCGTTGGAGATGCCGCCTTGGACGCCACCGGAGTTGTTGGTGCGGGTGCGGACTTGATCGCCGTCCATGTAGAAAGGGTCGTTGTGTTCGCGGCCGGTGAGGAGGGTGCCGGCGAATCCGGAGCCAACTTCGAAGCCTTTGGTGGCGGGCAGGGAGAGCATGGCTTTGGCGAGGTCGGCTTCAAGGCGGTCGAAGACGGGTGCGCCGAGGCCGGGGGGGCAGTTGCGGACGATGGTTTCGATGGTGCCGCCGATGGAGTTGCCGTCGGAGCGGGTGGCTTTGATGAGGTCGATCATTTGGTCGACGATGACGGGGTCGCCGGTGCGGACGATGTTGGATTCGATGATTTCGGAGGTGACCGTGTCGGGGTCGACGGTGGCTTTCAGGTCTTTGACGGTGGAGACCCAGGCGAGGACTTGGAGGTCGGGTGCGAGGTGTTTGAGGACTTGTTTGGCGATGGCGGCGGCGGCGACGCGGCCGATGGTTTCGCGTGCGGAGGAGCGGCCTCCGCCGTTGGGGTTGCGGCGGCCGAATTTGGCGTCGTAGGTGTAGTCGGCGTGTGAGGGGCGGTATTTGACGGCCATTTCGTCGTAGGAGGAGGGGCGGGCGTCTTTGTTGCGGACGAGGATGGAGATGGGGGTGCCGAGGGTGTGGCCTTCGTGGACGCCAGAGAGGATTTCGCAGGTGTCGGATTCGTTGCGGGGGGTGACGATTTCGGATTGTCCGGGGCGGCGGCGGTCGAGTTCGTGCTGAATGAGTTCTTCGGTGACGGGGATGCCGGGGGGGCAGCCATCGATGATGACGCCGACGCCTCCGCCATGGGATTCGCCGAAGGTGCTGATTTGGTAAAGTTTGCCGAAGGTATTGGCCACGGGAGTTTTTAAGGATGAATGATGAATGATGAAAGATGAATTTCTTGGGCAGTGGTGGTTGCGGAGAAGGATTTTGGGGTGAGGTTAGGCGGTGACGGAGTCGGAGCGGAATCGGATTATACGAATGGCTTGGGAGGATCGGACGACGTTTGAGGAGATTGAAGAGCGGACGGGCTTGAATGAGGCGGCGGTGATTCGGGTGATGCGGGCGAATTTGAAGGGGGGGAGTTTTCGCTTGTGGCGGAAGCGGGTTTCGGGGCGGGTGACGAAGCACCGGAAGTTGATGGAGAAGAGGGGGATCGGGAAGCGGGGGATGGTTTGGGATGATCATTGAGAATTGAGCTTCCTCCCTCGACAAGACCGGCGATCTGCGGTTGAACTGTGATAGGTGTTAGAGCAGGTCTGGAGATATGTGAGGAGAAATCCGTTTGTGGTTTTTCCCAGCTATTTGGCGGCGGGAGGGATTCTGATCGTGGTGCAGGTGATTGTTGCGTGTGCGACGGGTCCGAGTGGGAGGCCGTTGGCGATTGCACCAGTGGTCGCGGGGGCTGAGTTTGTGGGGAGTGATACTTGTGCGGGTTGTCACCAGGAGATCAATGCGGAGTCGCATGGGAGTATTCATGCGCAGGTGAATGTTTCCGGGATCGAGGGGATTTCGGATACTTCATGTGAGTCCTGTCACGGACCAGGAAGCAAGCATGTTGCGGAGTCCGGAGGGACCGCTTTCGAGCGGTGGATTGTGAATCCGAGGAAGTCGCCGGAAGCGTGTTTGAATTGTCATGTGGAGATTCAGTCGGACTTCCATATGCTTCATCGGCATCCGGTCTTGGAGGGTGAGATGAATTGCGTGGATTGTCATGATCCGCATGGTCCCGACATTATGGCAGCGGGGGGACAGTTGGCGATGACGCGGCAGGAGGCCGTGTGTGGGAAGTGTCACGAAGAGCAGACGCGGCCGTTTGTTTTTGGTCATGAGGCGATGCGGGAGGGTTGTGTGGCGTGTCACAAGCCACATGGATCGGTGAACCGGAAGATGCTGTCGGAGCCGGATGCGAATCTTTGTTTGAAGTGCCATGCGCAGGTGCCCGATGGGGCGGGTCGGGTGGTGATTGGAGCGGTGGACCATTCCTTTTTCTTGAGGCAGGGGAGTTGTGTGTCGTGTCACACGGCGGTGCATGGTTCGAATATTCATCCGAAGTTGCTTTACTAGATAAGTCGTAGCGATGTCGGGGTTGATGAAAGTCGGTTTTTTTGTGGTGGTGTTGATGATGATTGGTCCGGCGGGAGCGCAGGTGGATTACACGACGCAAATACGGCCGATATTTGAGAAGAAGTGCATTCGGTGTCACGGGCCGAAGTTGGTGAAGGGGGGGTATCGGATGGATACGCGTGCGGCAGCGATGAAGGGGGGGAATATTGTGCCGGGGAACGCGGGAGAGAGCTTTTTGATTGAGGTGGTGGAGGAGGAAGTTTTGGGGCGAATGCCACCGAAGGGGCCGGTGATGACTCCGGGGGAGATCGCGTTGGTGAAGCGTTGGATCAATGAAGGGGCGAAGTGGACTTCGGCACCGAAGCCGAAGCCGGTTCCGCAGGTGGACGTAGCGGAAGGAGGGGTTGTGGAGGAGTCAGTTGTTCCCGAGGCGGAGGAGTGGGTTGAAGAGGTGGAGGGGGTTTCCGATGGGGAGATTGAGGAGCCGATTTGGATTGAGCGGGAGCCGGTGGAGCCGAGTGTTTTGGGTCGGGACGAGGAGGTTTTGGCGAACTATCCGCCGGAGGCTTATATTTCGAAGCGGGAGGTGAGATATGGAGATGAGGTTTTTGAGGAAGAGGACGAGTT
>JBCCZX010000019.1:0-24523 GCA_039186735.1 Verrucomicrobiota bacterium | reverse complement strand
GCCGACTTCCTCGTCCGAACCCTCCTGGAAAAAGAAGGCTACCCCGAAGTCGACCTCAGATGGCGCATCCCCGCCGACCGCAAATCCATCGAACTCACCGTCAACAGCGGGCCCCGTTTCACCCTCGGCAAAATTGATGTCCGGGGCGTCACCCCTGCACAAGCCGAGACCATGGCCCAATACTTCACCGGCATCGACCCCCTCACTGGCAAGGCCCCCGAGGCCCCCTACCTCCAGTCCAAAGTCCGCTCCGCCGCTGGCGCCGCCAACACCTACCTCAAATCCCTCGGCTACTGGAAGGCCACTTCCAAACTCGTCGAACCCTTCCAATTCGACCGCCCCAACCGCCAAGTCAACCTCACCCTCCTCTCCGAGCCTGGCCCTCTCCACACCATCGGCTCCATCTCCCTCGAAGGAAACCTCCCCAAAAACGCCCAAAACATGGTCACCGCCCTCCAATCCCTCATCGGCAACACCGCCGACGCCACCTCCCTCCGCCGCGTTCAGGAAGGCGCCAGCGCAACCCTACGAGAACTCGGCTTCCAATTCGCCACCACCAACCTCTCCGTCACCCACTCAAACGGCCAATCCGACCTCATCCTCACCCTCGACCCCGGTAAACGCTACCTCGTCGGAAAAACCACCCTCACCGGCGGCGAATCCTGCAACCTCGACCGCGTCCGCCGCTACTTCCAATCCCACTCCCGCAAACCCTTCGAAGAAGAAAAACTCCGCAAATTCAAAAACACCCTCCTCTCCACCAGCGCCTTCGACTCCCTCACCACCGAGCGCACCATCAACAAAGAAGAAGGCACCATCGACCTCACCCTCCACCTCAAAGAAGGCAAACCCCGCGGATTCACCTACTACCTCGGCGCCGGCTCCTTCGAAGGCGCCATCCTCGGAGCCTCCTACTACGACCGCAACTTCCTCTCGCAACTCTACAACCTCAACATCGCCGCCGAATACTCCGCCATCGGCTTCCTCGGCGAAGTCTCCGTCACCGACCCCTTCTGGCTCGGCCGCGACCTCCGCCTCACCCCTAGGGCTTTCCTCCTCAGCCGCGAATACGACGAATATAGTAAACTAGAATCCGGAGTCGGACTCACCCTCTCCACCCAACCCGACAAACGAAACACCTTCGAACTCGACGCCCTCCTCGCCCTCAACACCAGCACCCCCGAAAGCCTCCCCTCCTCCGCCGTTGGTGTCCGCGACTACGCCGTCGCCAGCATCGGCCTCACCTGGCTTCACGACCGCCGCGACTCCGGCGTCTCTCCCTCCCAAGGATTCTACAGCCGTGCCCACGGCGAAGTCGGCGCTGTCCTCGGCGAAACCTCCAACGGCTTCTTCCGCCTCGAGGGCCAAGCCGCCTACCACTGGCCCCTCAACGACAAATCCCGCCTCGCCTTCAACCTCTCCACCGGATTCCTCGCCTCCCTCGACCAAAACGGCTTCCCCATCGACCTCCGCTATTTCTGGGGCGGTGCCAACTCCGTCCGCTCTTTCCCCGCCCGCCAACTCGGCCCCAATATCAACGGCTTCCCCACCGGCGGCGAAGCCTTCTGGTACTCCAACGTCGAATACATCCGCAAAATCGCCGGCCCCCTCTCCGCCGTCGCCTTCCTCGATGCCGGCTCCCTCGACCAATCTGCTGCCTCCTGGCCTTCCCTCGACCCTCGCCTGGCACTCGGCCTCGGCATTCGCCTCGACCTCCCCATCGGTCCCGTCCGCATCGAATACGGCCGCTCCCTCAACCCCGCTCCCGAAGACCCCCCTGGCGCCTTCCACTTCGCCATCGGAGCCGCCTTCTAGAACACATCGTGTAAAATCCACTTCCACAAAACCGCCATCACATCGGTAAATCAACTTCGAAGAAATCACCATCATGTCGGTAGATCGGCTTCGACGAAGCCGCCACAAAGACTAAGTTTTCCGCAAAACAACCGTAAAATCCCAAAGCCATGCCTCGAATCTGCATCACCATCCCAAACGGCACCCCCCAACCCTACCGCTTCCCACTCGAGACCAAACTCGTCACCATCGGCCGCTCTGCTGCCAACGATGTCGTTATCGAACACGGCTCCGTCTCCTCCCACCACTGCGAAATGAAGCGCGTCGACGGCGGCTACATCCTCTCCGACAACGACTCCACCAACGGCATTCTCCTCGAAGAAGAACTCATGGAAGTCATCGACCTCCGGGACGGACTTGACCTCGAAGTCGGTGACGTCCTTTTCAACTACACCCTCACCGAAGAAGAAACAGAAACCCTCGCCACCGAACACTCCAAAAAACGCCAACGTCCGAAAGCCAAACGGAAAAAACCAACCCCCGTAGCTCCTGCTTCTCCGCCTCCAGCGCCAGTCCGTCCAGCCCCCATCGTTTCCTCCGGCCAACAAAGCGGCGCTGCCGACTTCGGCATCTTTCTCGTCTTCCTCCTCCTCGCCCTCGGTGCGTTCTGGCTCGGGCTCAGCGCCGCCCACAAAGAAGCCACCAAGGAACCCGACCACCCCGAATATCGCTACGGCCGCTCCCTTCTGGAAGACTTCCAGGCCGCGCGACAATAAAAGCTCCGCTCTACCGAGCTCCCCCCGACCCCAATTGCTCCGCCATCGGATCTCCCCGCATGCGCGCCTCCTCGGAAAGACGCTTGCGCAACCTCTCAACGACCGGCCCAGTCTCTTCCCGCCCCGCCAAATCCTCGGCCTCCAGCGGATCATTCCCCAAATCAAACAACCGATCCACCACACCCTCAGGCTTGAAATACCGAATCAACTTCCAATTGCCATCCACCAAACAGCGCATCCTCTCCTCAAACGCCCCATAAACCACCTCCTGCACCACCTCCCTGTCACCTCGCAACACCGGCCCTAAACTCGGAAACTCAACCTCTCCCGGCACCACCACCTCGCCCATCTCCAAGACCGTCGGCATCACACTCTGCAAATACACCCCGGCTTCAAACCGCTTCCCCGACTCAATCCCCGCTCCCCAAAAAACCAAGGGCGCCTGCATACTCAAATCATACAAGCACTCCTTCCCTACCACCCCGTTTTCTCCCAAATTGATCCCGTGATCACTCATGAAGATGACCACCGTATCCTTCGCCGCATCACTCTTCTCCACACTCTCCAAAATCCGCCCCACGCTTTCATCAAAATGCGCCACCATCGCAAAATTTTCCTGATACCGCGACCGCACCAAATCCGGCGTCACCTTCTTCGCCCACTTCATCTCCACATCCTCACTCCGCTCCTTCATATTGAGCGGCAACTCAATCTCACTCTTCGGATAAAGCTCAAAATACCGCTTCTCCGCCTGCCTCGGCACATGCGGCAAGTTGAATCCCGCATAAATAAAAAACGGCTTCTCACCCCCAGCAGCCTCCTCCACGAAGCGAATCACATCTGCCGCCGTCCGATCCGTCATATGCCCCTCTTCTGTCCAAAACCCTCCCAGCTCCCGGTCCCACGGCACCATCCGCCCTTCCTTCCTCCATGAAAGCTGACCCGGCGTCTTCAAACCCACCTCATCAAACAATGCCTCCAACCGCGGCCCCGCTTCACAATGCCACTTCCCCGTAAAATACGTCGCATAACCGCCCTCCCGCATCAACTCACTCCACAATCTTCCCTTCCACTCCCCTTCCGCCGCCTCCTTCGCCCGCCACAAACTCTTCCCCGTATTCAACATCGTCCGACTCGGAATACACACCGCCGGGCCCCACGCCCCCATATTGTAGGCGTTCATAAACGATGAACCCTCCCTCACCAACCGATCCAAATTCGGCGTCTCCACCTGCCCCGAATACGCTCCCACCATCTTCAAATTCATATCGTCCGTGATCAGCAAAATCACATTCGGCTGCTCTCCCCGCGCCACCAACGCCAAGAGCAACACCAACAACGCACTCCCCCAGTTTCGCAATTCGCTCATCAGCGCATCCTACGCCCCCTCATGCCGGACCTTTCAACTCCCCATCCCCCCGCAAGCGATACTGATAACTCGTCAGCTCTCGCAACGCCATCGGACCCCGCGCATGCAACTTGTCCGTCGAAATCCCAATCTCCGCGCCAAACCCGAACTCCTCCCCATCACTAAACCGCGTCGACAAATTGTGAAACACACACGCCGAATCAATCCCCCGCAGAAACCTCTCCGCCCGCTCCCCACTCTCCGTCACGATACAATCACTATGCCGCGAACCATACCGGTTGATGTGCGCCATCGCTTCTTCCAACGAACCCACCACCTTCACCGCCAAAACCAAATCGAGATACTCCATCCCCCAATCCTCCTCATTCGCCTCTTCAACTCCTTCTAACACATCCCTCGTCCGCTCATCACCTCGCAACACCACCCCCTTCGCCCGCAACGCCACCGCCACCTTCGGCAAAAAATCACTCGCCACTGCCTCATCCACCAACAAAGTCTCCAGCGCATTGCACACACTCGGCTTCTGGGTCTTCGAATCCACCACAATCCCCACCGCCTTCTCCAAATCGGCCTCCGGATCGACATACACATGGCAGATCCCATCGTAATGCTTGATCACCGGCATCCGTGCCAACGACACCACCGTCTCAATCAACCCCTTCCCTCCCCGCGGAATAATCAAATCCAAATACTCATCCATCCCCGCCATCACCTTCACACTCTCCCGATCCGTAAACGGAATGAGCTGAATCGCATTCTCCGGCAATCCCGCCTCTGCTCCCCCCTCCGCCAACGCCCGCGCAATCGCCCGGTTCGAATGAATCGCCTCACTCCCTCCCCGTAAAATCGTCGCGTTCCCACTCTTCAAACACAACACCGCCGCATCACTCGTCACATTGGGCCGACTCTCGTAGATAATCCCAATCACCCCAATCGGCACCCGCACCTGCTCAATCGAAAACCCCTTCGGATGCCTCCAATCCGCCAACTGCGCTCCCACCGGATCCGTCAAATTCGCCACCTGCTCCACTCCCGCCGCAATCGCCTCCAATCGCCCCTCATCCAATCTCAATCGATCCAACATCGCACTCGAAAGCCCCCTCTCTTCCCCCGCCACAATATCCTTCCCGTTCGCCGCCAAAATCTCACCCGCTGCCGCTCGCAAACCTCCCGCCATCGCCCGCAAAATTTCATTCTTCGCCTCAGTCGACAACACCGCCAACTCAAGCGCCGCCGCTCGCGCAGCCCGCCCCATCTCCAAAACCTGCTTCTCAATCTCCTCGCTCGTCATTATCTCACTTCTTCAAGAATCTCGTGCAAATCCCGCCTCCCGCAACAATCTCCCCCAACCGCTCCGGCTGACGACCATTCCCAATCACCACCTCCAAACCCGCATCCATCGCCACCTCCACTGCATCCAACTTCGAATGCATCCCCCCAATCGAAAACTTGCCCGACCCCCCCGATACCAATTCCCGTGCCTCCGCCACATCCGTAACCAAAGGAATCAACTCCCCACCCTCTCCCGCACACAAACCGTCCGCGCTCGTCAACAACACCAGCAACTCCGCTCCCATTAGCTCCGCCACCCGCACCGACAACAAATCATTGTCACCCTTGCTCAACTCTTCCACCGCCACCGAATCATTCTGATTCACGATCGGCACCACCGTCTCCCTCTCTAACAGACATCCCAGCATCCCCCGCACTCGCTCCCGCGTCTCCTCCTGCTGCAAGTTCGGACCCGTCAACAGCAACTGCGCAATCTGTAGCCCGAACTGCGAAAACAAATTCTCATAATGATGCATCAAACGCGCCTGCCCCACCGCCGCTGCCGCCTGCTTCGACTGCAAATCCTCCGGATAACTCGCCAAACCCAACGCCGAAACCCCGGCCCCCACCGCTCCCGACGAAACGAGAATCACCTGCTTTCCCGCCTCCACCAAACCCGCCAACCCCGTCACCAACCGCGTCAACGACCCTCCTTCCAGAGTGCCGTCCTCCACCCGGGTCAAGACCCCTGTCCCCACCTTCACCACCACCAAGTTGCTCATCGTCAAACGCCCAATACCTTGCCAGCCACCGCTCGGCAAGCCCCACAAACCGCAGGGAAGATTTGCTTCTTCCGACTGACCACCCCCGGTGCCAGAAAAATCCCGTGCTGCCGCTCAAAAGGCAAAGCCTCCAGCAACACCTCGCTCCCGGCCCCCAAAATCACACTATCGTGATTCGCAATATCCGTCACCGCCAACAAAGCCAAATCCACCTCCTGCTCCTTCCGCAACTCCTCCAAACCAATTTCTAACTCCTTCTTCCGCTGATCAAAGCCGCCCAAACCCCTCTCCTCAATCTGAGAAATACTAATCTTCACCCCCTCCTCAAAAAACTCCTTCCGATCCGTCGTCAGAATCTCCTCCGTCGTTCCCCCCATCAACAACGAACCCACCGCAAAAAACTCCGAGGTAAACTTCTCCGGATCAATCTCCGCAATCGGCGCCAACCACGCCAACATCTCTCGATCCAAATCCGTCGTCGTCGGCGACGTCAACATCAGCGTGTCCGAGATCAACCCCGCACACAAACACAACGCCACCCCTCGCGTTGGCTGCAAATCCCGATGAATAAACTTCCGCGCAACCAAGGTACTCGTCGAACCAACCGGCTCATTCAGAAATCGAATCGGCTCCCGCGAAGCCAAATCCCCTGCCAAACGGTGATGATCAATCACCTCCAGAATCTCCGCCTCCTCCACCCCCGTCACCGCCTGCGCAAACTCATTGTGATCCACCAACACCAACTGCGTGCGCGGCGGATTGATCAAATCTGACTTCGAAATCACCCCCGCCATCGACACCCCGTCCCGCGCCACCACCGGAAACAAATCCTGCGTCTCCACCCCCAAGCGCTTCCGCAAACCCGACACAATCTCATCCTCCCGAATCGTAATGAAATCCCCCGAAACCACCGAACTCACCTGCCGCGAACACGACACCAACTTCGCCACACTCGCCGTGTCCGTACTCGCCAAAAAGATCGCAATCCCCTTCTCCTTCGCCATCGCCGCATACTCCGGACGCACCACAAAACCACCCGTCACGATCAAACCCCGCACCCCCGCCTGCAGCGCCATCTCCTGAATCCCCGGTCGATCCCCGCAAATCACGAGATACTTGTGCAAATGACCCGACTCACCCGCCTCCACCAATCTTCTCTTCACCGTCTCCTCACTCGAAGCCCCCACCAACAAGTGCAACTCCTCCTCCTCATTCCCACAATCCGACCCCACCGACTCCGCCTGCAACGTCCGCCGAATCTTATCCAGAGCCGCATAAACGGTCCGCACCCCGATTCCATCCAACTGCGTCGGCAACAACAACTGCACGAGATCCAAATACTTCAACAAACCCAGCACCTTCTGCGACGCATCCACCACCGGCACACTCCGCACCCCACTCGCCAACATCCGCCGGTACACCGTCAAAAAAGTATCCTCTGGCGAAACACTCACCACATCCCGCCGCGCAATCTGCCCCGCCGTCACCCGCACATCCTTCACCAGCCGAGGAGTGTCCAACTGCGCCTCTCGCAACACCCATGCCGTCCGCACCGGCACATCCCCGCACCGAATCGCCTCCGCCGGATCCCCCGTCATCCGCAACAACTCCGCCTGCCCAATCGCCGAACAAATCGCATCCGTATCCGGATTCCGGTGCCCCACCACCAACATTGAACCTGCCGCCGATTTCATGACCCGAATCTACTCCTCCCACTCATCGTGCCAATTCCCTTCTCGGCCACATCGCTACATCCGCTCCGGCACCCCGATGCCCAACAAACCCAACCCCTTCTTCAAAACCCCCGCCGTCACCTCACAAAGCGTTAGCCGCGTCTTCAATACCGCTCCCTCCGATTTCAAGACCGGACAAGCCTGGAAAAAAGAATGATACGCCCGCGCCAACTCCAACAAATAGCTCGCCAACACATTCGGCCGCAAATCCTCCAACACCTGCGGCACCACCTCCCCGAATCGCACCAACATCCGCGCCAAATGCACTTCCCTCTCCTCCCTCAATTCCAACCCCTCGCCATCCAACTCCACCTCTTCCTCCAACTTCCGGAAAATACTCCGACAGCGCACATAACTATACTGCAAGTACGGCGCCGTATCCCCCTCCAGGGCCACCATCTTCTCCAAATCATACATGTAGTCCGACTCCCGCCGATGCGACAACTCCATGAACTTGATCGCACTCAATCCAATCAATTCCGCCAACTCCTCCTGCTCCTTGGGGTCGTCTAACAGACTCTTCTCCCCTACCGACTTCCGCGCCGCCGCCAAAGCATCATTCAACACGTCCTCCAATTCCGGCAAATCCCCCGCCCGCGTCTTCAACGGCGTCCCATCCTTCCCCAGAATGGTCCCGAACTTCACATGCACCAGCTCTGCCTTGCATCCCCGCCGCTTCGCCAAATCAAACAAACGCGTGAAGTGATCCTCCTGCCGAAAATCCACCACATACCAAATCTGCTCCGCCTCCCACTCCCGCAACCGATAGTCAATCGTCGCAATGTCCGTCGTCGCATAATTGAACCCCCCATCGCGCTTCCGCACAATCAACGGATAGTCCTCAAACCCATCCTCGCCCTTCTTCAAATACGGATCCTTCTTCGGCTCCGACCCCCCTCCGGAAAACACACAAATCGCCCCCTCACTCTCTCGCGCAAACCCACCCTCAATCAACGACTCCACCAATCCCGCCAACTCCGCATTGTAAAAACTCTCCCCCAACCAACAATCGAAACTCACGTCCAAGCGCGCATAAATCCGCTCCAAACCCTCCTTCGAAAGCGCCACACAACGCTCCCAAATCCCCCGGTTCTCCGCATCCCCCTGCTGCAGCTTCACCAACTCATTCCGACAATCATCCGCCGTTCCCTCATCCCCTTTTGAAGCCGAACTGCCCAACCGATACAATCGCAACAGTTCCCGCAACGGCTCCTCCTCCAACGCCGCCTCATCCACCCCTTTCTTCCACGCCCACAACACCATCCCAAACTGCGTCCCCCAATCCCCAATGTGATTGTCCCGAATCACCCGGTGCCCCAAAAACGTCGCAATCCGTGCCAACGACTCCCCAATCACCGTCGATCGAATATGCCCCACGTGCATCGGCTTGGCTACGTTCGGAGCAGAAAAATCCAAGACAATCGTTTGACTCTCTTGAACTTCAGGACAACCAAATCGCTCATCTTGACCCACCACCCCCAAACGCCGCACAAACTCTCCCTCCAACACCCGAAAATTCAAAAAACCCGGCCCCGCAATCTCACAGCTCGCCACCCCTTCCAACGATTCATCCAAGCCTTCCTTCACCCCCGTCGCCAGCTCCCGCGGATTGCGCTTCGCCATCTTCGCCAACATCATCGCCGCATTCGACTGATAATCCCCATGCTGCAAATCCGCCGTCGGCACCACCGCCACCCGCTTCAACATCTCGCCCTCAACCCCCTGCCGCTCCAATTCGAACAACAACTTCTCTCGGATGACTTCCGGCAACGTCATGACTCCGTGTTAGGCACTCTCCCCCCTCTCGGGCAAGAACCTTTCCCTCCCATCACCACACTAGCGCGAAAGGATCCCCAGCACCGTCGCCGCATCCTCCGCCTTCGAGAGATCTTTCCGAACCTCACAACTCAAAAACCGCTTCCCCACATCAGCCAAGGTCAACAAATGCTGCCCCTTGTTCTCCTCCGGAATCAACAACATCACCACAAAATGCACCGGCGCATGATCACAAGAATCAAACTCAATCCCGTCCTCCGATTTCCCAAACATCGCCACCGCCTCACTCAAGCCGCCCAAATAAGCATGCGGCAATCCCACCCCGCAACCAACCCCCGTACTAATCTGATCCTCCCGCTCACGCAACGCACTCAAAGCCTCATCCTTCATCCCGTTCAACAACACCCCCTGCTTCCCCAACTCTTCCACCATCTCCACCATCACCTCATCACAGGTCCGAGCCTTCAGCTCCAAAACGACTCTTTGCTCGGTCAACAAATGGGCGAGTTTCATCACGTTGTAGTCTCAGAGCTCGTCCGAGGAGGCTTGGTCTAGCAAATCGTTTTCAGGAAACAAGCCCGAAGCCCGTCCACGCCTGTTCAAATCAACAGCTTAATACTGATAGTTGAGGTAGAAGCTAAATTGCCCGCCCTGGTCCGCCAAATCATCATCACCCGGCACAATCACCGGCAACGCATAATCCAACGCCAGCGGACCCACCCCGGGGATATTCAGCCGCAAGCCCAAACCCGCATCTCCATAAAGGTCGGTCGGCGCAAAATCCCAGGACTCTTCATTCACGAAACCAGCATCCACAAAGGTCGCTCCCCTCACATTCTCCACAATCGGGAAGGTCATTTCTGCACTCAAGTAACCCGAGGTCTTGCCTCCCAAAGCCTCGTTCGTCCCATTCGGGTTGGTCCCCGTCACCGTATCCCTCCGGCCAAGGTCGCGATACTCAAATCCTCTCAGGTCTCGCGACCCTCCAAGAAATCTCCGGTCGAAAATCGGCACATCGCCATTGCCATAAGAATCCACCGTTCCCATCGAACCACTGAGATTGAAGATGATATCGAAAGGCAACTGCCAATGCTTCGAACCACTCGCCTCAAAGGTGTATGTCTCCACGTCACCTCCCACACCCAGGGTCAACCCAACCGTTCCCTTGTGACCCTTCCGCGGCGTCACAATACTATCCCGGCTATCATAAACATAAGTGAGCCCCAAAGCGCTCCTCAGATACTCCCCATCCTCCGCTTGAAACGCAGGAGAGGTTCCCGAATCCGCATCGATATTGATATTCTCCAAGCGATACTCCGCCCGCACATACGCCCGCCGACCCACGGCCTTCCGCAAGAAAATCGCCCCTCCCACATTCCGCTGGTCATACTCGGGACTCAGGAAAAAACGGTCTTGGTAGTAAAGCTCTCCTCCCAAAGCCAGACGACGCCCCAAAAACCAAGGCTCCGTCAGCGAGATCTTGAAGTCGCGACGCTCCGTTCCCAACTTCAGCTGCATCCCGAATCGTTGTCCGCCTCCCGTAAACGCCCACGGATTTTTAATATCAAAGTTCCGCTGCTCAAGATTGATGTAACCCACAATGCTATCAATAGAGCTGAAGCCCGCTCCGAAATTGACCTCACCTGTCTTTCCTTCTTCCACAAGAATATTGAGATCCCGGTAACCTGAGCGCGAACTCGAATCCCCCGTCACCTGAACATCGCCAAAGTAACGCAAATTCTCCAACCGCTTCCTCGTCGTCTCCACATCCACCGAGTTGAAATAGTCTCCCGGCTTCATCGGCACTTCCTGCCGGATCACCTTGTCCTTCGTTTTGGTATTCCCTTGGATATTCACCCGCCCAACGCGATACCGCTGCCCCTCCGTCAAACGATACGCAATGTTCACCAAGTTCGGTCCCGCATCCACAACCTCCGCCGAAACCCGCGCATCCGCATAACCCCGCGAACCATAGTAACTCCGAATCGCCCGACGGTCGTCATTCACTTTCTTCGCCGAATAAACATCTCCACCAATCAAAGAAAGCGCTGGCATCAACTCCTCGGGCTTGAACACCGTCATCGGTCCGAACTGAATCTGATTCACCGTATACTTAGGGCCCTCGTTCACGTTTACCACCAGGTCCACCCGACCATCCTTCACTCCCACCCGCTCCGCACTCAAAACCTGCGCCCGCAAATAACCATTGTTCTGGTAGAACTCCCGCAAGGACTCCAAATCCCGCTCCAATATCTGGTTATCGATTTTTCCCGACTTCGTAATGAACGAAAACAGTCCCTTCTGCTTCGTCTCCATCTCCCTGCGCAAATCGACATCCTTGAACGCCTGATTCCCCTCAAAGCGAATCTTCCGCACCTCACTCTTCGTCCCCTCATCAATCACAAAAATCAGCGCCGTCACCCCGTCACCCTCCTCCTGCAAGCGATGCGTCACTCGCACATCAGGATAACCAAAACCCCGGTAATACTCCGAAAGATTCCGCCGCGCTTCGAGAATCTTCGCATCGCTCAAAATCTCCCCCGCCGACAACTTCGTCTCCTTCGCCAACTTCTCATCCGAGAACCGCGTATTCCCCACAAATCCAACCGTATCGAAAGTTCCTCGCGTCGTGACCTCAAAAATCACCTTCACCCCACCATCCACCTGCTCCCCCAAAACCTGCACATCATCCACCAAACCACTCTCGTAAAGGCGCTTCACATCCTCATCCACCACATCCGTACTGAACGTCTGCCCCTTTCGCGTCTCGATAAAGCTCCTCAGCCGCGTCTCATCCACCGATTTGGGCCCCGTGTATCGAATCACGACTTCCTGCACCTTCACTGACGCATCATTCAAAAAGTCCTGACCCGCAACCGGCAACAACAACCCCAGAACCAAGCTCCAAACCCCCAAAATTCGTCCTAAAGAGCACACGCCCGGATTCACTCCCAAAATCATTCCCGCTATCCATCTTTTGGCCGACCCAAATCGTCAAGATCAATAAGAGTCAAACCCTTTGTAAGCTTGCCAGCCTCATCACTCCCACTCAACCCAATGATGGCCAAACGACCGCGTCGCGACCCGCAAAAACGGACCCCATCCACCACATCATCAACAAACGGCACCGACAGACCACTTCCCCCAGGAATTACGACCCTCTCAAAATCTCAATCGCCATCAGACGCATCTCCACCCCCACTCCCGCCAACGACAACATCGAACACCCATAACCTCCCAGTGGGTAAGCCTCCCATCCGCTCATCCTCCTTCAGATCGATTTAGTTAAGTAAAATTAAATATTAGACATCACGAAATAAATCTGGCATCTTTCCCCCACTAACTCCTTTCCATGAAAACCACCGCCCAAGAAGACCACCAAAAAGTCCGCGAAGCCATCACCTACGCCCTCGACAAAACTTCAGAAGAAGAAGCACGCGAACGCGAAGCCTCTCTCCCCAAAAATGGCTACCGCATCCTGAAGGCCAAAACCTCCTCTCGCTACTCGGAGCCCACCGACCGTCCTCCCAACTTCCTCCGCACCTTCCTTGCCTTCGCCCTCATCACCGCCCTCATCTTCTTCATCGCCGGCACCTTCAGCGGTCTCATCCCCTGATAATCAGCCTCATCGGTATCCAACCCGAAAATCAGCAAAAAGGTTGCGACCTGCCCTTGCACAAATTTGACGGCTGAACTAAGCCCAAAACGTCATGGCAGCACGCGTTCTTGTCTCCGATCCCATCTCCGAAAAAGGCGTCGACCTCCTCAACGCCCACCCCGACATCACCGCCGATTTCAAAACCGGCCTCTCTCCCGAGGAACTCATCGCCATCATCGGCGACTACGACGGCCTCGTCGTCCGCTCTCAAACCAAAGTCACCCCCGACGTCCTCGCCGCCGCCACCAAACTCAAAGTCGTCGGCCGCGCCGGCGTCGGCGTCGACAACATCGACCGCGACGCCGCCAACCAACACGGCGTCATTGTCATGAACACCCCCACCGGCAACACCATCTCCACCGCCGAACACGCCTTCACCCTCATGCTCTCCGCTGCCCGGAACATCGCCCCCGGACACAACTCCGTCCTCGCCGGCGACTTCAAGGCAGGACGCAAAGCCAACCAAGGCATCGAACTCAACACCAAACGCCTCGCCATCATCGGCATGGGCCGCATCGGTGCCGAATTCGCCAGACGCGCCCAAGCCTTCAACATGACCGTCGTCGCCTACGACCCCTTCCTCACCCAATCCCGCGCCGACCAACTCAAAGTCGAGCTCGCCGAAACCCCCGACGCCGCCCTCGCCGGCGCCGACGTCGTTACCCTCCACGTCCCCCTCACCGACGACACCAAACACATTCTCAACGCCGACCGCCTCACCCTCATGAACAAAGGCTCCCTCGTCATCAACTGCGCCCGTGGCGGCCTCATCGACGAAACCGCCCTCAAAGCCGCCATCGACTCCGGCCACCTCGCTGGCTGCGCCCTCGACGTCTTCGAAGAAGAGCCCCCCTCCGCCGACCACCCCCTCTTCACCCTCAACAAATTCGTCGCCTTCACCCCCCACCTCGGAGCCTCCACTGCCGAAGCCCAGGAAAACGTCGGCATCCAAGTCGCCGAACAGGTCCGCGACTTCCTAGCCACCGGCGAAATCCGCAACGCCATCAACATGCCTTCCCTCGACGCCTCCGCCCGCGCCGAAATCGGTAGCTACCTCGACCTCGCCTCCTCCCTCGGCAAACTCATCGCCAAACTCGGCCCCGAAAACCCCGACGCCCTCCGCGTCTCCTACCACGGCCCCCTCGCCGAAAAAGACACCGGCCTCGTCTCCCGCACCGCCCTCACCGCCCTCCTCGAAGCCGCGCGTCCCGACGGCGGCGTCAACATCGTCAACGCCCCCGCCGTTGCCAAAGAAATGGGCCTCGACCTCGTTGAAACCACCCTCAACGCCGCCAAAACCGAATACAACGAACTCCTCGTCGTCGAACTCCGCAAAGGCGACCAAAAATACCGCCTCGCTGGCACCACCATCGCCAATTCCCCCCGCATCGTTGAAATCGACAAACTCTATGTCGACACCAACATCAAAGGCCACTTCCTCATCGTCCAAAACGACGACCGCCCCGGCGTCATCGGAGCCATCGGCACCACCCTCGGCCAAGTCGGTGCCAACATCGCCAACCTCTCCCTCGCCCGCAACAAATCCGACGGCAACGCCCTCACCGTCATCGAAATCGACGACGCCCTCGCTCCCGAAGCCATGTCCACAATCCGCCAGCTCCCCGGCATCCTCCATGCCACGGGCGCCACCCTCTGACTCGTCCTCCCACCTCCTTCGATCTTTTTAACAATCAAGGCGGAAATTAGCATTGCCAACCCACCACATTCCTCGCCAATATATCACCACGCACATGAAAAAACTGATACTCGCCGCTCTGATGGCCTTCATGGCAGGCTCCGTTTACGGAGATATTCAAGCCCCTCCAGGCTCCTACTACACCTCTACCCGCAAGTTGGGCCGCGCGATTAGCAACATTCTCTACGGGGTCATGGAAATCCCCGCACAGATGGGTCGCAAAAACGATACCTACGGTCGCAAGTCCGCTTGGTCCTACGGCGTCGTCGATGGCACCCACCGCGCTTTCAAGCGCCTCGGTTACGGATTCTACGAACTCTTCACCTTCCACTGCCCCACCTACAAAGGCACCTTCAAGCCACCCTACTCAAAGTGCGGTTCTGATTGGCGCGTGGAAATGAATCCTCACGACGGCCTCTCCGAATTCCCACCCGAACTCGGATTCGAATCCTACTTTTACCACTCCCGCACCCAACAGTGGTAATCGCAAAGAGTTCCTCCCATTTTTCACGAGACCGGAAACTGAAGTTTCCGGTCTTTTTTTGTGCCCTCCCCGGATTTTTCTGAATACCTCCCCCACCAGGATCGCTTCACTTCCGTCATGAGAATCCTCAGCCTCCTCCTCAGTTCTCTCGTTCTCGTCGCCTCGCTCAGCGCCGAAACCATACGCTCCTGGCACAACAGCGATCGCTCCCGCTCGATCACTGCTCGCTTCCTCTCCCGCGACGACACCACAGTCACCCTCCAACTCAAAAACGGACGCGTCACCTCCTTCTCCATCGAAAAGCTCAGCCAACGCGACCAAGACTTTCTCAACGAAACTTACCCCTTGTCCTCCCAAGAAGGCACCCTTCCCCCCGGCAACGCCTTTGACACCCTCCAATTCGGCGACAGCAAAGACACCGTCGAAGAGAAACTCCTCGCCTCCTCCATCCTCACCACCGATGTCCAGGATTCCCTCTTCGGCCGCACCGGACTCAACGGCATCTTTCGCACCAAAACCAAACTCGGCGGCCTCCACTGCTTCCTCTACTTCGACTGGACAAAAACCGGCACCCTCCGCGAAGTCACCCTCCGCACCGAACCCCTCCAAACCACTTCCTACCAAACCCAACTCAAATCCAACTGGTCCGAACTCGTCGACCTCCTCAACAAACTCTACGGAAAACCAATCTCCCAAGCACTCTACCCCGACCGCCAAGACCTCCAAATCGGACTCATGCTCGCCTCCCACCTCTGGCGCACCGACTCCGGTCACTCCGTCCTCCTCGGCACCAACCAGGATCACCTCGGCTACTCCGTTGCCGTCCGCTTCACCACCCAACGCATCCAGCCCGTCACAATCCCGTAATCGCCCCCTCTCTTCCTGCTGAACTCCGCAAAGCAAAGCCAAAGCTGGAGCCAGCTATCGGACTCGAACCGATAACCGCCCGATTACAAATCGGGAGCTCTACCAATTGAAGCTAAGCTGGCCAATCAGCGGTGGGCGCGGAGTCTATCCCTCTCCCGTCTGTTCGCAAGACGAAAGCGCTCGCGTCTCCCTCCACTGCCACGCAATCATCAACGTGGCCACCGTCATCAAAAGCGCACCCAACAACCCCACCACCTGCGGAGAAGTCGCTCCCACTAACAAAAACGCCGCAAACGGAGCCAGCATCCCCCGGCAACCCGTCAAAAACGTATGCACACTCATATACTCAGCCACATGCTCCGCCTTCGCAAACTTCGTCACCCACAAACTCCACGCCACATTCCCTCCCGCCTTCCCGATTCCATGCAAGGCAATCCCCAAATAAAGCGCCCACAAACCCGGTCCCAAAAAATACACCAAAATCCCCACAATGAAGAACAAGTTGATCACAATCCGCACCGCAAAAAAATCACTCCGATCAAACACCCTCCCCCATAAAAACACCGTCAACAAATACGCCGCCTCCGGTGTAATCGTCGTCAACCAACTCACCTCTGCCGCCCCCAACCCAAACCCATGCTCGGGATTCGCCACATACTCCACGAACAAAGCGAAGTTCAGCAAATTCCCAGTTCCCAGAATCATCCAAGCCATCAACAACCGCCGAAAAGGCCGGTCCTCCTTCACATGTCGAAACGCACCAAAAAGCTTCACCTCTCTCGCTCGCTCCAAACTCACCCGCTTGACCAACAACACACAACCCACCATCAAAAAAGAAGCCCCCGCATACACCCACAGCACCCCCACAAAATTCTCCAAACCCTTCTCTAACCACCACCCGAACATCAACCCCGCCACAATCGCCGCAACCTTGCGGACCACCCCTGCAATCGCAAACAGCTGCCCCCGCGTTTCATCCGGGTAGTGCTCTCGATAAATCGACGACAACAATGGAACAGCCATCATCACCGCCATCTGCCCGATCGAGACCCCAGCCAAATAACAACCCAGCGACTCCCTCCCCAACGCTGCCCCCCCGAAACTCAACCCCGCAGCGCCCCAAACAAACGCCGCCGACCAATTCACCGACCACTCATATCGCCTCACAAACTGCACCAAAAACAAACTCAACCACAATCCCGCACTGCTCGATGCCACCAACAACGCCTTCTGGACCGGATCCGCCGCAAAAACACTCACCGCGATGTAGACCGCAAACGTGGACACCAAGGTCTCCAAACCTCCCGCCGGCAACGAACGAACAAGATCGAGAGAAAAGGTACGCCGCTCCCAATCTCGCCTCTCTCTCACGCGCGAGCATTCTCCGCAGCAAACGAAATAGCCAACAAAATGAGCCACCTCATTCAAACAAGTTGCCAAGCCATCACCTTGAGCTAAAAGGAAAAGACTGTAAAAAGCGTGCCTCAAACTTCCAGCCGACTCGTTATCGCCGAAGACGACGAAGTCGTTCGCAATCTCTTGGAACATCACACCAAGAAAGGGGGCTGGAACTCCACTCTTGCCGCCAATGGCCGCGAAGCCCTCGATGCCATCAACGAGCAAACCGAAGTCGTCCTTCTCGACCTTCACATGCCCGAAATGAACGGCTTCCAAAGCCTCGAACTCATCACAAAAGAATTCCCCTGCGTCGCCCCGGTTGTCCTCAGCGGCGCCGGCGAAGCATCCGATGCCGTCCGCGCCATGAAACTCGGCGCAGTCGATTACCTCACCAAACCATTCGATCCCGATGAACTTCTCACCGTCATCAACAAAGCCAGCCACCTCGCAAAAACCCTCCGCGAAAATGAAACCCTCAAGAAAACTCTCAGCACCATCACCCCTGACGACCAATTCGTCAGCGGCTGCCGCAGCATGGACCACATCGTCGAACAAGCCACCAAAGTCGCCGCCATCGATGCCACCGTCCTTCTCACCGGCGAAAGCGGAGTCGGCAAAGGCATGCTCGCTCGCCTCATCCACTCGAAAAGCCCCCGCGCACACAAACCCTTCGTCACCGTCAGCTGCCCTGCCCTCCCTCGCGAACTCCTCGAAAGCGAACTCTTCGGCCACGAAAAAGGAGCCTTCACCGGCGCCATCAAAAAGCGCCTTGGAAAACTCGAAGCCGCCGACGGTGGCACAGTCTTCCTCGACGAAATCGGCGAACTCCCCCTCGACCTTCAGCCCAAGCTCCTCAACGCTCTTCAAGACCGTGAATTCCAACGCCTCGGCGGGGAAACAAACATCCAAACAGACGTCCGTCTCATCGCCGCCTCAAACATCGATTTCGAAGAAAAAATCCGCGCCGGCCAATTCCGCGAAGACCTCTACTACCGCCTCAGCGTGCTCCCCATCGAAATCCCACCCCTCCGCGAACGCATCGAATCCATCCCTGAACTCGCCCAAGACTGCCTCCGCCGCATCTGCCGGGAACGCAACTGTCCCCCCGTTAATATCTCCCCCGCCGCAATGAAGAAACTCTGCTCCTTCCACTGGCCCGGCAACGTCCGCCAACTCCAAAACATCCTCGAACGAGTCTCCATCTTCTGCTCCCGCAACCGCATCGAAGTCACCGACCTCCCTCCCGAGATCGACAACACAAGAAAGACTGATTCCGTCCTCCACGGACTCGCTGGCATCCCCCTCAAACAACTCGAACGAGAAGCCCTCCTCCAAACCCTCGACGCCTGCCGGGGAAACAAAGCCGAGACCGCACGACAACTCGGCATCACCGAAAAGTCCGTCTACAACAAACTCAAACGTCACGGACTCATTCAACCCAAGCCCGCCAAATAATTCCGCGGACTCCCCCACTCAAGCCCTCGCCGGCCACAACTTCAGCGCCCAGTCGCACAACAACACCAGCATGATCGCTGCCAAACCCACATGCAACACCTGCACCCACGGAAAAACCCCCACATGGGCCAACACCACCCCCATCACCATCATCGCCAAAACCAGCCCTGCTAGAACAAGGACCGCCGGAGTCACCACCCCCCTCTTCTTCGCCATCCAAAACGCCACCCCCATCCCCAGCACAATCAGCCACGAAAAACTCCGGTGAGCTAAATACACCGCACTCTCCTCCAACTCCCCTATCCACTCCGCTCGCTCTTCACCCCGATGCGACTTCGCCAACTCATCGGTCAACTCCCGCACCTGCGCACCCATCACCCCCTCAATAAACACAAGACCCAGCAAACCACACACAACCCGGAACAACACCCTGCCCCCCTCATGCCTCTCGCTTCCCGCCACCTTCCATCGACAAAACACCAACAACCCCAGCAACCCCATCGCCAATGCCAAATGCAAGGTAATGATCCCCGGCTTCAAACCCGAATAAACCACCATCGCACCCATCACCGCATTCACCAACACAATCAATAGACCCACCACCGCCAGACCTAACAAAAGAGCTCGATTCTTCCGCGGCAACCCAAAGCCCACCACCACCGCACCCAGGGAAAAAAAACCCACCGGTAAACTCACCACTCGATTCACAAACTCAGTCCACGTGTGCACCGGATTGAAGCTCTCCATAATCCGCTCCGGCGTCACCGAGTCAGGGTCCCTCCCCAACCGCTCCGCCTTCTTCCGGAAACGCTCAAAATCGATCTTCTCCAAATCCACCTGACTCGTCTTCCAGGGCGGAATCAATTGCCCCCAACACTTCGGCCAATCCGGACATCCCAAACCCGCCCCTGTCGCCCGCACGATCGCCCCCACAAATACCAACAAAACCACAAACACCAATGTCCCCGTTACCATCCGGCGATACCATCGCTCTGCTCCCGTCATTTCGCCCGAACCTACCCCACTTCTCCCCTCACACAACTTCTTCAGAAACAGATCCCGACAAAGCCTCCTCCACCATCGTTTCACCCGTCGTCGTATCCGCTAAAACCACCGCCTTCTTCAGCTCCTCCACCTTCTCATCAATCCGATCCTTCTCCTCCTTGCTAATCGCCACCGCCAACCAGCGAAAATCTTCGCTATTCAACATCGACACCTTCATCAACATCGTCAGCGGCACCGCCAACAACATCCCCGCCGGCCCCCAGATCCACCCCCAAAACAACACCGACAAAATCACCACCAAGGTCGAAATCCCAAAGCGACTCCCCATCATCATCGGCTCCACAAAATTCCCAAGAAACACATTAATCGCCGTATACCCCGTCGCCACCGCCAAAGCCTGCGGCCAGCCAAACAAAATCAAAGCCAGAATCGTCGGAGGAATTCCCGCAATCACCGAACCCACCACCGGAATATAATTCAAGGCATAAGCCAAAATTCCCCACAAAATGAAAAAATCCAAATCCGCCAGCCAACACAAAAAACCAGCCAACACCCCCGTCACCAAACTCACCACCGTCTTGATGCCCAAATACCGCTGAATATCCCGCGAAGCCGAAAAAAGCCGTTCGAAGTTCGGTCCCTTCGCCTCACAAATCGCCGTCAAACGCCGATTATACATCCGCGCCTCCGTCAGCATGAAAATCGTCATCAACATCACCAAAAACGACGTCCCCAAAAACGACGCCACCCCCCCCACCACTCCCGTCCCCAAACTCCAAACCGGCTTCACATCCAGCTGATTCAACTGCTCCAACGCCAAATCCCGGAAATACACATCCACCTTCTCCCGCGCATCCTCCACATTCCGCCGCTCTAATTGCTCCACAATCGACGCCGAAGCCTCCTGAATATTCTCCTCTAACAAACTCTTGTAAGACCGCGAATCATCCGGCCCCGTCCCCGACCACTTCTCCCCAAAATCACCCACCAAAATCACCGCAATCACCACCACCCCCGCCAAAAACGCGAAATCCACCATCACCGTCAACAAAACCGCCAGCCACCGCGGCACCCGGTGACTCCGCAACCAGTTCGTGATCGGAAAAGACACCGTCGCGATGAAAAAAGCCAACAACACCGGCACAAACAAAGCCGCCGACGCCTTCAAACCCGCAATAATCAAGACCGTGCACGCCAAAATAAACAACATCCGCAAGCCACCGGTGGCTTCTTCGAATGTGCCATTGAGACCAATCTTCATTTTCTCCAGCACAGCATACCTGAACTCTCCTCTTCCGCAATAAACTTCCCCCCCAACCGCCTAAGTCTTTGCAGCTCACGACCGCTGGTGCTACCCCTCTCTCGCCGCGAAATGAAACTCGCCCGCCTTCCAGACGGCCAACCCGAAATCTTTGCCACCCTACAAGGCGAAGGCCCCTCCCTCGGTCAACCCGCCGTCTTCATCCGTCTCTCCCTCTGCAACCTCCACTGCATTTGGTGCGACACCCCCTTCACCTGGAACTGGGAAGGCACCCCCTGGCCTCACACCGACAACAAAAAATTCTCCCGCTCCGAACACCTCCTCGAACTCACCCCACCCGAAATCGTCCCCCTCCTCACCTCCCACCACATCGACCGCCTCGTCGTCACCGGCGGCGAGCCCCTCCTCCAACAAGATGAACTCCTCACCCTCTTCCAAGAACTCGCCGGACACTTTCCCAACATCGAAATCGAAACCAACGGCACCCTCTCCCCAACCCCCGAAATCGACCACTATGTCACCCAATACAACGTCTCTCCCAAACTCGCCAACAGCGAAAACAAGTCCTCCCAACGCCTCAAAAATCAGACCCTCTCCGACTTCTCAAAAAACCCCAAAGCCTTCTTCAAATTCGTCGTCACCAACCAAACCGACCTCACCGAAGTCCTCCAGATGATCACCTCTCATCAAATCCCACGCCGCCGCGTCCTCCTCATGCCCGAAGGCCGCACCCCGACCGCCCTCCGCGAAGCCAACCAATGGCTCGCTCCCAAATGCATCGAACTCGGCATCAATCTCGGCTCGCGCCTCCACGTCGAACTCTGGGGCGACGAACGAGGACGCTAAGCCTTGTCACTCCCCTTCGATGAACTCCACGTGTCCCTCTTTTCGAAACTTCTTCACCAAATCGATTGCCTCATCAATCGCATCCTCGTCCCCCGAAAGATAAGCCAGCTCCAAAACACAAAGCGAACGATACGATTCCGCCATCACCCTCTTGTAATTCGCGGTCGCTTTCTTCTTCGCAGCACCCTCCTCCATCTCCGTCACCACCGCCGGCAACCACTGGAAGCACTCCCACATCAACACCTGTGCCTTCTGCACCAACTCGACGGCCTCTTCCGGAGTCGCCCGCCGAAGCCCCTTCAAGGTGTATCCCACCTCATCCATCTTCGCACCCAACAAGTTCTCCCCCTCTGCCCAAGAGGAAACAATTCCCCCAACTAAAACTATCAATACCGTCAACAACCTCTTCACCTCACTACGCTGACCTCCCTTCGCCATCTGTCAAACCCCTCACCTCACAAACAGCCAAAAGGTATACCCCAGATAAGCCATCACCATCAACGCCCCCTCCCATCGAGCCAAAGTCTTCCTCGTCCACATCAACGGAAAGATCAAAACCGTCACTCCCGTCATCACCCACAAATCGATCCGCTGCAGCTCGTTCGCCGACAAAGCCGAAATACAAGCCGTGATCCCAATCACGGCCATCAAATTGAAAATACACGAACCCACTGCATTCCCCGTCACCAAATCTCCCTCGCCCTTCGCCGAAGCCATCACCACCGTCGCGATTTCTGGCAAAGACGTTCCGAATGCCAAAATCGTCAGCCCAATCACCGCTTCCGGCACCCCAAATGCCAGCGCCAAATTCCCACCCCCAAACACCATCCGATTCGCCCCATAAGCCAACGCCGCTAACCCCAACAAAATGAGCCCGAAATCCTTCACCACCTTTCCCGCTCCAGCACTCCGAATCTCCGCCAACTCTGCCTCCGTGACCTCCAAATCGACTTCCACTTCACCACCCTTCTGACCCAACCGAATACTCGAAACAGTATAAATGATCACTCCCGCGGCCAGGATCACTCCTTCGACCCGACTCACTTCTCCATCCCACAACATCGCCACGAAAACTCCCGTCGCCACCAAAAGAATCGGCATCTCTCTCTTCAGCACCTGCCGATGCACCCGAATTGGGGCCACCAAAGCCGCAATCCCCAGAACCAATGCCAAGTTACAGATATTCGAACCCACCACATTGCCCAACGCAATGTCCCCACTCGGAGGCTCCTTCAAATTCGCACTCACACTCACCAACAACTCCGGCGCACTCGTCCCAAATGCCACCACCGTCAACCCGACAATCAATGGCGAAATCCCCACCTTTAAGGCCAACTCGCTGCTCCCCTTCACCAACCACTCCGCCCCAAAATACAACAGCACCAACCCCAAAACCACCCACCCAAAATTAATCAACAACTCCACCCCGAAAACTTGTCGCCCTCACCCCGATGAGGCAATTCCAATCCCGCGCATCATTTCCCCATAAAAAAAGGAGCCCGCAGACTCCCTTTCACCAAATCAAAATGAGACAAAACCTCAGCTCTTTTTGCCATCAAACTGAGGCAAAACCCCCGCTTTCCGGGCCTTCTCAAATGCCGCTTCCGGATTGCGATCCCAACGCCGCTTGATATCCCCCTCTTTGTAAAAATAAATCTTCTTCCCCTCATACTCGATAAACGGACTGTGCGGTCCCACCACATTATCATTTCGAATCGCACAAAATCTCTGCTCCATCAATTCCACCTCGGCCAGCTGTTCCTCCAATTCCTTCGTCACCTCCGCAAACTGCGGCAACAACTTCAACTCTCGCCCAATCTTTAAATAATAGAGTGGGTTCTGGTTCCAATTCTTAATGCAGCTCCCACAACACATCAGAATCGTCTTCCCCTCAAATTCCACCACCTCCTCCTCGTCGATTTCACTATCGACCATAATTGGACAAATCGTCTGCTCTTCCGCCTGCACTCCAAAACACAGACCAATCGAAATCAAAAAAAACCAAAGCGCTTTCATAATCACCCCTCTAACGTTCGCCAAAACCAACTTTTCTCAAGGATCGATTTCGTCGTTCAATAGCCTCGCTCATCTCATTCACCACCAAACGCTTTCAGCTGACGGTAAATCCCCCGCACCCGCGGCATCGCACATCCCGCCCCCTCCGCCCGCCGCAACGCCTCCCCCCAAATCGCCTCCACCTCAATTTCCCGGCCCGCCCGCACATCAAGCAAAGTCGACGGCTTGTAACGGCCCATCGGACGCGTCACCTCAATCTGCTGCTCCGCAAACTCCACCGGAATCGGATACCCCAAAGCCTGCGCTCCCGCCCAAGCCGGGCCCCGCGCCGGGCG
>JBCCZX010000018.1:0-25110 GCA_039186735.1 Verrucomicrobiota bacterium | reverse complement strand
GGGAGATGGAAAGTAATTTTTATAAAAAATCCTTCATAAAACCTGAAACCAACGAATTTACGTTTATAGTCGCCCCCTCAATCATTTAAGAAATTTTAAATAATTTTCAACTCTCACCCCTTCGTCTCCAATTCCCAAAAAACAGCAAAGGAACTCAAAACGAGTCCCTTACGCGCTTTCAACCGGCCCATCAGACCCGGTTGCAATAAATGAAACAGCTCCGCTTCAGCCCACGCTCCGTTTCCCCGTGACTTCCTCCGCATCAATCGCCTGCGCCTGCTGCACCACTTCCTGCGGCTCAATGACCGGCTCAATCGCCTTCCGCCGACGACCACCCCCCTCATTCCAAATCACTCCTGCCACCACTCCCCCAGCCGAACGCAGCATCGTCACCGCCGCCTTCAAATCCCCATAACGCCCCGCTCCCTTGCGCACCACAAAATAGCTCGCATTCGCAAAACGCGCGATCGCCTGCACATCATCCACCTCAGTCGTTGACCCGACATCGAAAATAATCCGGTCAAACATCGGCCGAATCGCCTCCAACAACAACCGGAAGTCCGGCCCCGAAAGCAAATCCCCCGTATCTCCACTCACATTCCCCGTCGGCAAAAACCACAACCCAGGCAAACCCGTCTCATACAACGTCTCCGCCGCCTCAATCTCCCCCGACAAAAACGCCGACAATCCATGCCTCCCGCCTATCCGCTCCGAAAACTGACGACTCAAGCCTGCCCGACAAAAGTCCGCATCCACCACCAGGGTCCGATACCCCTGCTTCACAAAAGTCCGCGCACTCTTCAACACACTCAACGTCTTCCCGTCCCCATCAAAAGTACTCGCAAACAAGAAGATCTGCGTCTGCTCATCACCTTCTCCGCGCGCCGAAGTCAAACGCGACAGAGGAGTACCCCGCCGGTGTGCCACCTGCGAACTCTCCACTCCCAACTCCCTCACCACATCCCGGTTATAAACGGGCAAGGTCGCCAACGGCTTCAACTTCAAGACCCGCTCTACGGCCGAAACCTCGCGCACCTTCCGGTCTAACAACTCAATCAACAACCCAAAGAATACTCCCATCATCAACCCCAATGCCGTCCCCGCCAACAAAAACGCCTTCTTGGCCGGACGGCTCGCATCATCCGCAGGAATCGGACGCTCATCCCAGCGCAACACCGATGCCGAAAGCGACGCCCCAATCTGAGTCTCCTGCAAACGCTTCGACACCTGCGCATGCAAATCCCGATCAATCGCCACCTCCCGACTCAAACGCACAAACTTCTCCCGCAACTGCTCATCCGCCAAAGCCTGTTTCTTCGCATCCTGCGTCAAAGCCGTCAACCGTTCCTCCCGCTCCCTCACCATCGCCAAGCGTGCTGCCAACGAATCCTTCGCATCCCGCTCCACCGTCCGGATACTATCCTTCAAATTCCGGATCACATTCGTCGCCTCAATATGCTTCGGATGCTTCGGTCCATATCGCTCGTCAACCTGCGCAAACAACGCCTCCTGCTGCGACAACTCACGCTCTAACTGCAAAATCAACTGCGCCTGCTCACCCTTCGCCGCCATCAAACGATCACTCGCATTCGACTTCCCCCGTCCATTCAACGTCGCCATCTCCGTCTCCAAACGCAACCGCTCCGCCGTCGCCGTCGTCAACTGCTGGTTCAACATCCCCAACTTGCCCTCCTGCGTCTGCTCCAGGTTCACATTCAACCCCAAAACCGGGTTATCCCCTCGAAACTTCTCCAATCTCGCCTCCGAACCTGCCATCTTCTTCTTCAATCGCGCCACTTCCCTCTGCAAATCTTCACTCGTCTTCTTGATCAACTCCGCTCGCCCATCCGTTTTCCAATCCTCATAAATCGCCACCAAGTCCTCCACCATCCGCACCGCCCGCTGCGGATCCGTGTCTTCCACCTGAATATCGATCAACCGCGTCCCCTTCCGCAAACCCACACCCACACGATCCCGCATCGTTTCTAACAACACCTGCGGCGTCACCAACCCCTTCACAAAAGTAGGATCGTCGCGTAACCCATGCCGCTCCACCAACTCCATCAACACCGTCGAAGATTGCAATCCCGCCTCCACCGTCTTCATCTGCTCCAAATCCTTCGACTCCTCCTGCGCAATCGCATTCACCCCCGAAAACACCTGCGGCGCATGCGTCTTTACGTAAATCGCCCCATACGACGGATAAAGCACCGGCAAACTCGACACGTAAACAAACGTAGCCACCGCCGCCAAAACTCCAAACACCCCCACAATCCACGCTCGCCGCATCACCGCATTGAACACCTCCCTCAACTCGATCTTCGGCAACTGCGCCGTCGGCTGATTGCCAGCTTCACTCTGCACATCGGTCGACACAGGTCCACCCTGCGATAAATTCTGATTGGGACTGGGAATGAGGTTACTCATCTTGAAATTGCGTTAAATGAAATCATCCTAAAACCACCCCTCTGGCACGGTCACCACATCGCCCTTCGAAAGCACAACGTCCTGAGCTCGGCCTCGCATCATCTCTTTCAAATTCAAAATCGTCGTCCGCCCCGTCGCCGCACTTCTCAACATCACCTTCTTCTCATCGGCCACCTCTGTCACTCCACCCGCCATCCCAATCACTTCCACCACCGTCAACACCCGGTTCACCGGCAAAGTAAACACTCCGGGCTGCTGAACCTGCCCCAACACCGTGACCGTCTGCACCTGCTTCTTCAAAATCCGCACCGTCACCTGCGGCCGCCGCAAATACCCATCCCGAAACCGAGCCTCGATCATCTGCTCCGCCCGCAATGTCGACAGCCCTTCCATCTTTATCGCGCCAATCAGCGGAATCGACAGCTTCCCATCCCGGCCAAGCTGCCCGCTCGAGCTCAAATCCGGCTCCCGGAAAACCGTCACACTCACCGTGTCGTACTGGCCAATCATCCCGGAAATCCCAGCCACTCCGGTTTGAGCATTCTGCCCGCTCACACCCCCGCCCGACACCACGGCCAGAAGTAAAAAAAGAAATCGCACTACGGTCTTCATAGGAGAAATTTAGAATTGATAATTCATGGAAACCCCGAACTGGTGGTTATCGTAACCAAACGCAGGATCGGAAGAGCTGTTCTGGGAAAACTGATAGAGAACTAAAACCTCGGCCTTCTCGCCGAACTGATATTTCAAACTGGGACGGATAAAAATGATATCGTCTTCACGACCCGACTCAGGAAGGCCCGATATCGCAAAATACTTCGCATTTTCCCAGCAAAATTCCAAACCCGCCGACCATCCATCCCGAATCCGCTGCGAAGTCCCCAACCTCAAACCGAACAATTCGAAGTTCTCCCCCTGCAACGCTGCCGAAGCCTGCTCCCGCCGGTAACCCTCCAAATAAAACGACGTTCCCGTCCGGGGCGTCCACGAAACCCGCGCATTATAAAAGGGCTCCGCACTCGACCCATCCACATAGTCCCGGCGGTCCAACCCCGCCTGCAAGGCCACCGCAATCTTCGGCCGCGGACGCCAGAAAAACTGCGAACTCAACCGCGTAAATTGCTGATCACCAGTCCCGTCCACCTCAATCGTTCCTGAGGCCAACTCGAATTCAACTTGCGTCTTCGGCGAATAAACAAATGTCGCCCGCCCCCCAAAACCGGTCTCCCAAATATCAAACAAGTCCCCGTCGTCCTGATCCACCGCCGAACGCTCCACATACAAATCATACGCCCACTTTCCCTCCGGATCATAACCAATCCCCACACGCACCCCCCACTCCTGACGATCACTCGTCCCCCCCACATCCGTCGACGGACTCCCCAACTTCGCCCACCTCGCGGAATACGCTAAAACCAAAGCCTTCCGGCGAAACTCGCCCTCCAACCTCAACCGATTATCAATGCGATCCGCTTCGTTGTTATCAAAATAAAGAATCCAAGCCCCCTCATAAGCCGCCCGCAACCAAGTCCCCTTGCCCCGCTCCCCCATCACCCAGCCAATCACCGGCTCCACCTGCATCACCACATCACCAACTTCCTCCCCTTCAACACCTTGAAAAATATTATCGTCATACGCAATGGAAGCCAATACCGCCAAATCCAACCCCTCTTTCCCCCCCTGCAAACGATTCCCAAATGCCGCCTCCAACTCCCGGCGATCCACCTTATTGTCTAATCGTCGCTGCTCCAAACGGCGCTCACTCTCCGCACACAAACCTCCCCCCAGCATCAAGCCAAGAGAAGCGCACGAAATGAAAAACCGATTGAAAAACGGTGGGTGAAACGCCTTCAACTTCTCATGTTATAAAAAATTTGAGTGAATTTAACAAACCTATTCTCTCAACTTTTCCGAATTTTTTCCCGCTTAATGCAGAAAACACAACGAATTTCTAAACGAAATCCGCTTTTTCAGCCAAATCCCACCCTCCCCAACCCGAAGGTAATTTTAAATTTTTGAACAAAAACCCCGCAAAAGGTTCTCGAATTTTAAGACCTCACCCCCTCCATCACGACACACAAGTAACGCTCTTCCCTTTACCACCCCGACTCATCTCGCAATCTTAAATTTCGTTAGAAACCGTGGACCTCATACGCTTCAACTGCCCAACTTGCGGACACCAACTCGTCGTTCCTCCGGAAGCCGCCGCCATGTCCGGCCCCTGCCCCGAATGTGGGGTCATCATTCACGGCCCCGCCGCCCAACGCGGAGCCGATGAACAAAACTCTGCCGCCACAGCCCTCAAACAAGCCGCCACCGGCAACCTCGCCAAACCAGAACCCACTCCCGTTCCTCTTCCCGAACCCGCTCCCCTCCCGGCACCCACTCCCCAACCCCAGCTTCCACCCACTCCAGAGCCCACCCCCGCTCAAATCCCCGAACCCACTCCTTCCCCAAGCCCTCAACCCGCTCCCGCAACCCGCGTCCCCGAGCCCGCTCCCCCCGAACCCACACCCGCACCCACCCCTTCTCCCGAACCCACTCCTGCGCCCGCCCCCTTCGGCGACGACGATCAAACCGCCAAATCAAGCCCCCGCGGCATCCCCTTCCTCCTCGTTTTCCTCCTCCTCTTCCTCACCGCCATTGCCTTCGCCGCCATCGGCTTCTTCCTCGGACGCACCATCGAACGCCAAGCCACCCCCATCCTCCCGCCCAAACCCACCCCAGCTCCCGCCAACCCAATCACCCCCCCCGAACAATCCGGCGAACCCACACTCAACTCCCTCATCTCACCCGCCGAATCCGAACCCATCCTCGTCGGTTCCGATCAACCCAAATCCCAAGACCTCATCAACCTCGAACGCTTCCTCAACGCCAATTCCTGGACCACCCGCAACACCTACGTCCTCTCGCCCAACGACGTCATCCCCGACATGGAACTCGCCTCCTCAAAATGGGGCGACGGACCCATCGCCTACGACTCCATCAGCCTCCTCCAAGACGACCCATCCATCAAAGTCTACGCCGTCACCACACCCCAGCACCCGAACGGCATCCACGTCGCCCTCTCCCTGACAAACGGTCGCTGGCTCGTCGACTGGCCCGCCTTCTCCGACTTCTACCACAACCGCTTCCAAGACTTCGTCTCCGCCCCCGGCGCCGCCACCGGAACCTTCCGCCTCCTTCTCAAACCCGAAAAAGGCGAAACCGATCCCCTCGCCCCCTCGCGCTGCCAAATCTCCCCACCCTTCGTCGGCGAAACACAAACCGTCATCCTCTCCTCATCATCCGACTCCCGCCAACAAATCAGCCGCATCCTCCACGCCTACAACAAACGTGACCCCAACCAACTTCAGGAAATCCTCCAAACAAGCGGCGTCGCCCTCGTCCTCGAAATCTCCAAATCCGAAACCTCACCCCCCGCCCTCACCGTCGAGCGCGTCGTCGCCCACAGCTGGATTCCCGAAGCCTCAAAATCCTGACCTGCACACCCGCTCAGGACTTCCCATCTACTACACCTTTGCTAACTTTCGCGCTCGGGACACCACCTTCCCAAGCCCCGCATGACTCCTGATTCTCCCGAAGACTCTTCCGCCGGCAGCTCCCGCCGCAATCGGGCCATCTCCCATGCCGTCCTGACCTCCCTCGCCTCCAAGGTCGGCACCCTCATCCTCCAGTTCGTCTCCATCCCCATTGCCTACCGCACCCTCGGCCCCGAAAGCTTTGGACTCTACTCCACCATCGCCGTCGGCGTCAGCACCCTCATCCTCTTCCAAATCGGCATCGGCCCCGCCCTCACCCACGGCCTCTCCAAAGCCATCTCAAAAAACGATAAACTCCTAGAAAAACAGTACTTCTCCACCTCCTGGTTCCTCCTCCTCGCCCTCACCGCCCTCGGCGGTCTCATCGCCGCCACCATCCTTCTCTTGGTCCCCCTCACCTCGTTCCTCGGCAGCAAATACGCCGGCCTCGAAGAACAACTCCTCCCCGGCCTCTGGCTCGGACTCGCCATCGTCCTCCTCGAATTCATCCTCTCCCACGCCGAACGCGCCCGCGAAGGCTTCCTCGAAGTCCACATCAACAACCTCTTCGGCACCGCCGGCAACATCCTCGGCGCCCTCACCATCGCCATCGGCATCCACTTCTTCCCCACCATCGAATTCCTCATCCTGGGAGTCTTTGGCACACGCGCCCTCGCCCGCCTCGCCAACTCCATCCACCTCTTCATCCAACGCCCCGACCTCCTGCCCAAACTCACCTACTACCAAAAACCCCTCGCCCGCGAAATGCTCTCCGACGGCTTCGCCTTCACCGTCTCCCAATCCATCACCAGCATCATCGAGCTCAATGTCTGCGCCCTCATCGTCGCCCGCTTCGCCGGCCCCATCGCCGTCGGCCACTTCAACATCCTCATGCAAATCGCCGCCCTCATGACCGGCCTCATCATCATGTTCACCACCCCCACCTGGCCCGCCATCGCCGACGCCCTCGCCCGCCTCGACCTCACCTGGATCAAACGCATCATCAAGCGCCTCTGGCTCCTCGTCTCCGGTCTCGCCATCGCCTCCCTCCTCGGTCTCACCCTCCTCGGTCCCCCCATCCTTCCCCTCATCTACGGCAAGGAATTCCAACCCTCCTGGCTCCTCCTCCTCGCCTTTGCTGTCTACTTCGCCGCCTCCTCCTGGGGCCACACCAACAACTCCATCCTCGTCGGCCTTGGACTCGTCAAAAAAGCCGCCGCCGTCGCCCTCCTCGAAACCATCCTCCTCCTCATCCCCGCCGCCCTCGGCATGGCCTTCTTCGACCTCCCCGGCCTCTTCTTCGGCATGGCCCTCGCCATGCTCCTCGTCACCACCTGGATCTTCCCCCGTATGATCCACCAGTTCCTCCAAAAACAATCCCAAGAACACAACACTCCCTCCATGAATCCCGACCTCGCTACCGAACCATGACCCTCCTGAACCTCGCCTGCGGCTCCCGCTACCACCCCGACTGGAAAAACATCGACCTCTATCCCCAAAACGAGCACACCCTCGTTCACGACCTCTCCCAACCCCTGCCCTTCCCCGACCACTCCGTCGACGCCTGCTACTCCGCCCACTTCCTCGGCCACCTCCCCGACGCCTTTGCCATGTCCTGCCTCAAGGACCAAGCCCGCGTCCTCAAACCCGGCGGCATCATCCGCATCGCCTGCCCCGACCTTCAACAAATCATCGACCAATACCAGGAACTCATCGGACCCCTCGCCGCTGGCGACCTCTCCCGCGCCGCCGACTACGAATGGAACCAAATCGAACTCTACGACCAGGTCAACCGCTCCCACTACGGCGGCAAGATGCTCCAATACCTCAGCCAAAAAAACATCCCCAACCGCGACTACATCCTCCGCCGCAACGGCGAAGAATGCGCCGAAATGATGGACCAATCCAACGTCGACCACGTCGTCTCCTCCAAGAAAACCCACTCTCCCCTCTCCGAAAAAATCGCCAAAGCCCGCCGCAAACTTGCCGGCCTTCTCGTCCAAATCATCGCCGGCTCCGACGCCGCCCAAGCCTACAAAACCGGCCTCTTCCGCCGCTTCTCCGGCGAAGTCCAACACCGCGTCTACGACCAATACTCCCTCACCCGCGACCTCACTGCCGCCGGCTTCGCCGACGTCCGCAAATGCTCCGCCACCGAAAGCCGCATTCCCGACTTCGCTTCCTTCCACTTCGACACCAACGAACAAGGCGTCGAACGCAAACCCGAATCCCTCTACCTCGAAGCCACCATCGCCTCCTGAACACGAAACTCAAACGCGCCCTCCGCAAGCTGACTCGCCCCGTCCGGCGCGTCCTCACCCCCGCGCGCACTCGTCCCCTCACCGCCCTCGAAAAACCCACCCTCGTCCTCATCGCCCACCCCGACGACGAAGTCTTCTGCTCCGGCCTCATCTGCCACCTCCTCTCCAAAAACATCCCCACCCACCTCCTCTGCTTCACCCGTGGCGAAGGCGGCGAACACGGACCCCTCCCCGAATCCGAACCCCTCGGCCCCGCTCGCGAAACCGAAATGAAAGCCGCCGCCCAAGCCCTCGGCGTCACCTCCCTCCGCTTCCTCGACTACGCCGACCCCCCCATACAAAACGGCCAACTCTCCGCCCCCGAACACGATCCCTACGAGCTCGCTTCCGAAATCTCCCGCCACCTCGAACAAACCGAAACTCACCAACTCCTCACTCACGGCTCCTCCGGCGAATACTGGCACCCCGCCCACCTCACCCTCCACCGTCTCGCCCGCAAACTCGCCCGCTCCAAAACATCCCTCCACCTCACCACCTTCAACGCCTGGAATCCCCAACACCCCCTCCCCGGCATCCTCAACCAGGACGACCCCGCCCACACCCTCCTCGACGCCTCTCCCCACCACGACAAACGCCTCGCCTCCCTCTCCAAACACACCTCCCAAGCCGGCGTCTTCGAACGCTTTGCCAACGGCACCCTCTCCGACTTCATCGAACAAACCGCCCACGAAACCTACCGCTCCTGGTCATGAAAATCCTCAAACTCTCCACTCACGACCTTTCCGGTGGTGCCGCCATCGCCGCCTACCGCCTCCACCTCGGCCTCCGCGCCAAAAACATCGACTCCACCATGCTCGTCGCCGACAAAACCGGCTCCGACCCCCACACCATCGCCCTCCACAACAACTTCACCTACTCCCTCCGCCGCAATCTCGACCGTCTCCCCCTCAAACTCGATCCCTCGCCCTCGTCCATCGGTTGGCGCACCCTCGCCTGGCTCCCCAACAAAAAACTCACCACCGCCATCACCCACCAAAACCCCGATCTCCTCCACCTCCACTGGGCCCAAAACGGCTTCATGCCTCTCTCCCTGTTAGAAAAAAACACCCTCCCCGTCCTCTGGACTTTCCACGACCTCTGGCCCGTCTGCGGCTCCCTCCACCACGAATACGAAAACGACCTCCGCTACCCCGAACCCTACACCGCCACCAACCGTCCCAAAGAACGCAAAGGCCTCGACCTCGACCGCCGCGTCGCCGAGAAAAAAGCCAAAATCTACCACAACTCTCGTATCCACGCCGTCGTCCCCAGCCAATGGATGGCCGACCAAGTCCGCAAATCCCACCTCTGGAAAGATCGCCCCCTCTCCGTCATCCCCAACGGCCTCGACACCGAACTTTTCAAGCCCCTCGACCGCACCGCCGCCCGCCAACTCCTCAACCTCCCCCTCGACAAAACCCTCATCCTTTTCGGTGCCATGTTCGCCGGCTCCGACAAAAACAAGGGCTACCCCCAACTCCGCGAAGCCCTCGACCGCCTCACCCTCTCCAAGACCGACACCCATCTCGCCGTCTTCGGCATGTCCGCCCCCGCACCCGGCGAACCACCCATGCCCTTTGAAACCCACTGGCTCGGCATCCTCCGCGACCCCTACTCCCTCGCCGCCCTCTACTCCGCCGCCGACATCATGATCGTCCCCAGCCTCCAGGAATCCTTCGGCCAAACCGCCTCCGAAGCCATGGCCTGCGGCACCCCCGTCGCCTGCTTCGACACCTCCGGTCTCCGCGACATTGTCGACCACCAGGAAAACGGCCACCGCGCCGAAAAATTCAACCCCGAAGACCTCGCCCACGGAATCGAGTGGATCCTCTCCGACCCCACCCGCCACCATCAACTCACCCAAGCCGCCCGCCAAAAAGTTGTCTCAAAATTCGCCATCGCCCCCGTCACCAAGGCCCACCTCGAAGTCTACCAGTCTCTTCTCGCATAAGCAGGCCAAGTCATGAATTATGGAGCCGACTCACGCTTGAATCATCCTTCCTCTCTCAAATTGTTCTCCACTATTCCTTATCTCTAACAAACCGGAATATTCCGAACTACGGAACACCCCCTTGCTTCACACTTTAGCCTTGAGTCAAACGGGAATTTTTCTTGTCCTGCAAGAGACTCCAACCCTGTTCGACGCATGTTCCCAGCCAAGACAGCTCTCGCTTTGGCCCTCAGCCTTGCCCCAATCTCTTCTCTTGCTGATATCGAAGTGTCGGCGACCGACTTCGCAGATGGCCACTTCACCTACACCCTCGATACAACGAACCCCACCACTTACTCAAACACCCACACCAATGCCATCACCAGCCAGAACGGCACTGGCGTCGGCCCCTCCATCTGGTGGCCCACGTATTTAGTCTGCTTCAACGGAACCCGCCCCTTCCTCCGTTACCGCTTCAACTTCGCAAACGCCGGAGACGTCCCCCGCTCCGTCACCATCAAGGACCGCCTCGTCCACTTCAACAATGGCAACAACTTCACCCGCTCCACCGTTTCCGTAGCGAACTCCTCCAGCAGTCTCGGCTCCGATTTTGACTTTATCCGTTCCGCCGAAACTCCTCGCGACGGCTCCACTGTCACCGACTCCTTCGCCACCTACGTCCGTCCTCTCAGCGGCAACCCAGATTTTCAATATCAGGTCAGCATGGAGACTCTCCCAGGCGATTTCAATGGCCAACTCGACTCCTGCCTCGACCAATGGGCCCGGAGTGCACAAGGCGGCGAAGGCCAATTCTCAATTGCCTTCTCAAGCGACCCCCCACCCTCACTCAATCCGCTCAACTTTCCTGACAACTCAACTATCGAAATCACCCTCAACGATCCCAACGGCGTCGACCCCGCGACAACCCCCGTAGCCAGTTCGCTCATCGCCTCCGGCAGTGACGCCACCTTCAATGACGGAAACGAATCCGCCGAACTCATCTCCACCGCGACCCAATCTTGGAATCCCACCAACCAAACCCTCACTCTCACCTTCACGTCTCCTCTTCCCGCCGACGCCTATCAAGTCACCCTCGACCCCCTCTCCTTCCAAACCAACCACGGCCAAATCCTCCCCGACGCCAACAGCACGACCTCAGGCAACACCCCGGACTTCAATCCCCCCGCCATCTCCCACATCCAGTTCAACACCCAAACCCTTCCCCAATCCGATCACCTCGACGGCACTCTCAGCACCACCGCCACTTCCCCCAACGGCATCGCCTCCGCCTCCTTCTACTACTCTCAGGACGGAGCCGATCTGACCCTCATCGACACCGACACCGATCCGTCCAACGGCCTCTCCGCCCCCTTCCCCGTCTCCACATTCGCCTCAGGCACCTACGCCATCTCCGTCCACGTCACCGACACCCTCGGCGCCCTTTCCCGCCTCACCCTCCCCTTCACCGTCAGCGAAGACCCCGCCGCCTTCGCCACCAACCCAGCCGCCTTCAACTGCACCAGCCAACAACTCACTTCGAGCCCCCCAATCAACGGCGGTCGCTTCACCCACGATCTGGCCATCTACGGCGACTTCGCTGCCATCACCTCCGCTCCCTTCGCGAACGATCGCGGACTCTACATCATTCAAAACCAAAACGGCACCTGGCAAGAAGTGCAATTCATCTTCCCCGACGACGCTAGCACCAATGACAGTTTCGGCCACTCCGTCGACCTCTCGCACGACATCATCGCAGTCGGCGCCTACAGCCAGTCATCAGTCAGCGGCAGCGTCTATCTCTACCAACCCACTCCAGGCTCCCCGGAAAACTGGACCCTCCTCAAAAAAATCCCCCATCCCCAGCCCACCAATCAATTCAACTTCGGCATCCGTGTCGCCCTCCACGGCAACACCCTCGCCGTCGCCGATAATTCACAAGTCTATCTCTTCAACCGCAACCACGGCGGCCCCGACAACTGGGGACTCGTCGACACCCTCTCCCCTCTCGCAGGAACCAACGAAAGCTTCGGCACCACATTCGGTCTCGACCTTCACGCCGACACCCTCGCCGTCTCCTCCACCTTCTTCACCACCTCAAGCCCGACCCGCGGAACCGCCTTCGTCTACGAACGACAAAACAATTCCTGGCAACCCACTAACAATCTCTTCCCCACCACCAGCGAGAGCAGCTCCTCGTTCGGCGAAGACCTCTCCGTCTTCGGCAACACCATCGCCGTCGCCGCACCACGCGACGACCAAAACGGACGCAATTCGGTCGGCTCCACCTATCTCTTCGAGAAACAAAATAACAGCTGGTCTCAACTCCCTCCCCTCACCCCAGCCGACGCTCCCACCTTCGTCAGCACCTCCACCAGCGTAGCCCTCTACGGAAACCGCCTCGCCATCGGCTCCGAAGACTTCTCCTCCACCACCGGCATCACCGGCACCGTCATCCTCTACGACCGGAACGAAGGCGGCACCAACGCCTGGGGCGAAATCGAACGCTTCGCCCATCCCGCCCTCGGCAACGCCGTCGCCCTCTACGCCAACACCCTCCTCGCCGGTGCCGACGAAGACAACCTCCCCGGCAACAATCTCAATACCGAAGGCTCCGCCCACTTCTTCGACACCCTCCCCACCCCTCCCGTTCTTGGCACCCTCACCTTCACCACCAACTCCGAACTCGCCATCCCTCTCTCCGACGACTGCCCACTCCCCCCCACCCAATCCCCCTCCGCCACCTCCATCCTCGCCTCCGGCGGCGACGGCACCTTCTCCGACGGCAACGAGACCGAACTCATCACCTCCCTCACCACCATCTCCTACGACGACCCCTCGAACAGCATCCTCCTCACCCTCGACACCCCCCTCCCCAACGACACCTACTTAGTCACCCTCGAACCCTCCTCCGTCGTCGACCACGTCGGCACCCCCCTTGCTCCCACTGCCAACACTTCGCTCGGCCTGCTTGATGGTCCCGAAATCACCTCCCTCACCTTCGACAACTCCGCCTTCCCCGATCCCATTCTTCTCCCTGGAACCATCTCCATAACCGCCTCCGCTACCAACAACCTCGCCTCCGCCGAATTCTTCCTCGATGGCCAATCCCTCGGCTCCGACACCGACCCCTCCAATGGCCTCACCTTCACCTTCGATCCGAACAACTTCCCCCCCGGCTCCTCCACCCTCCTCGTAACCGTCACCGATGCCAACGGCCTCGCCTCCAGCTTCTCCCTTCCCGTCAACCTCGCCCCCATCCTCGTCACCGATTTCTCGCCCGCCGACATCCCTTTTAGCGAAGAATTTGGAACCTACCTCGACTACCACAACAACCTCCTCGCCATCGGCTCCCCAAAAACAGACAACGCCAGCGGACAAGATGCCGGCGCCGTCTATCTCTACCAGCGCAACCCCCTCGACCGCTCCTGGTCCTTCGTCAAAAAATTCACTCCACCCGACAACTCAGTCTTCGACCTCTTTGGCCGCGCCGTTGCCCTCTCCGATGACATCCTTGCCGTCGGCCATCCCTCCGCCAACGTCCCCGGAGTCAACTTCACCGGCGCCGTTCACCTCTACCAACGCAACCTCGGAGGTCCCGACAACTGGGGCCTCCTCACCACCCTCGCCGCCAACACTCCCCTTGCTGGCGGCAACTTCGGCCGCTCTCTCGAACTCGCCAATGACCTCCTCGTCGTCGGCTCCGACTCCGCCCGCATCAACAACGTCAACTCAGGAGCGGCCTACCTCTTCGAACGAAACGAAGGCGGGGCCAACAACTGGGGCCAAGTGAAAGTTCTCCTCCCTCCAACCCAAATTTCTGTCGCCCTTTTCGGCCTCACCCTCGCTCTCGATGGCGATACCCTCGCCGTCGGCTCACCACAAGCCCACCCCAACAACATCTCCGACGCCGGTGCCGCCTACCTCTTCGAACGCAACCTCGGCGGAACCAACAACTGGGGCTTGCGGAAAGAAATCATCGCATCTGACGCCGTCTCCCGCGACTACTTCTCCCGCGGCCTCGCCCTCTCCGGCGACCTCCTCGTCGTCGGCGCCCCCGCACACGATTTCGCAAACGGCTTCACTCAGGGAGCTGCTTACTGCTTCTCTCGTAACGAAGGCGGAGAGAACAACTGGGGGCAATTCCTCAAAATCCCCTCCCCCTCTCTCACAAACAATTCAAGCTTCGGCGATTCCATCGCCATAAATTCCGAGACGCTCTACATTTCCGCCCCCTTCGGCAGCAAATTCAGCAACTCAGGCGTCAACCCCTCCTTCTTCGGCCGCGGCTTCATCTACCTCTTCGATCGCAACAACAACTTCACCCAAACCAATCGCTTCGCCGCTCCCGAATCCGACGGCATCGACGGCTTCGGCGCCTCCCTCGTCGTCCAAGGAGACATCCTCGCCACCGCTTCCGCAAACGACGACGTCCAAACCAACACCGACAACCGCGGCTCCGCCTACATCTTCGACTCAAGCCCCCCGCCTACCCCTCCCACCCCCCTCGTCCTTGCCAATGCTGTCGCCACCTACGAACAGACTTTCGGTGGCGCAGGCACTCCTTGGCTCGCCTCCGAAACCATCGACGGCGACAGAACTCAAAATAACGGTTGGGCCATCTCCGGCGGGGCGTCCTCTCCCCAATCCATCTCCTGGGATGTCACCAACCCTGCTCCCGGCACCCACACCTTCACCCTCGAAATGCTCTGGGGAAGCAACCACGTCCTCCGCAACTACACCCTCTCCTACTCCACCGACAACGGCACCACCTACCAACCCATCACCGAATACCTCTTCCTCTCTACCGACACCGGCGCAAGCCTCACCGCCGACCAAACCGGCCTCGTCACCTCCGGTCTCGCGACCACCGACACCCATTCCCTCACCACCCTCCTCCCCGCGATCACCAACCTCCGCATGGACCTGCCGCCCAACGCCAGTCACTCCGGCAACTTCGTTCTCACCGAATTCTCCGCCAGCGTCATCATCGACAATTCTATCCCCCCCGTCATCGCCTCCCCCTTCTTTGACTCCTACCAAGCCCTCCTCATCCCCCTCCTCGACGTCGAACCCCTCCCCGCCAACCTCGCCCCCTCCCTCACCACCTTCCTCGCCTCTGGCGGCGACGGCACCTTCGCCGATGGCAACGAAATCGACCTCCTCCCCACCACCGTCACCTCCTTCGACCCCACCAGCGAAACCATTCGCCTCTCCTCCACCCTCCCCCTCGTCAACGACATCTACCAAGTCACCTTCGACCCCACCTCCATCGTCAACGCCTCCGGTCAGGAACTCCCCCTCGACAACGCCAGCTTCACCGTCACCCAAACCCTCCTCACCTCCTTCACGCTCGAACTCGACGAAAGCTCCATCACCGAAAACTCCACCCTCAACGGCACCATCACTCTCGCCGAACCCTGGTTCGAAGACCTCACCATCACCCTCGCCTCCAGCCGCCCCAGCGAAATCAACCCCGGCGCCCCCATCACCATTCCTGCCGGCCAGATTTCCGCTCCCTTCACCATCACCGCTCTCAATGACAGCCGCCTCAACGCCCCCCAGGACGTCATCATCTCGGGCTCCAACCCGAGCACCACCATCGCCGAAACAACCGTCATCGTCGTCGATGACGATTGGCCCAGCCTCACTCTCACCCTCTCCCGCTCGACCATTGCCGAAAACGCCGGCTCGAATGCCGTCCAAGCAACCATCACCCGCGATCCCGTCCTCCCCGAAACCCTCTTCATCTCCCTCACCAACAACCTCCCCAACGCCATCTCCGCTCCCACCAATCTCTCCATCCCCAGCAGCGCCGCCTCCATCACCGTCAACCTCAGCCCCATCGACAACGACACCGTCGACGGCCCCCGCACCGCTGAATTCACCGCCACCGGACTCGCCCTCGGCACCACCGTTGCCCTTTCGAATACCGCCAGCCTCGAACTCGGCGATGACGAAGGCGATTCCCTCGAACTCTTTTTCCCCTCACCCTTCGCCCTCGAAGGAACCTCGGGGCAACTCGTCTTGAGCAACGCCGCCGGCAATGTCCTCACCGACACAGAAGTCTCACTCGCAACTTCCGACGATTCCGAAATCACTCTCCCGGACTCCATCACTCTCCCCGCGAATTCTTCTGAAGTCCTCATCCCCTTCACCATTCCCGCCGACGCCGATGGCATCCAATCCATCATCATCTCTGCCGTAGCCAACGGATTCACCAGCACCGAGCTCCCCCTCCTCGTCATCGACACCCCCCTCCCCGACCTCACCCCCGCCAATCTCATCGCCCCCACCCTCATCGACACCTCCGCCAACATCCCCTTCACCTACCAAATCTCGAACTCCGGCCTCGCCCCCACCTCTAACACGATTACCCAACGTCTCTACCTCTCCACCGACCAAATCCTCGACAATCTCGACCCCCTCTTCACCCAATCCGAATTCTCCACCCCCCTCGAACCCGGCAACTCCCTCCCCTTCAGTCAAAACATCATCGCACCCAACCTGCCCGGCACCTACTACCTCATCCTCGTCACCGACGTCTTCAATCAAACCTCCGAAATCTCCGAAACCAATAACATCCTCGTCTCTCCAGACCCCATCACCATCCAACCAGCCTACACCGCCACCGTCTCTGCCTCCGACTCCACCTACCCCGCCAATACCCCCATCCCTCTCACCGGCTCAGCCACTCTCTCGAACAACACTCCTGCTCCCGGCGTTCTCGTCCACATTCACCTCACCCGCAACACCACTACCCGCATCATCACCGCCCAAACCGACACCAGCGGCAACTTCTCCACCACCTTCAACCCCCTCCCCAACGAAGGCGGCGACTTCCAAATCGGCGCCACTCACCCCGGTCTCACCACCGCCCCCGTCCAAGACAACTTCTCCATCCTCGCCCTCAACACCACCAACTTCCCCACCGCCGCCATCACCTTCGACGAAGGCTCAAGTAGCTCCACCACCGGCCAACTCACCAACCCCTCCTCAATCACCCTCACCGGGCTCACCACCGAAGTTCTCGGCGCCCCCTCCGGCCTCACCGTCACCCCCCTCCTTTCTTCCACCGAACTTCCCGGCAACCAATCCCTCGACCTCCAAATCGACCTCGCCGCCGACCCCGGATTTGCTCAGTCCGGCGTCATCGTCGTCCGCGTCTCCACCGACCAGGGAGTCACCATCGACATCCCCCTCACCATCTCCGTTTCCTCCCTCGTCGCCAATCTCATCGTCTCTCCTCCCTCCCTCGAATGCGCCGTCCTCCGTGGCGGCCAAAAACTCCCCGAGTTCACCCTCACCAATATCGGCGGAGCCGCCACCGGCCCCATCGACCTCGCCCTCCCCGGCATCCCCTGGCTTCAAGCCGCCTCCGCCAACCCCGTCCCCTCCCTCGCCCCCGGCGAATCCACCACCATCTCCCTCACTCTCACCCCTCCGGACACCACCCCCCTCACTCTCTTCTCTGGCAACATCGCTATCAACCCCTCCACCTCCGGCTCCCCTCTCCTCCTCCCCTTCGCCTTCCAAACCGTCTCCGACCTCGTCGGCGATCTCGAGATCGATGTCGTCAACGAATTCTTCTACTTCACTCCCGAGGCCCCCAAACTCGAAGGCGCCACCGTCATCGTCCGCGACCCCGTCACCTCCGAACAAATCGCCGCAGCCACAACAGGAATCGACGGCCTCGCCTCTTTCTCCAACCTCACTGAAGCCTGGTATACCGTCGAAGTCTTTGCTCCCGAACACACCAGCTGGCGCAACAACATCTTCCTCGTCGCCGGACAAACCACCTCCCGCCAAGCCTTCCTTTCCAAAAACCTCGTCACCTACAACTGGACCGTCGAAGAAATCGAAGCCAACGACCAATACCGCATCTCCGTCGAAACCACCTTCGAAGCCAACGTCGCCGCCCCCGTCGTTACCGTCACCCCCTCCACCCTTGATGTCGAAGACCTCATCGACCTCAACGACACCAAAACCATCGAAGTCTGCATCGAAAACCACGGCCTCATCGACGCCGAAAACCCCATCTTCGAATTCTCCTCTCACCCCTTCTACGAAATCACTCCCCTCGCCGAAAACCTCGAAAAAATCCCCGCCCAAACCAAAATCCTCGTCCCCCTCCAAATCATCCGCAAAGGCATCTTCGCCGCCGATGGCTCCATCCAAACCCTCCCCACCACTCAATCCGAGTCCGAAAAATCCACCAAAACCACCAGCAAACCTCTTTCCCCCGCCAACGATTCCAACAACCGCGTCGCAGTTCCCTGCGGCATGGGTGGACGCGTCCGCTACGACGTCGTCTGCGGACCCAACAACCTCCAAAAAGGCGTCCCCCTCGTCGTCTCTGGCGCAAAAGGCAACTGCCCCCAAACCTCAAACAACCCCGCCGCAACGATCGTTTCCAATATCGCCGAGAACTCTCCACCCGCAGCTCCGCGCTCATTCTACCCCGGCTCATCCTCGTCATTCGGAGCCCCCGCTCTGGGCGGCTCCGCCAATTTCACAAACTCCCCCTCCACCTTCGCCCCGGCCGCCGGCACCATCCCCTTCGTCGGTGAAAACGACATCCAACAAACCCTTGCCGACGACTTCTCCTCCATCACCTTCTCCACCGGCACCCCCTGCGACTGCCCCTTCGGCTTCGACATCACCGGATGCGCCAGCGGCGAAGCCGGCTTCAGCCTTCCCAACCTCCTCAGCCAAGTCACGAACAAACTCAATTCCTTCCTCCCCATCAGCCTCGAAAACCCCGCCCTCTCCGTCTCCGCCGCCGGCAAACTCTGCGTCTGCTGCGAAAAAGGCTCCTACGGCACAAGCGGCGAAGGCGAAATCAAAGGCACCCTCGCCGCTAAAATCAACTTCGGAAACCCCGAACCCAACCTCGGCGGCACCTTCGGCAACTGGCAAGTCCTCGATGCCCGCGTCGATGGTGGCCTCGTTGATGTCGAATCCGAAATCACCTTCGACGTCTCCATCAAATTCGAGAAAAACTGCAAAGGCGAAACCTCCTACTGCGTGAACGTCGGCGGCAATACCAAAACCTTCGCCGGCTCCAAAGCCGAAGCGTCTATCCGAGCCCGCAACCTCCTCACCAACGAAATCTACGAAGGGAAAATCGGCGGCAAAATCGGCTTCGAATTCAACCTCGGCGCCCAAGCCAAATGGTGCTCTCCCGGAAACCCGGACGACGGCGAAATCAAAGTTGTTGCCAAACTCGAAGCCATCGCGTCCCTCGGTGGCGAACTCAGCCAAGTCGTCATCGATCGCACCCAACCCAACGGCGACGACATTCTCTCGGGTGGCGTCAAATTCATGGCTCTCGAATTCAGAGCAAAACTCTTCGAATTCCCAGAACCCGCCGCCACCCCAACGCCCGCCTCCGAAAACTCAAGCTCTAACAAATCCCTCACTCAAAACAACGAACCTCCCACCGACGACTTCGACTTCGAAGAACGCTTCTCCCGCGCCGAAGCCCTCCCCTTCGACCTCTCCGATTTTGCCCTCCCCGAAGAACAAATCCTCGCCAACCCCGAAGTCGCCAGCCTCCTCCCTGCCGACTCCGATGCCGTCTGCGCCAAAGTTGGCATCCAACTCGATACCAACGCCGTCATGACCCGCTCCGTCTTCCGCGCCTCCCTCAACCTCACTAACAACCTCCCCGATGACCCCCTCTCCGACGTCAACTTCTCCCTCGATATCCGCGACACCGATGGCAACCCCGCCAACGACCAATTCAATATCCAAGTTACGAGCCTTTCCAACCTCGAAGCCATCGACGGCACCGGCTCCATCCCCGCCAACCAAACCGGCTCCGCACAATGGACCCTCATCCCCCGCGATTCCGCCGCCCTCACCGAAGATACGGCCTACACCATAGGTGGTTCCATTTCCTACAACCAACTCAACGTCCCCTTCACCATCCCCGTCGAACCCGCCCCCATCACCGTCCGCCCCGACGATTCCCTCTCCATGAAATTCTTCCACCAGCGTGACGTCATCGCCGACGACCCCCTCACTCCTGAAGTCGAACCCTCCCAACCCTTCTACCTCGCCGTCCAAGTCTGCAACCTCGGCGCCGGGGCCGCCAATGACCTCAGCCTCACCACCGCCCAACCCACCATCTCCGACAACGAAAAAGGTCTCGCCGCTTCCTTCCAAATCATCTCCGCCCAAGTCGACGACCAACCCATCTCCCCCTCTCTCACCGCCCCTCTCGGCACCATCGCTCCCGAAGAAAAGAAAACCGCCCTCTGGCAACTCAACTCCCCCATCCTCGGTCTCTTCACCGACTACAACGCCACCTTTGAACACCTCGACAGCTTCGGCGACCCCCGCATCTCCCTCCTCCAAGACGTTCAAATCCACGAAATGATCCGCCTCGTCAACGCCCTCGGCGACAAAGACGACGGCAAACCCGACTTCCTCACCAACGACACCCCCGACCCCAACGACTACCCCGACACCATCCACCTCTCCGACGGCACCACCGCCCCCGTCACCCTCCTCGAAACCGCCTCCACCAACGGTAGCTCGCTCACCTACACCATCAACTTCACCGCCCCCTCCGGCTGGACCTACCTCCGCATTCCCGACCCCTCCAACGGACTCATTCTCTCCTCCGTCCAACGCTCCGACGGCCTCTCCATCCCCGTCAACTCAAACACCTGGACCTCCGACAAAACCCTCATCGGCCTCACCCAACCTCCCGTCTACGAAAACATCTTCCACCTCCTCGATTGCGACTCCACCGGTTCCTACACCCTCAACTTCACCCAACCACCCAGCACCGATTCCACCTCCCCCACCTCCACGGTCACCATGCTCGCCGCCGATAGCCCCACCGACGTCCCCGTCATGTGGTCCGGCACCGATGAGGACTCCGGCCTCGCTCGCTACGACATCTTCGTCTCCATCAACAACGGCCCCTTCGAGCTCTGGCTCGAAAACACCACCCAAACCTCCGCCATCTATTCCGGACAACCCGGCGACACATACTCCTTCTATTCCGTCGCCACCGACTTCGCCGGCAACCAAGAATCACCACCCTCCTCCCCCGACACCTCCACTTCCATCACCATCTCCAACCAACCACCCACCATCGACCCCATCGATCCACAAATCGCCTCCGAAGGCCAAACCTTCTTCCTCACCATCACCGCCACCGATCCTGATGGCCCCGACTCCGCTCTCCGCTACTCCGTCTCCTCACCCGCAAATGGTCTCATCATCAACGAAATCACCGGCGACCTCATCTGGACCACCACCGAAAACGACGGAAACCGCACCATCCCCATCGAAGTCACCGTCTCTGATCCCTTCGAATCCTCAACCGCCTCCTTCGACCTCACCATCAACGAGAACAACACGCCTCCCATCATCAACCCCATCCCCCCTCAAACCATCCCCGCCCTCGGCCTCCTCCTCGTCACCCCCACCGCCACCGACCTCGACACCCCCTCTCAAACCCTCACCTACTCCCTCCCCCCTTCCGCCCCTTCCGGCATGACCATCGATCCCACCACCGGCCTCCTCTCTTGGTCCCCCGAACGCACCCTCACCGACACCACCGTCGAAGTCGACATCATCGCCACCGACAACGGCACTCCCGCCGAAAGCACCTCCACCACCCTCTCCATCACCGTCACCCCCGGCGACGACCAAGCCCCCCTCTTCGACGCCCTCCCCATCATCGTCTGGACCAAAGGCGAAACCTTTTCCGCGACCGTCTCCGCCTCCGACCCCGATGGCGACCCCATCCTCCTCGCCGCCGACACCACTTCCGCCCCCGGTTCTCTCTTCCTCGAGGCCGACCCCATCGGCAATTCCGCCAACTCCAACTTCACCTGGAACACCACCAACGCCGCCACCGGCACCTACAACATCCCCGTCTCCGCCACCGCCAACGGAGCCCAAGTCGATGCCAACCTCATCGTCAACATCCGCGATAACGACCTCTACTGGTCTTGGGCCGTCGCAAACTTCGGCTCCCGCTTCGACACCCAGGCCGAGCTCGACCGCACCAACTTCCTCGCCGACCCCGATGACGACAAACGCTTCAACATCCACGAATTCACCTTCCTCACCAATCCCTTCGTCAAAGACTTCGTCCCCATCGACATCAAACACGTTTCCCATCCCAACTTCTCCACCACCACCCTCACCGTTCACCGCCGCGTCGGCTCCCACGAATACACCCGCCTCCGCCCACTCTCTTCTCCCGACCTCACTCCCGAATCCTGGTCCCCCATCAATCCCCGCGATTGGAATGCCCTCATCGACATCCGTGGCGACGATGACAACAATCCGCTCTCCGAGTCTGTCGACATCTCTATTTTCGATCTACAAACACCCACCGGACCTGCCCGGAACTTCTTCCGCATCGAATCCTATCTCGAACCCTGAATCTCCGTGAAACCCCTCACCCTTCTCGCGCTCTCCTGCAGCTTGTTTCCACTCTCCGCGACCGCCACCGTCCTAGCCTTTCCTTCAGTACCCGTCGATTGGCTCGCTTACGAGTCCTCGTCGAATACCCTCCTCAGCGACGACGCCACCTTCGTCGCCACCCTCAACCTCACCACCAATTCCGGCTTCGCCCTCCCCACCACCCCCGGAACCCTCAACAACAACTTCTGGCTCACCGCCCCCTCCCTCACTGATTCCCAAACTGGAAACGCCTCTCTCTCAACCTTCGAAATCCGCCACCTCCCCACCAGCGGCTCTCCCAGCTACCAAGTCGACATCCTCCTCCCAAAAAACTCCCCCCTCATCCTCGCCGTCGGCCAACTCTTCGCCGACTCCTCCGGCGCAAGCGACCAAATCTCCATCAACACCTTCAACTCAAATACCCCCCAACAAACCAACCTCCTCGGCTTCTTCTCCTCCGACAACGGACTCATCGCCTTCGACCAAGAACTCACTTGGAACCCCACCACCAATCAACTCAATCCCCTCACCGGCAACGACGGCGAATCCCAAATCGCCTTCTTCGGCGTCTCCAATGCCGACAAAGTCTCCTTCATCATCCCCTCCGCCTACGGCCTCGGCACCGGTGACACCATCACCTTTGCCATCGGAACCTTCATCCCGGAACCCTCGACCACTCTCCTTCTCCTCACCCCCTCCCTCTTCCTCATCCGCCGAAAAAGATAAGACCGAGCCCAATCGCTCATCTCACCCCCACAGCCTCCCCCGTCTTCGCCTTCGCCAAAATCTGGCTCAAGACCTCATCCAAACGCTTCCGATCATGCAACGCATGATAATCCTCGTAGCGAAACGCCAACGGCTCATCCTCCCAATCCTTCCCCTCCAACACCCGCCGAATCGCTTCCCGACCCTCCACAATATTCGCCTGCTCCATCGTCAACCCCATCCCAAACTCCTCCACCCGCGCCCCCACACATTCCCCCTTCGTCGCAATCAACGGGCGCTTGAAAATGGCCCCCTTCGTCAACGCATTGCTACTCCCCTCAAAATCCTCATACGCCGCATAAATCACATCGAAAATCTTGATCAGCGAATTGAAGTCCGCTCCATCATTCACCCGCTCACCAGGAATCTCAATGTGCACATTATCCAACTCCCCGCTCTTCACCCGCTCCACAATCGACTCCACATAAGCCCGCTCCTTCTCATCACAAGTCCCCTCCGCATACTTCCCTCCCGCCACAAAATACCAGTCCTCTTTCCCCGCTGCCGCCTCCGCAATTTTCAACATCGTCAAAAACCCCTTCCGCTTCTCCAAACTCACCATCCCGATGATCTTCCGCGAACCCGCCTTCTTCAAAATCTCCAACGCAAACGGACTCGGCACCTCCGGAGGAGTCTCATTCGTAATATCCGGAAACTGGATAATCTCCTTCCCCGTCACCTCCGCCATCGCCTCACTGAAACGCTCATCCAACACCCCCACCGCCAGACAATTCGCGTTCCGCAAACTCCGATCCCCCTTTGCCGCCCGGTGAATCGTTCCTGTCTTCTTCCCAAAATGATGATTCCGGAAATACAACCCCGCCCAGGGCGTCTTCAACATGTTCGGTAAACTCGTCGACGGCTGAAAGCGAATGTAAGAATCCAGCCACGGCAAAAACGTAAACTCCGACTTCCATCCCGACTCCTTCTCCACCTTCTCAATCCCCTGCTTCAAACACCGCCACCGCACCACCGTACTCATCGGATCATGATCCTGGCCCGGCCGAAAATACGCCTTGTCCGGATCATCTAACAGACCCACCCGCAACCACTCCTCCATCTCCAAACCCATCCGCTCACAAATCTTTGCCCCCTCCGCCTCAAGCTCCTCCGGCGACCGGCACAAACCGATCACCCGGTGCCCCAACCTCAACAACGACCCCACAAACTCATAGAAATAAGTCGGGTGATGACCATTCCAGCGGGGATCAGCCAACACCACCGTCATCGAATCTTCAGAAGGGGAAGCCATCAGTCAAAAATCAGGGGGTCAATTGCGATAAAACAACCTCGAACCGGTCGCCAATCCGAGTCACATCAAAGTTCTGCTCCGCATACTCACGCGCTCGCGTCGCCATCTTAGCGGCCTCCCCCTCGTCTGAATAGAGTTTTTCCGCCGCCGCCAAATATCCCCCCTCATCCGAAGGCCCCGCCGTCAAACCCGCCTCCTCTTCACGAATAATTCGCGCCGCCAAATTCACCTCCGGAACCGCCAACAAAATCGGCTTCCGCGCACACAAATACGTCAACACCTTGCTCGGCACCGAAAACACCCCCGCATCCTCCTCCAGCACCCCCGTCAACACATCCCCCGTCGCCAAGACCTCCGGCAACTTCTCAAACGGCTGATACCCCAACAAAATCAAATTCTCCAACCCCTTCCCGGGAGAACTCATCGGACTGTGGGCCCTTGCGCTGGCTAACAGGATGAAAATGAGCCAGATCGCGGGCATGG
>JBCCZX010000017.1:0-26314 GCA_039186735.1 Verrucomicrobiota bacterium | reverse complement strand
TTGCCCGCACCCATCTTGGGCCCCCCCCGCCACAACGCTTTCCCCTAATTGTACAACCCCCCCCCAAAACCTAAATTCTCCCGGTTTGGTTGGGGGGGTTTTGTCGCCCCACTCCACTACCGAAAGCGCCCCTAAATTTTCACTCAGAGCCGATTCACGCAAACGCGACCAAAGCCAAGCGGTGGAAACCACCGTACTCTCAAACCATGAAAACCATCGCACTATTTTTACTAGGAATCACCTCAATCCACGCCGTCGACTACACCTACAACACGGTCGGCCAACTCCTAAGCGAATCCTACCCCAACGGGGCCCATGTTTTCTACACCTACGATGAACTCGGCAACCTCACCCAACGCCAAACCCACTCCCCCAACCCCTCTCCCTCCGCCGACCTCGCCATCACCTCAACCCTGTCGCCCACTAACCCCGCCGCCGGCCAACAAATCACCCTCACCTTCACCGTCACCAATAACGGCCCCGACCCCGCAACCAACATCAGCCTCACCGAAACCCTCCCCGCCAACCTGAACCCCCTCAGCCTCACAACAACCCAAGGGTCCACCGCCATCAACGAACAAGACCTGACCCTCAACCTCGGCACCCTCCCCAACGGAGAAACCGCTACTCTCACCCTCACCGCCCTTCTCCTCGACGACACCCCTCTCAGCTTCACCTTCAATTTCACTTCACCGGAAGACTCAAACCCCTCCAACAACGCCTCCCCCTTCAACCTTACCCCCAACCAAGGCGTCGACCTCCTCACCACCAACGAATCCGGTCCCAACCCCTCCCTCACCAGCGTCGCTTTCATCCCTTATGCCATCAACATCACCAACCAAGGCCCCTCCAGCGCAACCAACCTCCTTCACACCATCACCCTCCCCCCCGACCTCCTCTTCGTCTTCTCCGAAGACCCCAACTCCACGCACAACAATGGAACCATCACCACCAACCTTGCCAACCTCAACGTCGGCGAGACCCACCGCTTCTTCATCGGCGTTGCCAGCAGCGCCAATCCCGGCCACGCCGAAATGATCGCCAGTATCACTTCGTCCCAAACCGAACTCATTCCCGCAACCAACACCACCTCCCTCACCACCGAACTCCTCGCCCCCACCCTCACCGTCACCAACACCAACGACTCTGGAGCCGGTTCCTTCCGCCAAGCCCTTCTCGACGCCAACCTCTCCTCCGACCGCGACGTCATCGGCTTCACCATCCCCGGATTTGCCATCCCCAGCCTCAACCCCGTCACCGACCTCCCCACCGTCACCGAACCCGTCCTCATCGATGCCTTCTCCGCCGAAGCTGGCGTCTTCGAAATCAACGGCACCGGCCTCACCAACGCCCTCAGCATCGAGAGCAGTGACGTCTGCTTGCGCGGCCTCGTCCTCAACCAAGCCAACAACCGTGGCCTCTTCGTCCAAGCCCCAACCGGAGAAGTCCTCACCAACCTGCTCATCGAAGGCTGCATCTTCGGACTCAATGGCGATGGCGACACCGACCTCGGCAACGGCACCGACGGAGCTTTCCTCAACCGCGTCACCGACTCCTCCATCGGCGGCCCCCTCTTCTGGCAACCCTGCCTCTTCAGCGGCAATGGCGACGACGGGCTTGAAGTCGAAAGCAGTTGCTCCAACCTCACCATCCAAGGCAACAAAATCGGCACCGACATCACGGGCAACATCGCCCTCGGAAACGCCAGCGACGGCCTCGACTTCGCCGGAAACCTCTCCCGAATCGGCGGCGAGCAAGACGGAGAATTCAACCTCATTTCCGGCAACGAGCGCAACGGCCTCAGCCTCGATGGCTTCGGCAACCAAGTCCTCGCCAACCGGATTGGCACCAACCTCTCTGGCGACATCATCCTCTCCAACAATACAGACTCCCTCACCACCCGCGCCGGAGTCGATGCCGAAGGCACCAGCAGTTCCTCCCCGAACCTCCTGCGCGGCAACCTCATATCTGGAAATCGTCAAACCAACCTCCGCCTCGGAGAAAACACCCTCGCCCACGCCAACACCATCGGACCCGCCCTCAACGGCGAAACCGCCCTCCCCGATGTCGCCTTCCGCGAAGGCGTTCTTCTCCTCGAAGGAGCCTCCCTCGGCGGAGTGCGCCCCGGAGAAGGAAACCAAATCTCTGGCCATACCGTCCACGGTATACGCATCAACGCCCTCGGAGATGATGACGTCTTCGTCTCAGGAAACCTCATTGGCACGAACTCCGACGGCAGCGCCGCCCTGGCCAACGGAGGAGACGGAATCCTCATCCACAAACTACTAGGGGAAACCTTCATCGGACTCGGAATCGAAGGAGCCAGCAACCTCATTTCCGGTAACGCTGACAACGGCATCCACCTCAACGAGCGCAACACCGGAGATCCCAACCCCGAGAATGTCACCATCCTCGGCAACCTCATCGGCACCAACCTCTCCGGCGACGCCGCCATCCCCAACCAAGACGACGGCATCGTTATCAACGGCAACAACATCGCCGTCGGCGGACCCAACCGCGACGACGGCAACCTCATCTCCGGCAACGCCGACAACGGCATCCGCAGCTCCTCCGGCGCCACCAACATCCTCATCCAAGGCAACATCATCGGCACTGACCTCCCTGGCACCACCGCCCTTGGCAACCAAGACCATGGCATCGACCTCGATGCCGACGGCGCCCAAATCCTCGACAACCTCATCTCTGGCAACGGCACCTTCCACGAAGGCCTCGAACTCTCCGGAGACAACCACCTCGTCCAAGGCAACATCATCGGCACCGACCGCACCGGCACCATCGCCCTCCCCAATGTCAGCGGCGGACTGCGCCTTTTTGCAGACAACACCACCATTGGCGGAGCCGAGCCAGGCCAAGGCAACCTCATCTCCGGCAACAACAACCCCAACCTCGAAATCATTGCCAACACCATCACCATCCTCGGCAACACCATCGGCCCCGACATCACCGGCACCACCATTCCCACCAACGCTCCCGCCAACGTCATTGGAGTCGACCTCGTCGGCAGCGGCACCCTTGGACAAGCTGGAAGCGGAAACCTCATATCAGGAAACACCGGCAACGGCATCGAGACCTCCGGCGGCTGGACCATCCAGGACAATCTCATCGGCACCACCGCAGACAGCCTCACCCCCCTCCCCAACCAAGGCAACGGAGTCGTCGTTAGCGGCAGCAACCTCATCATCACCGGCAACACCATCTCCGCAAACACCGCCGACGGCCTCCTCCTCACCCGCGATGACAACTTCGTCCAAGCCAACCTCATCGGCACCAATTCCCTCGGCCACAACCTCGGCAATGGCGGCAACGGAATCCGCAGCCAAGCAACCTTCGGCGGCAACACGATTGGCGGCCTCAACCCCGGCGAAGGCAACACCATCGCCCACAACACCCTCGACGGCGTCCGCAACGAAGGCCTCTTTACCTTTGGCGGCGACCTCGCCATCCTCGGCAACTCCATTTACTCCAACGGAGGACTCGGCATCGACAACACCGACCCCGACGGCCTCACAAACGGCGTCACCCCCAACGACCCTCTGGATAGCGACCAAGGAAACAGCGACTACCAGAACTTCCCCCTCATCACCACCGCCGGCAACACGATCACCGGTACCCTCAACTCCGAACCCTCCAAAACCTACCGCATCGAATTCTTTGCAAACACCGCCGCTGACCCCTCTGGAAATGGCGAGGGCAAAACCTTCCTCGGTCACCTCGACACCACCACCGACGCCAACGGCGATAACTCCTTCACGTTCACCCCCACCACAAACCTCATAGCCAACACTTTCATCACCGCCACTGCCACTAACCCCAACAATCAAACCTCCGAATTCGGGCCAGCTCTCATCGTAACTGGTGCCTCCGGGTTTACTGACTCCGACGGCGATGGAATGTCCGACGATTACGAACTCGAGCACTTTGGCTCCTCCACCGGCGGCGACCCCAATGCCGACAGCGATGGCGACGGCCAAAGCAACCTCGCCGAATTCATCGCCCTCACTGACCCCAACGACCCCACCAGCTTCCTCACCATCTCCATACACCTCGAAAATGGTAACGCCATCATCAGCGTCAAATCAGAGCCCGGCCGCTTCTACCAACTCACATCCAGCAACGACCTCACCAATTTCCACTCCCTCGGCAACCCTCAAACTGGCGACGGCTCCACTCTTCAATTCCTCGACCCCCTCGGCACCCGCCAATTCTACCAAATTACCGTCACTCCCTAACGAGAGAACCGCCGAGTAAAGAATCGGCTGTTGCCAACGAGCCATTTTCTCATCAGACCGCCAGAGAGAGAGTGGGTGAAATCGGGATTCGCGACCGAATCGCTCCTAGGGCCTCGTTTGAGACGAGACACGCTCACCTAACCACTCGAAGGCCGCTCAATAGCGTTATCCTCGACGAAAAAGTACGCAGACTGGGACTCGAACCCAGGACCAATTGGTTAAAAGCCAACTGCTCTACCGACTGAGCTATCTGCGCATTTTCGAGTGCCGAAATTCAGGCGGGCGGGAGGATTACGCGCTCAAAACACCGGATGCAAGGGAATTCTGGGTCTCTCTCCCACCCCAAAAATCGAACTTCGCCTTGACTCTCAGGCCCTCCCCTTCGACTGCTGGGGGGCTGATGAGCGACTTTCTCGTCCTAGGTTCCGGAATTGCAGGCCTCTCCTTTGCCATCAAAGCCGCTGAGTGCGGCTCAGTTACGGTTCTCACCAAAGGCAAACTCCTCGACTCCAACACCGCCTGGGCACAAGGCGGCATCTCCGCTCTCCTCCCCGAACCCCTCCGCGACCCCGGCGACTCCCTCGACAAACACCTCGCCGACACCCTTGACGCCGGTGCCGGCCTCTGCAACGAAATCGCAGCCCGCACCATCCTCGCCGAAGCCTCCGAAACCATCGACGAGCTCGTCAGCTGGGGCACCGATTTCGACCGCGACCTCACCAACCCCGACAAATTCTCCCTCGGTAAAGAAGGCGGCCACTCCGCCCGCCGCATCCTCCACGCAAAAGACACCACCGGCCGCGAAATCGCCACCTCCCTGGTCGAAACCGCCCGCAACACCCCCAACATCACCCTCCTCGAGGACCACTTCGCCATCGACCTCATCACCACCGCCAAACTCGGCACTGCCACCGAAGACCGCGTCCTCGGCGCCTACGTCCTCGACACCAAAAACAACCGCGTCGAACTCTTCCGCTCCGACCGCGTCATCCTCGCCACCGGCGGCTGCGGAAAAACCTACCTCTACACCACCAATCCCGACTCCTCCACCGGTGACGGCCTCGCCATGGCCTGGCGCGCTGGCGCCACCATCGCCAACATGGAATTCGTCCAATTCCACCCCACCTGCTTCTACAACCCCGCCGCCACCGGACCCGAAGCCCGCTCCTTCCTCATCTCCGAAGCCGTCCGCGGCGAAGGTGCCATCCTCATCAACTCCGCCGGCCACGAATTCGTCAAAGACTACGACCCCCGCGGCTCCCTCGCCCCCCGCGACATCGTCGCCCGCGCCATCGACCAAGAACTCAAAAAAACCGGCGCCCCCTGCGTCTACCTCGACACCCTTCCCCTCGGCTCTCGCTTCAAAGAACGCTTCCCCTTCATCGACCAAACCCTCCGCAACTTCGGCCACGACGCCAACAAAGACCCCATCCCCGTCGTCCCCGCCGCCCACTACCAATGCGGCGGTGTCGCCACCGACCTCGAAGGCAAAACCACCATCCGCGGCCTCTACGCCATCGGCGAAGTCGCCTGCACCGGCCTCCACGGTGCCAACCGCCTCGCCTCCAACTCCCTCCTCGAAGGCAACGTCATGGCCCGCCGCGCCCTCAAAGAAATCATGCGCCTCTACCCCCCCGGCAAAGACACCCTCCCCGCCCCCGCCATCCCCCCCTGGGAACACGGCGACACCGCCCCCCCCGACGAACTCGTCAACATCTACCACAACTGGGACGAACTCCGCCGCACCATGCAAGACTACGTCTCCATCGTCCGCACCGACAACCGCCTACAACGCGCCGCCACCCGCCTCCGCAACCTCCGCCGCGAAGTCCGCTCCTTCTACTGGGGATACCGCGTCAACCCCGACATCCTCGAACTCCGCAACCTCGTCGCTTCCGCCTCCCTCATCATCGACTGCGCCATCCGCCGCAAAGAATCCCGCGGCATCCACTACACCCTCGACTACCCCGAGACCCTCCCAGACTACCGCAAAGACACCGTCGTCCGACGATTCTAACACCCCCATCAGACCATCCTGTAAATCCTGTCCACCCCTGTTAGCCCACCCTCCCGAACCCACCCCTCTCAATCCTCCTGAAAAATCTGCGTTCATCAGCACTCATCTCCGGTTAATCTCACCCGCCACCACCTCTTTCAACAACCACCATGCCTACCCAAGTCGGACTCATCTCTCTCGGTTGCGCCAAAAACCTCATCGACTCCGAGATCATGCTCGGTCACCTCCGCAATGACGGCATGACCCTCATCCCCGATCCCGATCTCGCCGACGCCCTCATCATCAACACCTGCTCCTTCATCGACGTCGCCAAAGACGAATCCGTCGGCACCATTATCGAAGCCGTCAACGCCCGCTCAAAAGACCCCGCCCGCACCAAACAAAAAATCCTCGTCGCCGGCTGCCTCTCCCAACGCTTCCAAAAAGAACTCCCCGGCCTCATGCCCGAAGTCGACGCCTTCATCGGCCTCGACCAAATCGAAAACGTCACCTCCATCGTCCGTGACGCCCTCCAAAAAGACGACGACGACGCCTCCATCGACACCGTCACCCCCAAATCCCGCTACATCCCCGACTACAAGACCCCTCGCTTCCGCCTCACCCCCGGCCACATGGCCTACCTCAAAATCGCCGAAGGCTGCAACCACACCTGCTCCTTCTGCATCATCCCCAAAATCCGCGGCCAACACCGCTCCCGCACCCAGGAATCCGTCCTCCGCGAAGCCCAGGGCCTCATCGACTCCGGCGTCAAAGAAATCAACCTCATCTCCCAGGACACCACCTACTTCGGCATGGACCTCTGGGAAGGCAAACGCCCCAACCCCACCTCCGGCGTCGATAGTAGCCGCGGTGACTCCCTCGCCTCCCTCCTCCGCGCCCTCAACGACCTCGAAGGCGACTTCTGGATCCGCATCCTCTACACCCACCCCGCCCACTGGTCCGACGAACTCATCCAAGCCATCGCCGACTGCCCCAAAGTCGCCCGCTACGTCGACATCCCCCTCCAACACATCAGCGACCACATGCTCAAACTCATGAATCGCAAAACCGACGGAGCCTACATCCGTGACCTCCTCAACCGCATGCGTGCCGGCATCCCCGACCTCTCCATCCGCACCACCTTCATCACCGGCTTCCCCAATGAAACCCAAGCCGACCACGACGAACTGTTAGAATTCATCACCGACTTCCAATTCGAACGCTGCGGCATCTTCCAATACTCCAAGGAAGAAGGCACCCGCGCCTACAAACACGATGGCCACCTCCACCACATGACCATCAAAAAGCGCCACCGCCAACTCACCTCCGCCATCGACCAAATCGCCACCCACGTCAACCGACGCCAACTCGGCAAAACCCTCCGCGTCCTCGTCGAAGAACCCGGCATCGCCCGCTCCATGTGGGACGCCCCCGACATCGACGGCCGCATCTTCGTCCCCCTCGACCTCCCCGTCGGCGAATTCACCAACGTCACCATCACCGACCAACGGGGCTACGACCTCGTGGCCTCCAGCACCTGAACTCTCCGGCTACCCCTTCCTGTCCACAAAAGCGGCCAAACCGATCAAGGCCTCAACAAGCTCCTGGCCCCGCAAAACGAGTCACTCAGAGATTTCAAAAAAGGACTTTTGTCTTCACTATATTTTATTTTAGAATGATTCTAATAAAATGGACTATCGACGTTTTGATTTCAAACTCCTTGAAGAGGCCATCCGCGGAACCTCCGCTCGCTTCGGCGAAGACTATTTCCGCTACTGCGTCGAAGTCCTCTGCAAATCCTTCCAAATGGACCTCGGCTTCATCGCCCGCCTCGACTCCGAGACCAAAGAAAACGTAACCACCCTCTCCGTCTTCGGCGTAAAAGAAGGCTACCTCGACAACTTCAGCTTCCCCCTCTCCGAAACTCCCTGCGGCAAAATCTACAAACAAAACCAAATCCTCTGCTACCCCTTCCAAGTTCAGAAAAAGTTTCCCTGCTGCTCCCTACTCGGCGAACTCGAGGTCCAAGGCTACCTCGGCATCCCCATCCCCGATGAAAAAGGCGCCGCCTGCGGGCACATCTGCCTGCTTGGCCACTCCAAAGTCCCCGCCCCCTGCGAAATTGAGCAACTCTTCCTCCACTCCTTTGCCTCCCGCACCGGCGCCGAATTCCGTCGCACCGATATGGAAGCCGAACTCATCGAATCTCGCGACGAAGCCGAAGTCGCCAGCGAGGCCAAAAGCCGCTTCCTTGCCAACATGAGCCACGAACTCCGCACCCCCCTCAATGCCGTCCTCGGTTACTCTCAACTCCTCGCCCTCGCCGAACAACTCGACGCAGACTCCATGAGCCACGTCGAAGCCATCAACCGCAACGGCAAACACCTCCTCTCGCTCATCAATGGCGTTCTCGACATGTCTCACATCGAACGCAGCCACATCGAAGTCAATTTCGAAGAAGCCAGCCTCGCTCAAATCAACCGCGATATCGAGCTCATGTTTCAACCCACCGACAACAGCGGGAACTCCTGCTGCCAAACCGATTTCGACCCCGAACTGCCCTCCTCAGTCTACACCGACCCCGCCAAAGTTCGCCAAATTGTCGCAAACCTCCTCTCCAACGCCTTCAAATATTGCTCGCGCGACGAAGTCGGCTACGCCGTCAAACTCACCCCACCCAACGAGGCAGACAAACGCTGGATCGAGTTCACCATCTCCGACCGCGGACCCGGCATCCCCGCCCACGAACTCGAACTCATCTTCCAACCCTTTGAACGCGCCACCAATACCGAAAACGCCACCATTCCCGGCACCGGTCTCGGCCTCGCTATCGCCCGCACTCTCGCCCAATCCATCAACGGCGAAATCATCGTCCACAGCGAAGTCGGCAAAGGCTCCAGTTTCCACTTCCGCATCCCCGCAAAAAATACGCGCCACCTCCAAAAACCCTCAAAAGCCGATCAATCTCCCCTTCCCTCCTCCAAGCCGTCCATCCTCGTTGTCGACGACAACCTCGAAAGCCGCAACATCGTTCGACAAGTCCTCTCCCGCGAAGGCTACCAAATCCTCGAAGCCGAAGATGGCGAAAACGCCGTCAAATCCTGCCTCACCCACCAACCTCACCTCATCCTCATGGACGTCCGTATGCCCGTCCTCTCCGGACCCGAAGCCACCCTCAAAATCCGCGAAAAACTTGGCTCCCAAACCCCTCCCATCATCGGCCTCACCGGCGACCTCCTCGAAGCCCGCGACAAAGAAAACAAACTCTCCGCCTTCGACGACGTCATCGGCAAACCCTTCGAATTCACCACCCTCCTCGAGACCGTCGAACGACACCTCCACCTACCCGCCGTCTAGGCCGGGTGGACAAGAGCAAGCTTGATTCCAGCCCCACAATCCGGCAACCTTTCGGTCAGGAGCTACCCGCGAAACCAGCAAAAAACCGATCCATCGACTCGGGATCACAACAACAAGCTCCAAAATGAATTCACCAAAAAAAGGCCTCATTCTCGTCGTCGACGACAATCAGGATAGCCGCGACATCGTCAAACGCATTCTCATTCGCGAACAACTCACCACCATCGAAGCTCGCGACGGTCAAGAAGGCATCGAAATCTGTTTCGAGGAATCTCCCGACCTCATCCTCATGGACATCCGCATGCCGCGCCTCAATGGCGACCAAGCCACCCGCATCATCCGCGACTCCCTCGGCGACGAATGCCCTCCCATCATCGGCCTAACAGGTGACCTCCTCGAGATCAAAGGCTCGTCCCGAAAACACGACGTCTTCGACGAAGTTCTCGGCAAACCCTACGAATTCGAAACGCTGACCAACATCGTCAAACGGCACCTTGCAAAGGTCGCCTGACATCCCGACCTTTCACTGGAGCTCGCCTCTATGCTGTCCTTCTTCAACAAGCCCTCGGACTCGGATAAAAAGCCCCCCGGCGACGACTCTAGCGCCTACCTGAATGAACTCGTGCGCGGCCTTATCCATAAACACAACAACATCCTCACCATCACCCAAGGCTACGCCAACCTCCTCATCAATGCTGAAAGCCTCGAAGAAGCCCGCCAAAATGCCGCCATCATCGCCAAAAGCTCAGAGAAAGCCGCAGAACTCAATGCCCGTGTCATCGCCTGCGCATCCTCCGACGAACCCCATCCACGCGCCTTCGCCCTCGAATCCTTTCTCGACAGTACCCGCAAGCTAGCCCGTGAAACCGCCCTTCGTCACAACCTCACCTTCGAAGACAAATCTCCACCCTCCAGCCTCCAACTCGATACCGATAGCGATTGGCTCACCGAAATCCTCACCGAACTCATCCAAAACGCCGCCGAAGCCCCCGGCGTCACCACCTTCCAACTCCTCTGCCAACCCGCCGACGGCCACATCACCATCAGCATCAAAGACAACGGATCCGGCATCCCCGACGACATCCTCCCCCACATCTTCCGCCCCTTTTACACCACCAAAGGCCGCGAACACCTCGGAATCGGACTCACCCGCTCCGCCCGCTTCGCCGACAAACTCACTGGCCGCATCTCCTTCGAATCATCCGAAAACGGCACAACCGCCTCCCTGCAAATCCCCATCACTCCCTAGCCAGACTTGAATCTCGGCAAGAATTCCTCGAAGTTCTCGTAAAGAAAACCATGCGGGTCTGCCTGTTCAGCCTCCTCCTCGCCGCCTCGCTCACCGCTAACGAGGAAATCACAGAAATCCTCGAATTCTACTGCTTCGACTGCCACGGCTACGGCAAAAAAGAAGGCGGCGTCAGCCTCGAAAACCTCAACCCCTCCCAACAACCCGACCTCTGGGAACGCGTCTGGCGCAACGTCCGCACCGGTATGATGCCCCCCGCCGAAGGCGACCCCCTCGAAGACGGCGAAAAAAAGAACCTCCTCACCTGGCTCGAAACCAAAAAACTCGGCATCGACCGCTCCAACCCCGACCCCGGTCGCGTCACCATTCGCCGCCTCAATCGCGTCGAATACCGCAACACCATCAATGACCTCCTCGCCCTCGACTACCCCACCCACGAACTCTTTCCTCCCGACGACACCGGCTACGGCTTCGACGTCATTGGCGACGTCCTCTCTCTCTCCCCTCTCCTCGTCGAACGCTACTTCAAAGCCGCCAACGACATCATCCACCGCGCCCTCCCCGAAAACGCCGCCTCCCTCCCCACCATCACCATTCGTGGTCCCAACTTCACCGACAAAAACAACCGCGCCGAAACCGGACGCTTCATCGAATTCATGAAACCACAAACCGTCGAAGCCAACCGCCACATCCCCTTCGACGGCGAATACGAACTCAACCTCACCTTCCGCATCAAAGGCTCTTCCACCGCCTCCGACAACACCGCAACCCTCCTCCTCATCGTCGACAACCAAGAAATCGCTCGCCGCAACCTCGGCTGGGACTTCAAAGACAAACTCCACATCAAACAAAAAATCCCCCTCAAAAAAGGCGACCACCGCTTCGCCCTGCAACTCCTCGCCGGACAAGCTCCCAAGCCCGGCCAAGGCGAACTCGGCATCGAAGTCAAAACCCTCCAAATCAACGGACCTCTCGACGGGACAATCAAATACTATCCCGAAAGCTACCTTCGCATCATCCCCCGCGACCTCCAACCCTCCAACCGCGAACAATGGCCCACCATGTCCCGCCGCATCCTCTCCCGTTTCGCCGAACAAGCCTGGCGCCGTCCACCACCCGAACACCTCATCGATCAACTCACCACCATCGCCAACCAAACCGCCAATCGCCGCAACTCCTTCGAAGCCGGCATCCGTACCGCCAGCACCGCCATCCTCACCTCCCCCCGCTTCCTCCTCCGCGAAGAATTTCCCGCCGAACACTCCTCGCCAGAACCCTATCTCGAGCTCGACCCCTACTCCCTCGCCTCCCGACTCTCCTACTTCCTCTGGTCGTCCATGCCCGACCAAGAACTCCTCACCCACGCCCACAACCACACCCTCCGCGCCAACCTCGCCCAACAAGTTGACCGCATGCTCAACGACAAACGCGCCAACCGCTTTGTCCAAAACTTCACCGGCCAGTGGCTTCAAGCACGCGACGTCGAAACCATGAACATCCGCGCCAACATCATCCTCCGCATGCGGAACAACGCCGCAACCCGCATCTTCAACAACCGCCTCCGCGAAGACATGCGCCGCGAGACCGAAACCCTCTTCAAATACATTCTTCTCGAACAAAAACCAGCCATCGACCTCGTTTCCGGCAACTACACCTTCCTCAACGAACGTCTCGCCAAATACTACAAAATAAGTGGCATCAAGGGCGAACAACTCCGCAAAGTCGAAGGCCACCGCGGCGGCATCCTCACCCAGGGCACCTTCCTCGTCGTGACCTCAAACCCCACCCGTACCTCCCCCGTCAAACGAGGCCTCTTCGTCCTCGACAACCTCCTCGGCACTCCCCCTCCCCCGGCACCCCCCGACGTACCGGAACTCAAAGGCGACCGAACCCCCCACCGTCCTTCCAATCTCACCATGCGCGAACGCATGATCGAACACCGCAAAAACCCCGACTGCCGCTCCTGCCACGCCCGCATGGATCCCATCGGCCTCGCCTTCGAAAACTACACCGCCGTCGCCACCTTCCGCGAAAAGGAACACAACGGAAAACTGATCGACACCTCCGGCAAACTCGTCACCGGCGAAGAATTCGCCGGCGTCAATGAACTCAAACAAATTCTCGCCACCACCAAAAAATCCGACTTCCACCGCTGCCTCGCCGAGAAACTTCTCACCTACGCTCTCGGCCGTGGCGTCGAATACTACGATGCCCCCACCATCGATGACCTCGTCACCACCATGGAAGCCAACAACGGTTCCCTCCACTCCCTCATCCACGCCATCACCCAATCCGTTCCCTTCCAAAAAACCCGCAGAAACTAAAACCGGAAGAACGCTTCCGCAGTCTTCTCCATCACCTCCACAAGTTCTGCCAATTCAAGCCCTCGCTCTTCAGCGACCCGCCTCGCCGTATCCATCACAAAAGCCGGCTCACACCGCTTTCCCCGGTTCGGTTCTGGCGCCAAATACGGCGCATCCGTCTCCACCATCAAGCGATCCAACGGCACCTTCCGCGCCGCATCCACCACCTCCCGCGCATTCTTGAACGTCACAATCCCCGTAAACGACACCAGCCCCCCCAGCGCCAACACCTTCGCCGCCTGCGCATACGGCCCCGGAAAACAATGAAACACCGCTCTCACCTCCTCACGAAACTCCTCGTAAATCGCCAAGGCATCATCAAACGAACCCGTCCCCGTCCGATCCCGCGTGTGAATCACCACATTCAACCCCGCCTCCCGCGCCAATACGAAATGCCGCCGCAAGAAATCCCGCTGCCGCGCATGGTAATCCTCCTCCGACCAGCCCTCCGGCGCCGAATGAAAATAATCCAACCCCGTCTCCCCCACCGCCACCACCTTCTCATGGTCCAACAACGGCCGCAGCACCGCTTCAAAATCATCACGATTCTCCTGCACATCACACGGATGCACCCCCACACACGCAAACACTTCCTCAAACTCTTCGGCAATCGCCACATTCCGCCCCCAATCATCCTCCCCAGTCCCTAGCGTCACCATCCGCGACACCCCCGCCCCCCGCGCCCGCGCCACCACCTCCGCGACTTCATCATCCCCAAACCGCCCCGACCCCAAATGACAATGCGTATCCGTCACACCCAAGCTCTACAAAATCCCGCTTCATCCATCTGTGAAAATCTGCGCAATCTGTGGTTCCAATTTCTCACTCTAATCCTGCAAAACCATCTCCCCCCGATACCGCATCGCATACGGAATGAACCCCACCGCCGTCACCAACATCAGCCCTGCAAAAAACCAAAAATACCGCGCCCCCTCCAGTTTCGTCCCTCCACCTGCATACCACTTCACCACAAACGGCAAACCGCTCTCCTCTTCCGTCACCTCCACGAGTCCCAACTTCTCCTTCCGCACCTCCAACCAAGCCTTCTCCGGCTCAAACCCACTCAACCACGAATCCTTTTCTTCCTTCACGTCTTCAGGCCAAGTCAACACTACTCCCACATCCCATTGGGTCCTCTCAGTCCTATCAGACCCATCCGAAGAAATCCGCAGTGTTCTCGAATTCAAAACCGTGGTCCGCAACAGACCACCCCACTCATCCCTCAAATCCGAAACCTCAACACCTCTTCCATCCGCTGCCACCCTCCGAACCGCTTCTTCCAACGCCGCCTTCGTCACCGCACTCTCCGCCACCACCTCTGGCTTCTCAATTTCAATGAAGTGATTGATTCCCGCGGTCACCAAATTCCCCAAAGCCACCGCTCCCAAATAAAAACACATCACAAACGACTTCAACGTCTTCGGCGCCTGCGTGTAAGCAAACTCCAAAGCCACAATCGACACCATCACCTCCGACGCCGTCAAAAGAGCATACGCCAACACCTGCCATCCGATGTTCGGCGCCTCCCCCGCATCAATCCGCGTTTGCGTAACCGCCACCAACGTAAACGCCGCCGCCATCACAAACAACCCCACCCCAATCTTCCGCAACGAACTCAGCTTCCACACCTTCGAAATCGCAGGATACAATCCATAAGCAAAGAGCGGAATGAAGGTCAGCACAAAGAGCGAATTCAAGGACTGCACCTGCGACGGCAACCACTCGATCCCCAGAAAGTTCCGGTCCATGTCCTGCGCCTGAAAAATCCATGACGACCCCGTCTGATCAAACAGCGCCCAAAACATCGCTACGAACAAATAGAGCGGAACCAAACTCACCAAAGCCTTCCAACCCCCTCCATCCAACTCCCGCAAAATCGACTTCCCTCCCGGCGGCACGTGAATAAATCGCTTTCGCCCCATCCAAAACACCACTGTCGCAATCGCCATCAACACCCCCGGCACCCCGAACGCCCAATGCGGCCCATACCACTTCAGCAGCCACGGTGTGAGCAAGATCGAGATCATCGCTCCCAAATTGATCGAGAAGTAAAACCAATTGAAAATCTTCGGCAACAAGTGGGCATTCCGCGCTCCGAATTGGTCCCCCACATGCGCCGAGACACACGGCTTAATCCCCCCCGATCCCAGCGCAATCAACGCCAGCCCCCACAACAACCACGTTCCCGCATCGCCCGCCGATCCCATCAAGGCCAGCGCCCCGTGCCCCATCACATAAACCACCGACAACCAGATGATAGTGCGATACTTCCCAAAAAACACATCTGCCAACACCGCCCCAATCAACGGCGTCGCATACACGAACATATTGAACAAATGATACTTCGCCGACGCCGCCTCCTCGCTCATTCCCTCCCCCGGCTGTTCGTTCATCAAATGCAAATACTGCACCATGAACACCGCCAGAATCCCCTTCATCCCATAAAACGAAAACCGCTCCGCCGCCTCGTTTCCAATAATGTGCGGCACCCCCGAAGGTATCCCCTCCACATCCGCTGGGCTGGTCCGATAATTCTTCATCACAAAAAACGGTTGCGCGTGGCCTCCTACCACACCGCGAGAAACCTAGCGCGCCTTCGCCCCAACACGCACCCCAAAAACCGGCATGGAACGGAACGCGAGCGACCCGCTCGCCCCAACTTCGTAGCCGAATTGGTCACAATTCGGGCAGGGGAGACTCCTCCTCACCCTCCCAACCCTCCCACTCACCAACACGGCTCCTTCAAAACCGGTAGGGTCGTTTCGATGAAACGACCGCCTCAATCCTCCCGGTCATTTCATCGAAATGACCCTACCTTTCACGTCGCCGGCGCCACCCGCTGCAACACCAGCGCCAATCCGAATGCAAAAATTGAAACTGTAGGAAAAACAAGGCCCTCTTTGACACCCCACACGAAGCCTTCCTGCCACAATGCAATACCCAAAGGCAACGCGACAACAAAATCAACCAAAGCAATCGTCGCCAAAAGCCACGACACCCTCTCCCCCACATCCTTCCGCGTCCGCAAAATACCCCACACCAACACCCCTACGAACGGTATCAAGGATATCAAATTCCAGACCGGCAAATGCCGCATCCAATTCACCGAGTGCGTAAAAATAACCAAAGCCATCAAACCAATCCCACAAACGACGTTCGCCCTTGGAACGATACACTCGGTCTCAGCACGAGCGAACAGTGATAACCCTGCAACAAAACAAAGCATGCCAATGACCAGAGGAGCAACCTGAGTAGCCTGAACCATAACACTAACAGCATCCATGGTCTGAATCATCTCGTCGACAAGAACACTCTGCTGGTTCACTCCTAGCTCATCCGATTCATCGGAAGTTCGAACCTGAGAAAGAAAACCCAACAAATACAAGAACCCTCGGCACAGCCCCATCGGCAACACTCCCCAAGCAGTCTTCTTATGAATAGCTGTGTAGACAGAAATGAGAACCGCAATTCCCACAGCCACAAAAAAAGCAGAGGAACTCAGATAAGCGCTCACAGCCATTCCTCCTAACAGGCAAATCGCACTCGAAACGAGAACACTTCCGCCACTCACACGACCGCTGGGCAGAGGTCGATTCGGCTTCTTTTCAGAGTCCCACTTCCGGTCCCACCAATCATTCAACAAACACCCTCCCAAATACAACAAACACCCCACCACACACGGCACCACCAAGCGCCAGACCTCAACCTCCCAACTCCGCGCATAAATCCCCAACCCACACCCCAGCATCACATTGCTCACCACCGTCGGCAAATTCGCCACTCGCCCCATTGCCAACCAATCGCGCACCATTCCAGCCTTTGGAGTGCGGCGAGAATCGCCGCTCTGGACTTCACCTGAACGCTCGCCGCCCATCACATCTCGCTTCCAAATCCATTCCACACTTCTTTCGAGAACGCGGCGATAACTCTCCGCACTCCCAAATCCCCTTCAGCGACAATTCTCTGACTCAACCTCACAACACCCCGACCCTACGTCGCTGGTGCCACTCTCTGCAAAACCAAAGCCAGCCCAAATGCCAAAACCGATACCAGTGGAAATACCGCCCCCTCAAACAACGAAAACGAACCATGTGCCCTCGAAAACGCCACCCCAAGCGGCAAAGCCATGACCAAATCCACTAACGCCACCGTCGCCAACAACCACGACACCCCCACCCGCACCGAACTCTTCACCCGCAAAATCCCCCACACCAAAAAGGCCACAAACACCAAGAGCGCGCCCACACTCAAGCCCGGATAAAATTTCATCCAGCTCACCGTGTGCGTGAGCGCCGCAAACGCCATCAAGGCAATTCCAAGCACCACCTTCCCCCGCGGCACCACCGGCAGATTCTCCGCCCGAATGAACATCGACAAGCCCGAGATAAACGCCACCAAACCCAAGGCCGGAATCCCAATCCCCTGAATCGCCTCCGTTTTTAAAATCAAGTCTCCCCCCAACTCCGGACCCAACCCCATCACCTTCGTCACCACCGACATCCACTCCGAGGCTCCTCCCACCCAGCCTGTCCCATAACTCGTGCTCCACTCCTGACCCAAAAAACCAATCACGTACAACATCCCCCGACACAATCCCATCAGCGGCGCACTCAACGCCGTCGCATGATGAATCACCGTAAACCCAATCGTCACCCCAATCACTCCAACCACCACCCCAAACACCGCCCAACCCAGCAAGACCGACAAGCCCGCCGCCGCTACCCAACAAAACACCGTAGCCAGCAGCGCCTTCCATCTCGCCACCCGCCCACTCGGCAAAGCCCGTTCCGGTTTATTCACCGCATCCCACTTGCAATCCCACCAATCATTCAGAAAACACCCGCCCAAATACAACAAACACCCCACCACACACGGCACCACCAATCGCCAAATTTCAAACTCCCAACTCCGCACAAAAATCCCCAGCCCACAACCGAGCATCACATTACTCACAATTGTCGGCAAATTCGCCACCCTCCCCATCGCCAGCCAGTCTCGCAACCAACTCATCAAGAACACTAACGAACCCCCACTCAATCCCGATGGCGACCCCTTGTCCTTCTCCGTCGCTGAATCGACCAATCCACTTCAATGCTCAAACACCCATTCGTATTCCTTCACGATCATCTCCGTTAAATCCGTCTGCAACCCCTCCGGCAACACCCCCCAAGTGTAGGTCTCAATCTCAAAGTGCCCACAAAACTCCGGCCGCTCCATACAATAATCGAGCATCTCTTGGACATGCTCTTGCGTCGTCCCCAACGGCTCTGCCGCTTCCGCATACAACGGCACATGAAAATGACACCGCCCCCTCCCTGATTCCCCGCTCTTCAGAAAATCCGGTACATCCCGCCACCTCTTCAACTCTCCACCCTTCTCCAAAATCACCTGATGCAGATACGTCGGCTCCTCAAACTGCCTCAACTCCGTTTCCGACCCTGCTTCGAACTCCAAGGCCGAAGACAAATGCACTTTCGAAATCCGAATCCCCGCCTCTCGAAACTTTTCCAGCGACTCCCGACACTCATCGAACTCAATCGCAAAGTGGCAACAATCGTAATTCACTCCAACCCGACGCCGCATCAACTCCTCATCCTCGCAAGCCGCGAACATTCGTCCAAAAAATTCGAGGGTCTCCCTAGTATTTTCAAAGTGACCCAACGGCTCTGGCTCCAGTCCCAAATGCAGATCCTTCCCTGTCGCTTCCGCCAACTCCTCGATTCGATAGGCGCAGATCTCCAAATTTTGAATCATCGCCTCCTCATCCGCCTCAAACTCCTTGAACGATCCCGGCAAGGTCGACACTGAGCCACCTCCATCGACCGGCGCCAACACCGAAATGATCTCAAACAAATCGAGGGTGTAATCCAACCTCTCCCGTGTCGTCCAATCCGGCCGATACACGTTCTCCTTCACTCGCGTCCCATGAAAATCCCCGTAGGGAAATCCATTAATCGTAAAAACATAGCACCCGTTCTCTTCCAACCACCTCTGAAACCGCTTCAATTCCTCCCCCTCTAACAATTCCCTCGCCGCCCGCGCCGACAACCGCAACCCAATCGCAAATTCCCCCTTCAAATGCCCCTTCTCCCGCAACCCATCCCGCACCTTCAACACCTCTGTCTCCAGCACTCCCTTCGTCTCCTCCCACGATTCCGCCGGATGCACATTCGTGCAGTAAGCCAAATGATGCCACTTCGAAATCCTCATTGAGTTGAAAAACTAAAAACTAAACTAAAAAAATCCGCGCCAAATCCGCGTGGTCAAAAATCCAATCCATCCTATCCATCTTGGTCCAAAAACCTCCGCGTCTTTGCGTCTCCGCGCGAGGCAAAAAACTCAAATCACAAATCTTGGACTCTGGCTCAAAAAGCTCTTCGGATTCTCAAAAATCACCTTCTCGATCACTTCCGCCGCATGCTGTCGCTTCCGCATCTCCAGCGCACACTTGATCACCGCCAAGGGATCACTCACTCCCCAGTCGCAAGCCGAGTTCATCCAAATCCGCTCCATCCCGAAAGTCTCCAAAATATCAATCGCCCGCGCAGGCGTGCACTTCGACTCTGGATACAAAGTCATCCCTGCCCAAAACCCCGCATCCAGCACCATTCCCGCAGTGTGCTCCTCCACGTGATCCACAATCACCGTCTCTTCCTTCACTCCCGCATTCTTCAACGCGTCCAAAATCAGCCGCGTCCCCTTCAACTTGTCCTCCAGATGCGGGGTATGAATCAAAATCGGTAAGTCATGTTTCTTCGCTAAGTCCACATGCTCCTCAAAAATCGCCAACTCATTCCGCGTGTTCTTGTTCAGACCAATCTCCCCAATCCCCAACACATTCGGCTTATCCAAAAAATCCGGAATAATCGCCATCACCTCCCGCGCAAAGCCCGCATCCTCCGCCTCCTTGGGATTGATGCAAAGCCAGGTAAAATGCGGCAACCCAAACTTCGCTGCTCGCTTCGGCTCATACTCCGTCAACTGACGGTAATAATCGTAGAACCCCTGAACCGACGCCCGGTCATACCCCGCCCAAAACGCCGGCTCACACAACGCCACGCAACCCGCCTGCACAATCGCCTCATAGTCTGCCGTCGTCCGGCTCACCATGTGTGCATGCGGTTCAATATATTTCATACCACGACCTTAAACCTAAAAATCACCCTATCCAACCTCACAAAACCAACTCATTGAAACCTCCTCTTCCCAGCGCCTCCGCGACAAGAAATCCTATCCATCTTGCTCCTTTCTCACTTCGCCATGAACCAACAACACCATCTCCCCCCTCGCCGGCTTCTTCTCAAACTCCTTCGCCAACTCCGCCGCCGTCCCCCGATACACAGTCTCAAACTTCTTCGTCAACTCCCGCGCCACCACCACTAACTGCTCCGGCTTCAACTCCGCTAAAATTTCCAAGGTCGACCCAATCCGATGCGGACTCTCAAACCACAGTGCCGTCTCATCCCTTCCCAATGCCGCCTCCAATTCATTCCTCCGCCGACCCTTCTTCACCGGCAAAAATCCCCCGAAACGATGGGGATACGGCGGCAATCCACTTGCCACCAAAGCCGTCACCGGAGCCGATGCTCCTGGCAACACCGTCACCTCCAACCCATGCTCCCGTGCCCCTCTCACCACCCGAAATCCCGGATCCGAAACCAAAGGCATCCCTGCATCCGACACCAAAGCCACATCCTCCCCGTTGCGGATCCTTTCTAACAAAACCTCCGCTTGCCGTTCCTCATTGTGATCGTGCAAGGCCACCAACTCTTTCCCCTCGATTTCAAAGTGCGTGAGCAACTTCCGCGTATGTCGCGTGTCTTCACACGCAATCACCTGCACATCCTTCAAAACCTCCAACGCCCGCAGCGTGATATCCCCTAAATTCCCAATCGGGGTTGGAACAACATAAAGCATCAGAACCCGTCCGCCAAACGACCTACCAACGAAGTCGCCGCCCGCTGCAAAGCATCCCCTAGCCCCGACTGCCGCGCCGTCTGTAAATTCGGATCCACAAAGATTGTCGTGCGACCAAACGAACTCCCCGAATCCAGCACCTTCAACGGATCATCCGCCGCCACAACTTTCCACCGAATCTCCACTCCCATCTCCAACTCCTCCGCTCGCAACCGGTTCGCCCGTGCCGTTCGCACCGCCCGATAATCCACCGTATGCAAAGTCGTACTCAGCACCGCATCAGCCTGCGAACGCGACGAAACCCGATAAGTCCCATCCTGCGTCAACGCATCGACCACCACATTCGTCGTCCGCGCCCCCGCCCGGGGAATCTGCGTCAGATTCTCCGCTAACGGCACATGCAAATTCGTCACTTCCACCAATGGCTGGGGCTTCCGCCCCCCCAAATCATAACCGGCACAACCCATCCCCAGCACCACCACCAGCCACAAACACCCAATTCGCAGGAGCCCCCTCACCTCAAGATGCCTTCTGAATCTTCGCCAACTGCGCTGCCGCCTGATTCCTCAACTCACCCGGTGCCGAACCATCAATCACTTCTTGATAATAAAAAGCTGCCGAAGCCATCTGCCCCTTCCTTCGATAAAATTCGGCAATTTTATACGACGACTCCAAATCCTTGGACCCAATCGTCGCAATCCTCTCCTTCGCCTTAGATGCAAACACCGAACTCGGATACGCCAACAACAAATCCGAATACGCATTCTTCGCCTGCTCCAAATTCGCTTGGTCCTGATTCCCATCGCGCGCCGAACGCAACAAAATCTCCCCAATCCGGAATTGCGCTTCCGGCGCCAAACCCGAAGTCCCGTAATCACTCACCAAACGCTCGTACGCATCAATCGCCAAAGCCACCTTCTTCTTCGATTCATACACCTGCCCAATCGCAAACTGAGCCTTTGGTGCCGAAGCCGCTCTCGGAGCATTATCCCGCACTTTATCCAACATCCCCACAATCGTCTTATACGCCAAATCCGACTTCAGCCCCAAAAACTGAGTTCCAATCGTTCCATCGGCCGTCGAATGCGCCACCGCCTCCTGTCGTGACAGAGCCTGCGAGTAACGCGGACTATCCGGGTAGCGCTGGATAAACTGCTGATAAGCATCAAATGCGTCCAAAGACTCGCCAGCTCCATCTAACAAAGCAGCCTGCATATACCGCGCCTCATCCGCGTTCTTGTCCGCAGGAAAACGATCTGCTACCCGCTTGTAAGTCTTGATTGCCGACTTCGTCTTTCCGGCAGCTTGAAAACCTTGTGCCTTCTGAAACAAGTTCAAAGCCTCTACACTCGCTCCCTGCACCGAACCCGCTAACGGTGGCGCCTCATCCTCAAAACTTGAGCACGACACCAACCCAACAACACACACTGCGGAGAAAAGGCCCTTCATCCCCGAAAGCATGACTGCCCAAGGCAACCCTTCCAAGCGGGAAACGGGTTCAATCCCGCCACTCGTTGAGAGTGTAGTAACCCTTCGAATGCCAAAGACTTTCGCCGCCACGACCACGCACCCCTGATGAATCCAGCTCATGAACATGCCCTTTGACGCGACCTTCCACCGCCAAATTCACCCGCATTCCATCCTCCGACACCACTGCCGCAGTCACCTTCGGCACCGACTCATCCACCTGCGGACTCCCATAGGTCTTCTGATAAATATACGTCCACGCCTTCATCCCATAGCTCTCGGGATTTCCCGCCGTCGCCGCATCCACTGGCTTCGTAAACACCAGCTCCCAACCCTCCTTCGTCAACCTCATCTCCTTCACTTCAAACGGCACCTTCCCCGTCCAGCGCGTTCGCTCAAACGTAAAGTTCTTTCCCCCCCGCGCCGCCCAACCCCGATTCGTGCCCCCCACAAACAACGTCCCATCCTCATCCAAACGCAACGGCACAATCCCCGAACGATAGCCCTCCAGAAAATGCCACACCGCACCCTGATAGACCCCGTTCACCTTCTCCAAAAACACCCGCTGCACCTGCGAGTGCGTCTGCTCACCCACCAGAGTCTGCCCCGCAAATGGTCCAAACTGACCTCCAGTCCCCTCAGGAATAATCCCAGTCGGCGACTGCCCAATCAAACCATGCGGCAATATCACCGCCGGCGGCACCAACTCCGGAAACTTCGCCCGCTCCGTCTCAACCCGCGACTCATTGGCCGGATACGGCGGCTCCGGCAACGTATCCTGCAACTTCCAATACTTATTCCCCGTCGGATTCCCCATAAATCCTCCCACCCGCATGTGCTTGAGAGACGAACTCCCGTTCCACAAACCCTGATTATCACAATAAAAGGTGTCCCCCTCCGCATTGAATCCAATGCCTCCCGGCGATCGGATCCCCGTCACCGTCGGAATCGCTTTCCCTTCCGGCGTGATGCGAAATCCCCAACCTCGAAACGGCGAATTATCTGCCGCTCCCCCGGACCCCGTCAAACACAAGGCCACCCACACATTCCCCTCACGGTCCGGATCCGTTCCAAAAGCATACTCATGATAATCCCCGTTGATCCCCCAAGGAGCCGCCACCGTCACGTACTCATCCGCCCAACCATCCCCATCTTGATCGCGCATCTTTGTCACCTCCGGACGCTGCGTCAGCCACAACCAGCCATCCCGCCAGAACATCCCGAAGGGTTCATGCAGACCCTCCGCAAACTTCGTCCACTTCACCTGCGACAAATCCTCCCCATACGCCCCCTCACAAATCCACACATCTCCACGACGCGTCGATACCGCCACCTTCTTCTCCGGCAACAACGCAATCGAACCAATCTCCATCACCTCTTTCTCAGGCAAAGGAATCTCCTCCCGCGTATAAAAATCACCCAGCAACGAACCAAACAACCCAACCCAGACAACAAATCCAACCTTCATCTCGAATCTTAATTCCAACGATAACGCAACCCAATCCGCTCCTCACCCTTCTTCACCTGCAACTTCAAAAACACCCCCTGCGGCGTCACCAACGGCTCCGCGATCGCACTCTTCGCCAACTCCACCTGCACTCCGTTCCCCAGATCAAACAAATGCGACCCCAAAGCCTTCGCTCCCGGCCCAGCCAAGCGCATCATCAACTTCTTCGGTCCCTCCTTGTCCGCCATCAAACACAAGGTCCGCACCAACTCCTTCGACCCACTCTCCTTCGAAGAATCCTTCACCCGCACCCCGCCAATCACATACTTGAAGGCTGGCCGCTTCTTCTTGTCCAAATTATAACCCTTGAACTTCGACTTCAACCACGGCTGCATCACCTTCGGCCACTTGCCAGGATTCTCCACCGACGCCCAGGCCGGCCCCGTTCCCAACCCTGCCACCCGACTCCCCGCCGGAGCTTGGAAACCCTTCCCCCGGTTCGACCAGTGCAACCCCCCATCCATAAACTTCCCCATCCACATCATATCAATCCCGAGGTTATCCGCACTAAACGCAAGATTCACTCCACCCGGATAACCCACCCCAATTCCCCGCGCCGAAGTTCCCTTGATGAAATTCCGGTAAATCCGCGCCTCCTCCTGCACCACGATCGGAATCGATGGCGGCCCCGTCTTTCTCGGTCCCTTCGTCTCCGATAAAAACTCCGGATACTCCTCTCCAGGAACCTTCCACTTCAACGAAATTCCCTCGCCCCCCTTCGCCTCGAAATACTCCACCCGCAACTTCGCCGTCCCCTTCTTCAACTTGATCCGCCCCTTCGCCTCCCGTCCCATCGGACCCTGCCCCTTCACCGCCACCACTTCTTCCCCATTGATCAACACCCGCGAACCATCATCCGAATCCAGAAAAAACACATACGCCCCATCTTTCTTCAACGTCAGCTCCCCCTCCCACACCATCGCAAAATAATCCTTCTCCCCCGCTTGCTTCACATCAATCACCCCGCTCGCCTCCTCCTCCACCGCATCCGGGTCCATTGTCGAGAAGTCCGGCAACGACAGAAACTTCCCCTTGTAAAGCGACGCCACCAAATGCCCGATCGCCCCCCCCTTCTCCGGGAGCGGCCAGCGCTGCAACAACTCCTCTTGCGTCCACATCGTACTCCGACCCTTCGTCCGCTCCCGCGCCTTCTGCACATCGCTCAACGAAACCGCCGTCTCAGCATTTCCCCACGCCTTTCGCACATAAGTCGCAATCGCCGAAATCTGCTCATCCTTCAACGCCGCCCCCTGCGGCGGCATCGCCAAATTATACTCCCGTCCCTTCACCGTCACCGGCCCCTCCATCCCATGCAGAATCACCTGAATCATCCGCTCCGCATCACCCTGCACCCACTCACTCCCTGCCAAAGGCGGAAACTGCCCCCCCGCCGCACCCTGCCCATTCGGCGCATGGCACGCCCCACAAAGCTTCTCATACTCCACCCGACCATCAAACGCCCACGCGCTCACTAACCCACCAAACACTCCCAAAAAAACAATCAGTCTCGCCACTGCCATTCACATACGTCGGAAAAATTCCCTTTTGGCAGAAAAAACTTAGTCTTTACCCCCTTTTTGCGACCTAACACCTCCCTTTCTCGCCAAAAACACCAAATCCAACCCAAATTTTCCCAACACAATAAACACAAACAACGGCCACGCCCCCCCCAACGCCATCGCCAACCCCGCTCCCGCGATAATCGCCACATGCACCACCACAATGTGCCCATACGGCTCCCCCATCAACTTCCCCGGCTCCGCCGTCTTCCACTTCCCCGTCGCAATAAAATCCTGCCAAACCCCCAAACCCCGCATCACAAACATCGACCCCAGCGCCAGCCAACCCTCCCGCGGCCACTCCAAAAACACCCTCCCCAACTCCGCTTCGCTCCCCCCGCCTACCCCCGAAAACCCACCTCCCGACGTCAACGTCACCACAAAAATCCCATGCACAAAGCAAAACATCCCATAATGCAGCGTGAAAAACCCCGCCAAAAACAACGAACCCAACACCCCCACCCCGCCCATATCCCCCCAACAGCATCTTCCCCACCTGCCAAAACCCAATCACCACATTCTCCGCCCAATACAAAATCACCACCTCCCCCACACGCGGGGGCGGACTGGGGGGCGGGCGGGGGGGGGGGCGGGGGGGGAGGGGGGGCGGGGCGGTGGGGAGCCGGCGGCGGGGGGCGGGGCGCGGGGG
>JBCCZX010000016.1:0-27365 GCA_039186735.1 Verrucomicrobiota bacterium | reverse complement strand
CTAAAATCTTAGGTTCGGCGAGGAGTTCAGCGTTAATTGCTCCCTTGACTTCAACCCTTGCTGAGACATCGCGCCCTGCCCTGATTCCTTCGACCAGCGCTAAACTTAATGAGCAACTGTACCCGTTTTCATTTAACGTCGCACAAAGCTGTTCGGGCCTTAGTGTAATTGCCTCAAAGGTGAGCGAAAACTCTGACAGTTCACTTAGTCTCGTCAAAGCACTCCTTTGGCTACGACCACCATCTAACAAAAAAAGGGTTCTACCCTCTCGAAGGATTCTAACGTCAAATGCTTCCACACTCCATTCGACGTGAATTTTCTCGCTCCCCTCAATATCCCTTACCCGAATCTTTTTAGCAGTTCGTTCATAAAAACGGGCAACAATTTGACTTCCGGTTGAAGCTTCGACGCGAAACCCAACTTCTTTCTCATCATCGTAGGGGTCCTCGATTAGCTTCCTACCAAAGGCTCTAAATGCCGATGGGGACATTCTCCCAATTCGTAAAGCCGTAGTCTTTCGTCTAGCTTTCATCCCCAATTGTTATTTCAGCGTATGCGGAAAAGGCAGCTTCTGAAAGCAATTGCCTGAATTTCGCTTTTTCAATAGCGCGGGTATCTCTGGGAACTGCGACATCGTCACCGTATTCATCCACTTCATAAATCATTTTTGCGTCGAGGAAAAAGCCGGTTCCCATCGCAGGGTCTTGGAATCCAGCTTCCAGAACTACCTTACGGCCTTTTCCACCTTTTTCCCTAACCTCCCAACGAGCGAAACAAATAAAGTAACCGTCTTTCTTCAGGTCCGCGTAGACCGGAATCTCTAAAATATTTTTCCCATGTAAAAATGCCGTCTCGAGTTTTCCGGCAACGTCCCTTTCTCTAGATTGTAGTTTGTCGCTTTCAACCAATTCGTCCTCCTCGGACTCCTCCTCCTCTTCCTCATCAGGACCGATACGATGATGGAGTTTGACGTCACGAACTGCCTCTAACCTGAAGCCATCCAATCCTCTAATAAGATTAGTAAAGAATGTTGTTCGCAAATCTGGGTCAGAAACACCTCTTAAGGAAACGTCGACTTCATCCAATTCATCAGGATTGTCTCTGCCTTTTCTCATACAGCTAATTAGCTTTGCTGCAATCTCAGTTGAACGATCATCTCGGCCAAAAAACAACTCTGTTTGATTATCACCTAAATCAACATCTATCCGCACTGTGCGCTCCATTCTTTGCTGACCTTTTTGCCTAGATGGATCGCGATCGATGTACTTTGCAGTAACCCTGACTTTTTTTTCCGAGATTTTCGATATCTGGTAGCTCTCTCGGTCTTTACGCTCGGATGCTACCGCATTCATCGCAGCTTCAACCTCTGAAAACTTAACCTTATTCTTAATCCTCTTCGGCGTCTTTTTTTCCTCCGACTCTTCTTTATCCAAATATGAAGAGATCTTCCTGAATTGAGGCCAACTATACCAATACCTAGCAACCTCTGAAACTAACTGGTCCTTGCCTAAGTCTTTTGACAAAAACACACCTCTGCTGCGAGCAATCTCTAGAATCCGCCTTTTCGAGAATGGAGGATCACAGGATAGCATATCGTTAATTTCTCCTTCATCGAAGAACTCACGGGCAAGATGTACGTATTTTCCTTTAGGCATCTCTAGAGGCTAGTTCTAGTTCACAGAAAGAAGGCTTCGTAATGGGCAAACTCTTTATGGAAATCCCCTTCATGCGCTTGGCAAACATTTCGGCCGAAAAATCAAGTATTCCGTGGCTCTCTTGTGTATATTCTAAGTGGGCTGAATTGATCGCTTTGATCGTCTCAGAAGATGCATTCAGAGCACGAATTACAATTTTACTAGACTGAGAGAGTAACTGATACTGAAGAATTGCATCAATCAGGTATTTGAATTCGTCCTTATCATCCTCCAGCTCTCTAACGTAAACAGAGACATGGCGAACACTTTCTGTTCTCATCTCGTGAAAAAGCCATGGACTAGAAAGCATCTCTAGCGTTGCAGCCCCTGTTTTCGGACCTACAACTTTTGTCATCGAATCGGGAACAAAAAAACCATCTGATATCACATCCTCGTTTCTTCTTACTTTCGAAAGTCGAGAATCCAAATCGGTTGCAATAGAATAAAAGTCCCAAATATCTTTAGGTCCAAATACAAACATTCTTTGCCTACCTAAAAGACTCACTTGTTTCGGTGCATTTTTCAACATTGAACCTCTGAAATCCTTATCGTATTCACCATCATGGTTATAAACAAACAACATTCCTTCAACAAACCAAGGATTACTACCATCGACATAAAGTTCCTGAAACGTTTCGCTCTTATGTGCACATTCAACCGAATTCACTAAACTCAGAATATCTTTCTTGAAAGGAAAACCCGATAGGGAATTTGTCGCGTAACTCTTAAAATCCGTGGTGACATAGGCAGTCTTTCCAAGATACGGATCTGTATAAAAAAACACCGCATCGGAAGGGTGGACGTGCACACTCTTCTTCTTTCCTGGCGCGTGCTTCTCTTTCTCCACACAGTCCCATCTATGATCAGATGGACCTGTAATCTCCCATTTGAAGACCTCAAAAATCTCCTTGCCTACTGTAACAGCAAGCTCTGCTATACCAGCTGTTTCACTCATCTACCCCAAACCTCCCATTATTTAAAATAATTTGCTAGCGAGAAGAATAAAAACCCAGTCAGCCGAACACACATGGGAAACCACTTAGGGATAGTTCTTTTCCATGAATTTATCCATGTGAGTCTCGGCCCTGGAAGAAGAACGCACAAGACAGGAAGGGCGGGATTGCAGAGTGTCACACGGCATGGCAAATGTTCTCAATGAACCGACGCAACTTTGCCAAACTGGGAGCTGCAGCCGCCTTCTCCGCCCCGCAAATTCTCGTCGCCCAACCCGGCCCGTCCAACCCAATGGCTCGGATCGCCCTGAGCACCGTCACCTTTCGGTTTCGCTTCCAGCAAACCAGCTCCGAAGACAAGGGCGACCTCCTCTTGAAGGACGTCCCAACCTACTTCGCGGATCGCTTCCAGCTCACCAATGTCGAATTCTGGAGCAAGCACTTCGAATCCCAAAGCCCCGCCTACCTCGCGGAACTCAAAACCAGACTCTCTCAGGCAAAAACCCAACTCATCAACATCCAGATCGACGAGAACTACAACCTGGCGGCCAAGGATCCACAAAAACGGAAAGAGAGCGTGGACCTCTGCAAGAGCTGGCTCGACACCACCGCAACCCTCGGAGCTCCCAGCATGCGAGTCAACTCCGGCCAGGGCGACAAGGCGGCCTGCATCGAATCGCTGAAGGAACTGACCACCTACGCCAAAAGCAAAGGCCTCATTCTCCTCGTCGAAAATCATGGCGGCCTCTCTTCAAACCCCGACCAACTCCTCGAACTCATCAACAGCGTCGACGATCCCAACATCCGCGTGCTCGCCGACTACGCCAACTGGCCTGCCGACACCGACATCTACGCCGCCCTCAAAATGATTTATCCCAAGACCCACCTCATCTCCGCCAAAACCAAGGAGTTTAATGCCGCCCACGAACACACTTCCTTCGACTTCGACAAGTGCACCCGACTCGCCGAGGAATCCGGCTTCCAAGGCATCTACTCCGCCGAACAATGGGCCGCCACCAACAACCCCACCGACTTCGAAAAAGCCGCCGACTGGATGATCGAGCGCCTACAGACCGTGCTCACCGAGTGAGTGAAAAAGGCCCGCTCCTCGCTTTGAAACCTAACCACAGGGAGACATCCTTTGTTAGAAAAAATCAAAGCATAGAAGAAACCCTGTACGCTTGCAACCAAGTCTCTAGCGGTGCCCGGATCCCGGGCCCTCTCTGAGTTGCCTTTTCACCTCCTTCAAAAAAAAGTGCACCATTTCCTCCCCTGATAAATTTTCTCCTCCGACAAAACCCGTGAACCCTCCCTCCACTCCAAAAGCGGTTTGCAGGGCGCCCATTTTACGCCGAATTCGAATCGAACGGCTTTCCGCCGAGGCCTGCTTCGAGCTCGCCAATTCCCTCAGCCCATCGACCACATGAACCCAGCCGAGGTATCTCGTGCCTTGCATCCGCCAATTCATCTTCCGGCCCAACTTCCCGTCCAAAAAACCATTCTGACGATTCAACGAAAAGAGACGCTTCCTTCCCTCACCACGGCTCGACACGATCCCACCTCGCTCAAATTCCCCCAAAATCGTTTGCACCGATTTCGCCAACCAACCCGTCTCTTCTGCAATCTGTGCAGGGTAGCCAGAACCACGGCAAAGCAACCAGGTCAAAACCTCTGGCCTGGCGTTGACCCCGAAGATCATCCGCATCCTCAGAAGAAAATTCTCGTCACGCTGAAACTGAATCGGCTGACCATGTTCCCGAACTTGAAACCCCGGCGAGACCAAACTCTGGCCCTTCCCCTCCGCTCCCTTGACCATCCCGGCGAGACTCTTCCAATTCCGAAACCCAGCCTGCTCCATCCATTCCGCCGCTTCTCGAACGGCACCCGCAGGCCCCAGTTCAGTCTTGCGCTGCAAGTTCTTCGCTCGTTGCAAACTCAACATCCCGCCATGAGAAGCCAGCCAGGAAAGAGTTTCCCCGACCAGTCGTCCATCTCCCGTTCCAAAGCGGAGGGTCGCCAAAAGCAAGGCTTCCGGATCAATCACAAATCCGATTCGTTCCTCCAAAGCCACTCCACCACTCCCCAACATCGCCCACTGTTGCCAGAGATGGTTCAACAAACTCTCCTCGACTTCGGCAAGCAGGTCTTCGACTTCAGTCTTCATCTTCAACCACCTCCATCACGTCTTTCATTCGTTTGTCCTCCAAAACAAGAAACTCACCGCGCTCCAACCAATGAATCGCGCCCATGACATCATCCTTCGTTGGCCGCAGTGCCCGCAAATCATCCAAATCCCGTTGCTCGCTTCTCCCAAAGATCGCAAAAACCTTGAGCACGATCAGACCTTTGCGACCAACGAAACTGATTCGTAATCGGGAACCATAGTCCTGTTCACGCAAGTCCTCCCACACGACCGTGGGCAGCTCATTCAAGTCCGGCATCAGGAACGCCGTCTGGGAATTCAACCAGTTTTCCGGAAGAGCCAGTTCCAGCGCAACTTGCCGGGAAAGCTCCATCAAATCATCGGGCAGAGGATGCCCCCGGAGAATTTCTCCATCCACCTCGCCGCGAAGTGCCAAGACATCGACATCCTTCGTGACCCGCGAAATCACCTGTGCCACTTGCAAGGCCGAACCGCCACAAACCACAAGCCTGAGTGCAGGAAACCCCTCACCTTCCATGAGCTCACCCAGCAACTCGAAAGCCTTCTCAAAATCAGCCACCCAACCTTTAAAACACCTTTTTCGGTTTTTTAAAAGAACTATATTGAGTATTTTAAAGAATGATAAAGCCCGTCCGGCGATAAGAAACCGGGTCGACAATGAAATTGCTCCGTGATTTTCACAGCACCCATCACAGCCAAAAGCCACCAGGGGTCGGCAAAAGCGAGCCACATGACCCACACCTCCAGAAAATCCTTGAAAACCGTCATTCGCCAATATTCTGCACATGAACAAAATCTTGGCTATTTGATGACCACTCACTCCTACACCCACACCCGCAACAACCTCGCACGCGTGATGCAGGAGGCCGATGACAGCCGTGCCCCCGTCCTCATCACCCGCACCGGCAAACCTCCCGTCGTCATGCTCTCCCTCGACGAATACGAAAGCATGGAAGAAACCCTACATCTCCTCTCCACCCCCAACAACCAGGCCCGCATCCAAAAAGGCCTCCAAGATTACGCCGAGGGCCGCTTCGTCAAAAACGAACTCATTGAAGAAGAGCAAGACTGATGGAACTCGTCTGGCTCGAAGACGCTTGGGACGACGACCTCTACTGGCAAAAAACCGATAAGAAGGTCCTCAAACGTCTCAATCAATTGATCAAGGAGACTCTCCTCGACCCCTTCGACGGCATCGGTAAACCCGAACCTCTCAAAGCCAACCTCACCGGATGGTGGTCCCGCCGCATCACCGGCGGACACCGCCTCGTCTACCGCATCGAAGACAGCCACCTCATCATCTTCCAATGCCGCTTCCACTACTAGGATAGGACTACTAAAACTCGGTAGGGACGTCTCGCCGAGACGTCCGCCTTCTTCAGCACGACGGACCATCAACTCACCCGATTCGGCGATTTCAACAAGCGGTGCTCATTCATTCGCAGGAGATGCGAAGCCTCATTTTCTCGTTGGGTTAGAGTCACGGTAGACCCACAAAACCATGACAGAAACCCAACCCATCATTGCCGCGATCGATTATTCGCAATCCTCCCCTTCCGTCCTTCACCATTCTCTTAACGTATCGGCCCACAACGGAGCCCCCGTCATCGTCTTGAACGTTTTGGAGGAAGCCCGCTCTCCCTGGGGCAGCAAAACCACGTCCGAAGATCCCGAGAGCCAAAAACTAATCTCCAAAGGAACAGCTCGCCTCGAGGAACGGATCAAACAACACCCCTCCGTCACACTACCCAAAATCGAAATTCGAATCGGACACCCCGGGAAGGAGATTCAAAGCTGCGTCGAGGAGCACGGCGCTAGCCTCCTCGTCATCGCCGCAAACGACACCAACAAAAGTCGGCTGGGCGCGATCGCCTCTCGATGCGTGCGTTCCTCCCCTTGTGATGTTCTCGTCTTGAGAAGAAAACAGCGCGGCAACTTTCGGAAAATCGTCGTTTGCGCCGACTTCTCAGCAACCTCGTCTCTCGCTCTCATCCGTGCCATCGGAATTGCGCTCAAGGAAGGCTCCTCCCTCCAGATCGTGCACGCCATATATCCTCCCGACATCGACATCTGGGGCGAAGTCTTGGAACACAAAATTGATTCAAAGAAAGGCTATCGAGAAGCATGCCGGGAACGCATCAAAAACTCCATGACCAACTTCCTCTGTCCCCACCAAACGGAACTCTCACAACTCGATCACGAAACCATCATCCTAGAGTCCCGGCTGCCCGCCGCAGCAATCACCAATTACGTGACTGAAGCCGAAGCGAATTTGGTCGTGATGGGCACACGCGGACGCTCCCCCTTCATGAGCCACTTCCTGGGCACAAATGCCGAACGCCTGATGCAAGACTCTCCAGTCTCTGTCCTAGCCGTCCGCGATGCAAAATTCTAAACAAACCTATTTCACCTTCGCGATCTTTGCGCCTTCGCGCGATGCCCACCCCTTTCGTAACTAGCAGGACAAATTCCATCGGAGTCCGACCTCGGATGTCGGCGCTTTTGGGCTTCCTGCAGACAAAGTCAGCACAACTCCTTTCGACTTGAAGGCTTTCCAATTCTCACCACAGTCATCCCAATAATGTTTTTCTGCGAAGTGGCGGCCATCGCCCCTCCTAACCTCGATGCCGATGCCACCGGCTCGTGGACCGTTCTTACCATCTACTTCACTCTCGCCATCGGGGTTTCGTTTTTCTGCTCAGTTTGGGAAGCGGTTATCCTTAGCGTCACAACGCCCTACATCGCCAACCTCAAAAAGAAGCGCCCCAAAGTCGGAGCTCGCATCGAAGATCTCAAACAGCGCATTGGTCGCCCCCTCACCTCCATTCTCACCCTAAACACCATCTCCCACACCGTCGGTGCCATGGGAGTCGCTGCCCAGGTTTCTGCCCTCGGCGGTGGTAAATGGGACGCCCTCGCTGGAGCTCTCATGACCCTCGCCATCCTCATAGCCTCCGAAATCATCCCCAAAAACCTCGGAGCGCGCTACTGGCGAGCCTGGGCCCCGTGGGTCAGTTTTTGCCTCGAATGGCTCACCAAGCTCATGACTCCCGTCGTCTGGTTCATCGAACTCTTCAGCAAAGGTCATCACGACGAAGCCTCCTTCAGCCGCGACGAACTCAAGGTCATGGCCGAGCTGGGCACCCGCCAAGGCAAGCTCAAGGAAGGCGAATCCCGCATCCTCGGAAACCTGCTCCGCCTCGGGGAAATCTCCCTCGACGAGATCATGACCCCGCGCACCGTAGTCTTCGCTCTGCCTCAGGACACCACCGTTCAGCACTATCTCGACAAGCACAATGAGTCCCCCTTTTCGCGCGTCCCGGTTTACAAAACCAATCGCGACGAAATCACCGGCTTCGTGCTCAAGCACGACATCCTCCTCGCTGCCGCCCAAGACAAGTTCGACCTCCTCCTCAACGAACTGAGGCGCGACAGCCCCGCTCTCCCCGAAAACACCAAACTCACCAAGGCTTTCGAATTCCTTGTCGCGGAGCGCACCCATCTCGCCATTATCCTCGATGAATACGGCGGTGTCAGCGGCCTCGTGACCATGGAAGACGTTGTCGAAACCCTTCTTGGTCTAGAAATCGTCGATGAGATTGACACCCGCGAGGACATGCAGGAATTCGCCCGCAAACTCTGGAAAACCCGCGCCCAAAAAATGGGTATCGAACTCACCGAGTCAGAGAACGAGAACCCAGAAGCAAGCACTCCCGAGGAATCGGAGTAATCATTCGCTTTCTCCAACCGGTCTTCGGGGGCAGTTCTATCCCCTCCTCTACGAGACTCATTGACATCACAGTCTTCTAGAAATATGGTTACCCATATGAAGACGACCATAGAACTATCTGAAAACCTCCTTCTCCGCGCCAAAGCGCGTGCGAAAGAAGAATCGGTCACTCTCAAAGCACTCATCGAGCGTTCCTTAACCGCTACCTTGGAAGAACCCTTGCCGCAATCAGACGTCCAGCCCGTCACCTACAAAGGGAAAGGCCTTTCTCCCGAATTTGAGAACGCGAGCTGGGACCAGATTCGTGATGCCATTTACTCATGATTGCCGTAGACACCAACATCCTCGTCTACGCCCACCGCGAAGACTCCCCTTGGCACGAGGAAGCACTTGCCAAGCTCACTGAACTCGCAAACTCCGGCCAACATTGGGCCATCACTTGGTCCACCTATCACGAGTTCATTGCCATCGTGACCCATCCCAAAATTTATCAACCACCCACTCCGCTTACCACTGCCCTCAAGGCCATGGCCGCATGGCAAAGCAGCCCCGGTCTCCGCATGATCAATGAAGGTCCCGGCTACCTCGAAACCTTCTCCCAACTCTCAAAGGCTGCAAAAATCAAAGGCCCCAAAACCCACGACGCCCGCATCGCCGCCATCTGCCTCCATCACAAAGTCAAAACCCTCTGGACCGCCGACCACGACTTCTCCGCTTTCCCCAAACTCAATTGCGAAAACCCACTCATCACATAATTGAAGAGCAGGGATCCCAGCGAGCAAAGCAGACTCTAACAAGAATCGGCCACCTCAATTTTGTGAATTGTGCGGCTTCTGTGGCTTTGAATCACAAGGGAGTTACAAAGGTGCTCATAACATTCCCGAACCCACCATCCTTCGCCGCTTTTCTCGGAGTCAGGCACTCTTTTCCACCTATTGCCAAGCCGTTGACAACTGGTATCATTATGAAAACACCGATGGCCGATTCCTCTTCAGAACCAGTTCCCAAGACTGAAAAACCCCTCGTGGATCTCATCACTGAAGCCAGCCAACGTGCCGCTGCGGAAATCCGCGATCGCAACCGCCGCATGGGCTGACCTCTCATCGTCGATCCCTTACCCGAAGGGGCAAATTCTCCCACTGTCGTTTCCGAAGACACTCCCAAATACGGCAAGGACTAAATTCTGTAGAGACTTTTTAGGAGAGCAATCGTTGTTTGGAATCTTCCGACTACCTTCTCGGCAATTCAAATTACCTTCCTTCTGTGTCTCTGGTGCCTCTAGTGGTTTTTGTGGCAAAAAACCTTAATCTCACCTATTTAGACCGACCTCTTCCTCACCTCTAATTCCAAATACCCCGTCTCCCCATCCACTTCCCGCCTAAACTCCCACTCTGACAAAATCCCCACCACGATCTCCGCTGTCGTCCTCACGATCGAACCTTCTTTCAAGTGCCCACCCTTCACACGACCCTCGTCATCACTCATGGAAACATGCAAATGCGACCCATCTACTGACAAGGTCCCGCTCAGCGAAACAATCTCCAAATCGCCTTCTAACAGATTCACCTCCTCCTCGCCCGCAAACCGAATCGCCGCTACCTTTAAGCTCCCAATCCCAATCAACACCACCGCCGCCGACCATCCTTCCCGCGCGCACAACTCATCCAAACTCCCTTTCAAGTCCTGCCCCGGCCTCAGTCGCAACGGATAAGTTTCCATGGTTTCCCGTCAGCAAGCCTACACTGAGATCATCTCTTCCGGGAATAAAAACTGCCCGCCAATCGTCCCATCCCCAGCACCGTGAAACACAAAAACTGAATCAATGATCAAAACCATTACCATCACAATTGCCGCTGTTGCTACGGTCGCCCTCGCTTCCTGCACGAACTCATCATTTGGCACTGCCACCAAAACCCACAGCGGCGTCGGTCATAGCTGTAGCAGCTGCTCCTCCCACTAACTTCCAAACCAACATCACAACCGCGAAATCCCCGCGTGGTTGTGATGTTCAACTTCCAAGCCATGCTCCGAATCCTTTTCACCGCCCTTCTCCTGTCGCTTACCCTCTCTGCAGGCCAACAGGACAACCGCAAAGTCGAAGGAACGACTCAGGACATCGAATGGGGAAAACACTGGGCTGGCCCCAAACTCAAGACCCACGCCGGCCTCAAAGGCAAAGTCACTCTCCTCGTCCTCTGGGGCGGATGAATCGGCTGCAAACAGCTCACCCCGGGCATGGTCGGTCTGGCCAAAGAGCTCGAAGGACAACCCTTCCGCCTGATCGCCTCCTACTGCCAACGCGGCACGAAAGAGGCCGCACTCGCCTCCCTCAGAAAGCACGGCTGGTCCAGAAAACTGACCAACGCCACCGTGATGTATCAAACCGACTTCCCCAAAGCCCCCGTCAAATACGTCCCCTACTACCTCATCTTCGATCACAAAGGAGAACTCCGCCACAACCACATGGCCGGCCCCTACCACGGCGGCAACCGCAAGACTTACCAAACCCAAATCAAAGCACTTCTCAAACAAGTTCCGACTCCAAGAAATTAGACATCTTCTCCCCGAAGCTGCTTCTCATCAAAAACCAGTTGCCCTCGCACGAGTTCTTCGCAAAGATTGATCAGGAGGAAAATAACAATTGTAGTGCTCCCCTTCCTCACGCTCTTGTCCACCCTCATTCCAGGAGCGACAATCGTCTACACCAATGGCAGCACAACAGACGTCGAACGGATCAACTCGGTAGACATCAACGGAGAAGTGTTCGACATCGTTTTTTTCCGCGGAACCTTCCAAGACAATTACGGCACCACTCCTCCTCTTCTTCCCGCAGAAGCAACCGCTATTCAATCTCTCGTCACCTCCATCTTCAACGGCTCCAATCCCCAAAGTCCCTTCTTTCCCGTCAACCCTGCTACTGCAAGTTCACCGATCGCCTCAGTCCTGGGCACTAACGAATTTCATGCTCCCAACTTCTACCGCGGGCTCAATCCGGGCTCCGGCAGGCCCGACTGGGGCTCAAAGAGAGGTTTCCTTGGCACAAACGCATTCGGTCGTAACATCTGGGGGAACTCGACTACCGGCGGGCGTGAACTAAATGAAGAAGTTGTCTTCGTCACAACCGCAGTCCCGGTCCCCGAACCCTCGCCCGCTCTTCTTCTTGGTGCCGCTATCTTGCTCGGAGTCTCTCACCGAAGAAAAGCCTGACTCTTCAAGCTTCAAGAAAAGCTCTCAAGCACACCCTCTTGCTTGCACAAGAGGGTTTTTATTTATCCTCGTGACGAAACCTCTTACGCAGCTTTCAATTCTGGCGATCCAATGAACCATATACCATCTCTCATCTTCATCTTGGTCCTCCTACCTCAATTCCTAAAAGCTCAAGACACCGACGACTTCAACCTCTCCGCCGTCATGAAGGGCGTGAGCGAAGATAACATCTTCTATAACGAGGAATTCTTCAACTGGGGCTCTGGAATCGTAAAGGGCGACGACGGCAAATACCACCTCATCTACTCCCAAATGCCTCGTAAACACGGCTTCTACTCCTGGCTCACCGATGGCGTGGTCTCACGGGCGGTTTCCGACAATCCCTCCGGACCCTACAAACATGTCGAAGTCGTTCTCGCCGGACGCGGCGAAGGCCACTGGGATGCTTACACCGCACATTGCCCAAAGGTCTACGAGTTCGATGGCAAATACTACATCTACTACATGTCCACCAATTCGGGAGACAGGAAGCTGACCCCCGAACAGCTCGAGGAAGCCCGCCGCTCGAAATGGAACAAAAGCGAAATCAGGGGGATGCTCCGCCTGAACCAGCGTATCGGTGTCGCCGTCGCAGACAAAATCGAAGGTCCGTGGAAACGCTTCGATCAACCGGCCGTGGTCCCCGCCCTCCCCATCGCTAACATCGTCAACAACACCAGCGTCACCAAACGCCCCGAAGGTGGCTACCTCATGATCATCCGTGGCGACCAACCCGACCAGCCCGAGGGAACCATCCTCCGCAGCCAGGCCGTCGCTCTCGCCGACCACCCTCTCGGACCGTGGATCATTCAACCCAAGCCCGTCGTCAAAGACTACAACTCCGAAGATCCTGAAGTCTGGTACGACGCCGACCGCAAACGCTACTACTCGCTCTATCACGCCTTCGGCTACATGGGCATGATCACCTCCCTCGATGGCCTCAATTGGGTACGCGCCAAACACTACAAAGTCTCCGACAAATCCTTCACCACCACCGACGGAAAAACCATCGAGGTCCAGCGCTACGAACGCCCCACCATCTACCACGAAAACGGCAAACCTCTGGTCATGACCGCCGGTATCCGCGAGAAAGACGGCGACACCTTCTCCCTCTTCATTCCTCTCAAACAGGATTGAACCAAACACAACCCTCCACATCAATCCTCGCTTCAGTCGATGCTGCCATTGAGCGTTTCGATGATTCCAAAGCGCCCACAGCCCTAAGGATAAAACCGATGTTACAAGACCAATCGAAATCCACCGCTGCCCTCTCATGGCCGTTTCTCCTTCCTGCCCTCGTCTTGCCATTGTTCGGCTCTCTCCTCTACTTTGTCTGGCTCCCCGGAAACGCTCTCGCACAAGCCACTTACACCGCCACAAAAGTCTTCACCCTCGTCTACCCACTCTGTTTCGTCGGATGGAAGGAGCTTCTGTTCTCGAAGCCCAAGCAAAGCTGGCTCACCGTTCTAGCAGTCGGACTCGCCTCCGGACTCATCATCGTCGCCGCAGGTATAGGATTCATGATCAGCCCTCTTGGCGACATAGTACGCGCCGGAGCCGAACCCATTCGCGAAAAAGCCGAACTCCTCGGCTTCGCTAAACACTTCCTCCTTTTCGCCGTCTTCATTTCCCTCTTCCACTCCGCCCTCGAAGAATTCTACTGGCGAGGATTCGTCTACGGTAAGCTCCGCCAAAAACTCGGCAATGCCGTCAGCCACCTCGTCGCCGCTCTCGCCTTCGCCGCCCACCACCTCGTCGTCACATGGCAGTTCTTCCCCCCCGCTCTCGCCATCTTCCTCGCTCTCTGCGTCGCCATCGGCGGCTTCATCTGGACCCTCACATACCAGAAACAAGGCACCCTCGCAGGTTGCTGGCTCAGTCACCTCTGCGTAGATGTCCTACTGATGGTCGTCGGCTACCAACTCATCACCAACTGATCGATCTTCTTTTCCTTGCCTCAATCTCCGCTCCGGCAATCTTCTTGGATCCGATGTCAAACGCGTCTCAGGCCATCGAAGACAACCTCCGTTTCTGGGATACCGCCGCCCCCATCCACTCCAAAGGTTCTGGGGCCGAGTTCTACCGCATCCCCGCTTTCCTTGAAGGCGCTTGCAAACTCAATCCCTGGGAACCCGAAGAACTCGGTGATGTCACCGGCAAGACCCTCCTCCACCTCCAATGCCATATCGGCACCGACACTCTCTCCTGGGCACGTCGCGGTGCCCATGTAACCGGGCTCGACTTCTCACCCGCCGCCATCACCGAGGCCCAAGCTCTTGCCGAAAAAATCAACCAACCTGCCCGCTTTGTCGTGGGAGATGCCCTTCAAGCGACTTCCGCCCTCCTCGGCGAGCAATTCGATATTCTCTACACGGGACGCGGCGCCCTCTGCTGGCTTCCCGATCTCAAATCTTGGGCTCGAGAATGCTTTCGACTAACGAAACCGGGCGGTGTTCTCTACATCGAGGAAATCCATCCCAACGTCGACCTCCTCGATTTCAAAACGCTGCCCGATGGCGAAAAAGTCCTCACTCCTCACTACGACCAATTTAATAAAAAAGCCGTCGTCTTCAACGAAGAAGGAACCTACGCGGATCGCAACGCCAAGACCGGCACCCTCACCACACACTGCTGGGATTACACACTCTCACACCTCATTCAGAACCTCCTTGAAGCAGGCTTCCAACTCACCCTCTTTCAAGAACGAGACCAGATCTGCTTCGAACCCTGGCCTGAACACTTCGAAAAATGTGGCCCCGACCTCTGGACCTTCAAACCCAACCACCCCCGCTTCCCCCTCAGTTACTCTCTCAAGCTCACCAAACCTGTCTGAACTTTACTTGCAAGTTCTTCTTCCCAGCTGACGTTCGCCCATGATTTTCACCATCATCACCCTCCTCTCACTCTCGTCACTCCAACCTTCATTCTCCACCGCTCTTTACTATCAGCTTCCCGCCGCAGAGGAAAAGACCTACCGGCTCACCATCTCCGGCATGACCTGAGCCAAATGCTCAAAAAGGGTGCAGGATGCACTCACGAAAGTAGCAGGAGTAATCTCAGTCAGTGTCTCTTTGCCGGACACCGCCACCATCTCCGCTTGTTCTAACAAAACCACCGCTCAAGACCTCATCGAAGCCGTCCAAGACGCGGGTTACGAAGCGACCGAAAGCTGAGTAAGCTGCCCAGCTCATTTCCCAAGGGCTTCAATGACTTTTACATCATGAAGTATGAGATCACTCAGGAGCAATACGCTGACTTTCTGAACCGGCTCGGCACAACTGCCGCGAACAATCGCTTCCCCAATCAAGCCGTTTGACCACAATATCACCAACAACGGCTCTGCCCCATTCATCTATCAAACCAGCACTCCCGACCGACCGTGCAATTACTTGGAATGGGAAGATGTTGCAGCCTATGCCGACTGGACAGGTCTGCGACCCGTGTCCGAGTTGGAATACGAAAAAGCCTCTCGCGGATCTATCGCGGCCGTTCCCAACGAGTTTGCCTCGGGCACTCCGTTCGTTTTTGATCAAGGCTACTCCCTTGCCAATGCCGGCACCCCCAGCGAGTCGATTCAAAATGGCGGTGGAGGCCAGACCGGCAATGCCTTGTACAGCGATACGAATATGGCTACATTCGACCACCCGTTTCGGAGCGGAATCTTCGCAAGCTCTGCTCCAAACCCCACCCGTGTCACAACTGGCGGAAGCTACTACGGAGTCATGGAACTCAGTGGCAATCTCTGGGAAATCACCGTTTCAGTCGGGCACCCAGAAGGAAGGGCCTTTGGCGGGGCTTTTCATGGAAACGGAATTATCTCGTCTTCTGGAGTAGGCACCGTCGCAAGTTGGCCAGAAGACTCGGCTTCCAGTTCCGATTATGGCGACGGTCTTGGGCTTCGCGGGGGCAGCTTCTTAAGCATATCCTCCCGACAAGAAATTTCCAATAGAGAGCTCGCTAACTTTAGTGTCGATACTCGGCTCTCTGAAGTCGGGGCTAGGCTGGGTCGTACAGGATTCTAAGCCACGAGAAACCGACTTCTTGATTTCAATGGCTAAGCACTCCAGCTTGAAAAGAATCCAAGGTGCAATTGCTCTTTGGATACTCTCTCTCTTATCCGGAATCCTCTCCGGACAGACAAACAACGCCATCTTCGATGGCGGCCTTGGCGATGGATTCGACTGGGCGGGATTCGAGCAACCGACCTCCAATCTCATCTTCGCCGGAGGCCCAGGGGACGGCTATGCCTCCGACTCATTGATTCAAGAGGTCAACAACTTCATCTTTGCTGGTGGTTCCGGTGATGGTTACAACGTCGCAAGCTTCCAGCAGAAGACGAGCAATGCCATCTTCGCGGGAGGTTTCGGAGATGGCTACGACCAAAATACCACCATAGCGAGCGCCAGCCCATACGACCTCTATATCCTCGGTTTGGGAATCTTTGGAACCGATGCCGACGAGCTCAATGATTTCGATTCCGACGGCCACGCGAACATCGTCGAATTCGCCCTTGGCTCCTTGGCCAACTCCGCATCGAGCCTTCCCGAGCTTCGTGCTTCGCAATCTCCACAAGACGGCTTCACTCTCACCTACCTCCGCCGAGCCGGTGGTAAACAACAACTGCCACAAACCTATCTTGCCGACGACATTCTTTACAACGGTGAAAGCTCTCTCGACCTCGTCACTTGGGAAGACTTCGCCATCGATATCAGCAACCCATCAGGCCTTCCGGCTCCACCAGCTGGATACGAATAGGGCACCTTCCAATTCGTCGGTCCAAACGAAGACGGCAAGGGTTTCCTCAGAATTCGACTCGATTGGTAAAATCAATCAGCCGAGCCCACTACGAGTCTACTCTTTTTCACTCACTCTGTGTCGCTCTCTCCAAATTATCCCACTCCAACAACCCCTCCCACCATTGCGCCCCGACACCATTGGCCGCCCCCAAGAAACCACCAACCACCGCTCCCCGGTGACAACTGTCTCCTCCGACTTGTGCATTGGCTCGGATCCCCGCATCAAAGCCTTCCGCATACTTCCAACTCAAATACAGCGCCGCCGGCATCGCCTCCGCAATATAACAAGCCGGACTGAATCGTTGCCCAACCACCACCTCATCCGGCTGTGCCATCCATTTGCTTGCCTTCGTTCCCGAAATCCAATCTCCCGCCTCTCTCGTCACGGCTTCTCGCAACTCCAGTCCCTCGCATATTCCCCAAACTACCCGCACCCAAGTATCTGCGGCCCGAATCACGTTCGCGTGCGCATGCGTCAATCCCACATGCTCCTTCACTGCCATCCGTAGCTCCTCCCTTTCCAACCCCTCCAAGGCAAAACACAACGCTGGAACCTGCGCCAAACCACCGATGTGTTCATCTCGAATCGAACACTTTCTCAGCGGCTTGCCTTGCGCATACTTCTCAAAAAATCCTCGGTGGCATTCCTCCAAATAAGTATCCCGATGCCATCCAGGCTCCAACATCACCTCGACGTAACGCTCCAGCCACGCATCCGGTTCATAACCTCCTCGTTCCCGAACCCACCTCACCAGTTCCGCCCCAAGCCGATGGTTCAAGGTATTCTCCCCCGCCTGCAAAAACTGGTGATAATGCACCCCTCGACCTGCCGGCCCCCAAAACTCCGCCTGCTCCCGCAAAATATCTCCCCGCTCATTCAAAGGCTCATACCTCGATCGCCAAAAGATCGAATCCGGATGAGGATTTCGCGGCGCCTGATAGCCTTCAAACTCCCCGTAATCTCTCCGTAAAGCCACTCGATCATAATACCAATGCCCCGGCATCGCCAACGCATCCGCGACCAGACTCCCCACCCATGCCTTCTCCCAAACACTCACCCCCAACCCTCACCCCAAAGCTCATTCCCGCAACCAAATCTCAACCGAATACGACAACCAACAAAATTCCAAAAAACAGAATCACATACCCAAGGCAAACTCCAATCTGGATCGTCACACTCATCATGAGACCAATCTCTCAGCTCTGGATGACCATTCCGTCACCGTTACGTGACCATTGAACGACCTTTCTCTTCTGACGCTCTCAACAAAATGAAAGACATCTCATCCACTTTCATTATTCTCTGCCTCATGCACAAAACAGCTGCCTTTCTCATTCTCACTCTCTCCTCCCTCTCCGCTGACGAACAAGGAGGCTGGAAAACTCTCCTCAACCCCGAACTCTCCCACTGGGATATCTTCATGGGTGTCCCCCACACCAGCGTCGAAGGACTCCCCGAAGGAACCCCTCAGTTCGAGGACGTCCGCAAAGGCACACCCATCGGCCTCAACAAAGACCCGAAAAACGTCTTCCAGATGCAAAAAGAAGGCGATGAGGACCTCCTCTACATCACCGGAGAAATCTACGCCGGCATTGTCACCAAGGAATCCTTCGAAAACTACCACCTCTCCCTCCAATTCAAGTGGGGCGAAAAGCGCTGGAAACCTCGCCTCAACGCCAAACGCAATTCCGGCCTCCTTTACCACAGCGTCGGCGACTACACCGATTTCTGGAAAGTCTGGATGACCTGCCTCGAATGCGAAATCATGGAAGGCGACACCGGTGACTTCATCGGTCTCGGCCGTGTCCGCGCCGACATCCCCGTAGAACTCATCGGAGAGAAGTATCACTTCAAACCTGGCGCTTGGCCCATGATCATCGCCTACGAAAAAGGAATCCAAGTTGGCCGCGCGTGGAAATCCGTTGATACCGAAAAACCAAACGGAGAATGGAACACCGTCGAAATCTACTGCCTCGGAAACACCAACATCCACCTTGTCAACGGAACCGTCAACATGGTCGTCCTCGATCCTACCGTCAATCAAGGCAAGGGCTGGCAGCCTCTCACCTCCGGAAAAATCCAACTCCAATCCGAAGGCGCCGAGCTGTGGTATAAAGACATCAAAATCCGTCCCATCACCGAAATCCCTGATACCATCAAATCTGGTGCAGGCCTCTAATCTCTCTGTTCTATCCTGACACGGATACTCTAATGAGCTTTTCTCAGTCTCTTTGATACTTTTTCTCAAGTTACCTCATCAAGCCTAACCAAAATTCCTTCTCCCGAAGCGCTCAGACTTTAGAAAGAACAAACAATTGAAATACAACAATTTATGTTTTTCTAATTAACCGAAAGAGATTGAACACACCAAATCTACTGGCATTATCGTAGGTCAGCTTCCGACTGACTTATGAAACTGTTTTCCCAAACAACACTGACCGCCTTCGCGCTTTCGACTCTTGGCAACACCCTCACATCAGAAATCATCACCTTCACCCACACCCCACCACCTCAACTCACCACCACCTTTTTTGACCAAGGCCTCATCATTTCTGCCTCAACACCAAACCACGAGATCATCGACATCGAAACGAGTCTCGCCAACAATTCCTTCAACTCGGATTACCTGGGATTTGCCGGTAACGAAGGCTTCGAACCCACCTCCATCACCATCATTCCCGAGACCGCACCCTTCTTCTCACTCCAGTCTATCGAACTCGGCCTCGGCCCCTTCACCTTCGCCTCCACCACCGATATCACCCTCACCGCCGAGACCACTGAAGGCTCGACTCTCTCCACCTCATACCCGAATCTCCACAACCCCACTCTCCGCATTCTGAACTGGTCCGACCTCACCAGCCTCGTCATTACCGCCACCTCTGCCGCTGGCATCGACAATATCGCATTCACCCTCCCCGTCGTCGCTACCGAGAAATTTGAAATCATTGCATCAGGCTTCGAGGGCGCAAACTTCTTCATCGAACTCGACAAGCCAGCCTTCGACAAACAAGTCCTCTACTCTTCCACCTTGGACTTTGCCGACCCCTCCGTCCTTGAAGCAGATGTCGATTCCGAGAACCCCAATCGCTTCATCCTCACTCCCACGCAATTCAATCCCACACGCTCGTTCTTTCGTGTCGATCAGTAACCGATATTTAAGCCTGACAAGACCCAGCCGCGCTCCTAAGACCATCCCACTGTGAAGCTGTCGACCTTCCAAACCATGGACCCACACCTTCTCGTCGGTCTCATCAACACCGAGCTCCGCAACAATGCCAAATCCCTCGAAGACCTCTGTCTCACCCACAACCTCGATCAGCACTCGCTACGAGAACGCCTTCAGCAAGGGAACTACCAATACCAGCCCGAAATCAATCAGTTCCGCTAGTGTAGTGCCTAAGGAGTCTTCGACAGAGCTCTTCCAGAGAAAAATTTCCCAAACACAAGACGCTAAAAATCCGCGGCTTACACTTACTCACCATCAAGTGACGCTGAAGGTGGGAGAACCGCCCGAGAAAAATCACCCAAGTAATCAAAAGGAGATTGTTGAGGCTTCTTCTAGATTTTGAGTTCTGATCCTGACTTCACTAACACTAAACTAAGCTGGGTGGACCAATTGATTGGGTGAGCGATGGGAGCAGATTTTTTCAAGGGCCAGGCGTTTGAGGGGAGGCGAATCGTGATTCGTCTTCACTCAAACAACGGAGCCATTGGGAAAATCGGCCCCAGCATCATTGCCTTTTCTGCGAAGCAGACACTCTGAAACAAAAACTCAAAAAATCCGCTCGCCGAAGCAATTTGTCCACCCGGCCTAGGAGTCAGCATCAACATCGACTCCCGTTGAATTGATATTTGGAAAATCTACCATGAGCTTCTCAGCCGCCTCTGCTATCGCATCAGGATTGGAACTAGCTAAAACCTGATTAGCCCATACAATCTTCTGCGTCCGCGGATCAATAACCGCAATTTGGAGGAGACCAATATCAGGCTCCGCAGCTGAAAAATATCCGAGCGTTAACGCCGCAGTCAACAAGGCCTGCCCGATCTGCTTCCCTGCATGAACATTACGTCCAAGTCCTGAAACAACGCAAAGATATTGATTAGAGGGTAAACCCATATCTTTCACTTCGGGAAACGTGGCTTCGGTTGCTTGCTTCGAGAGTAGATTGAGGCCCAATAATCTCTCGTAAAGCCGCTCTGTAGCATACTTCTGGGTCGCGCTTGGCGGACTCCCGGGAAACTCGAACCGGTGAGGGCCCTTCAATGGCTTCCCGCTATCCTCACTTCTCACCTGCGCAACGAATGCCTTCATTTCAGGACCCAAACTCAATCCGGTCGAACGCACCCCCCGCGAAATTGACCGATACCCTTTCCCTGCTAACCGCGAGCGAATTTGACTCTCCACCTTCTTGAGCATGTCGTTCGATTCCGTCACCACAAACGCATCTTCTTTTTTGCCGCTTTTATCATGCAACATCGTTGCATCAACCGAGACATTCATGCGTGAGTAACTCTTTGTCTCATAAAAATCCTTATAGAGTGTTTTGGGCGTCGGGGCGCAAGAACACAAAACCAAAATGGCTAGAGAAAAAGAGAAAAACACAATCTTCACAGACGCGACACCACCAGCCATCTATAGAGAAGTCAACTATCATTTCTTTCGCAGCAACTAAGCGAATCATTTCTTCTTCACCAGCACCACCCAGTCCTTCTTCACCTCGCTCGGCGGCAAACCCAAGTCTTGCACCCCACCACCGGAAATCCCGCCGATGCTCCCACTCTGCAAAGCTCCCCCGTTCCTTGGATCATACCAACTCACCGAGTAATCACCAAACGCGGAACCCAATAGCAACTTCGCTGCCTCTTGCGGATTCTTGATCAAGGCCAAATAAACCTGCCCTTCTTGAGCCAAACAAAACCCCCTCGCCTCCAGCAAAAGCTCATTCCGGTTCTCCATCTTCTCCAGCGGCAATTTCTGCTTTCGGAAAAAATCCAAAGCCACCCGACACTGATCCCACATCAAGTCCCGCGACCGGTAATCCTGACACGTCAAATCAGAATGCGGCAACTTATACCCAAAATACCACTCCACGCCCCAGCCTCCCGCCAACAACTGCCCCCACAACGCATTCTGACGAGCATCATTATGCTCGGGATCAACATCATCCGGCACAAGCGACCTTTGTGCATCGCCAGGCTCATCACAAGCCACCATCCACTGCTTCCCCTTCTCCCGGCTACCTCTCAAAATCTTCAGTGTCGACGGATGCACATTGCGGAAATCCTCTTTCCCCGTCTGCAACGAAGCCCCGTTGTACGGTGAATCGGGACCATACAAATCCTGCGGCCACTGCCCGTTGTGAATCACGATCGGATGGGCATAAGGATCATGGTCAGCCATAAACTGCCCCATTGCCAAACGTTGCGCCTTCGACTGTGCCTTCTTCGAGGGATCCTTTTTCCAAATCCCGTTCTCTTCTCCCATATTCCAATTCAGCGCTGGGTGATGTCCAAACCGCGCGATCAACTCCCGATAGTAAAGCCGTCGCACCGACCCCGTATCGCCCCCATCCATCAAAGTCTCATTTTCCGTCTCCTGCGTCTTGAAGTGCAAAAACAAACCCTTCCCCGTCGCATGCTCAAAAACCACTTCCCACTGCGCCAACTTCGAGACATCCAACCGCTTCTGCTCCTCCGAATTCAAATACGGAAAAACATTCCGATCATCCCCACCCACATTATAGGTCAAAAACGAAACCGAATTGAGCCCCTTCGATGCCAAATAATTGATCGCACCAATCATCGCCTTCCCTTTGTTATCTTTCCAAACCGGATCCCCTTCCTTCCAGTCCCCCAAATGAGCCTCCCACGTCTTCACCAGATGATCCTTGATTCCATCCGACTTGAATCCCCCGTCAAAATCCGCGTAAGCCAAAAAATTCTCCGGCGCATCAGGCCCCGCTTTCAAAAAAATCTCCCCCGTTCCCAAACTGCGTGGATAACGGTCCCCCACGTAAACCAAGTTGCCGAGCGCACGCATATCCGGTGCCTTCTTGTCACTCGCCTTCACCAAAAGACTCCCCCTCTCCCCATCAAAAAACCCTCCCGACTCTCCCGCTCGCAAATCCTCCGCCACCGCCACCCCGCTCCCCTTCCGGAACGAAGCCCTCCACTGCCACTCCCCCGTTTTTGGCGGACAAAAATGCACCCGCCACTGATTCCCTGCCTCCGCCGACGTGTTCGCTGCGTCACCATCCGCCGCAAAATAACCCGGCACCACAAAAGTCTCCTCTCCCTGCCAAAACGTCACATCCATCCGATAATCCAAAAACGGATTAGGCTCCGCCGTCTCAGAAGTCTCCGGCCCCTCGAAATCCAGCGTCACCTTGTGCCACTGCTGATACTCCGCTCCCAAAATCCCGCTCAACAAGCCCACCCAACAACCCAGTTTCATCCAAATATTTGCCATGCCTAACCTAACTACGAGTGTTATCCAGAAACCTATCGATGGAAAGCCCTCTCGTCACCTCCCCCTCTCTCAGAACCTACCCCGTCCCCTCACTGGCCGACGAAACCGCCGGACAAACCCCGTCAATCGCCGCTCTCACCTCCGCACTCAACGGACCCTTCTCCAAAACAGCCAAACTCCCCGCCAGCTGCGCCACCGTCCGGGCCCCAATCACCAGACTCGTCACCCCCGGCTGATCCATTGCCCACCTCAACGCCAGTTCATGCAGCGAATACCCTGCCTCCTCAGCAATCTTGCCCAACACCGCCACCTTCTCATTCATCCCCCTCACCTCACCCTCCTGCAAAAAACCCTCTGCCCGCTCCGCTCGCGAACCCGCCTCGATTCCCGCCAAATACTTTCCCGTCAACAAACCCTGCGCCAGCGGAGAAAACCCCGTAAAACCAATCCCCTCATCGATCAACCAATCCAGAATACCATCCCCTTCCACTCCCCGATAAAGCATCGAATAACGCCCCTGATAAATCACACACGGAACCCCCATTTCATCTAACAACCCCACCGCCTGCTTCGCCTCCTCTAACGGATACTTCGAAATCCCCACATAAATCGCCTTCCCCTGATGCACAAAATCCGCCAACGCCCCCATCGTCTCCTCCAACGGCGTCTCCGGATCCCAACGATGCGAATAAAAAATATCCACATACTCCAAACCCATCCGTCCAAGCGACTGATCCATCGAGGCCACCAAATGCTTGCGCGAACCCCAATCCCCATACGGCCCCTCCCACATCCCATGCCCCGCCTTCGTCGACACCACCATCTCATCACGTTTCCCTGCCAACTCTCCCTTCAAAATCTTCCCGAAATTCGCCTCCGCACTCCCAGGCGGCGGACCATAATTATTCGCCAAATCAAAATGCGTGACCCCCGCCTCAAACGCTGCCCGCGCCATCCGACTACCCTCCCCAAAATCATCGACATCCCCAAAGTTGTGCCACAAACCCAGCGACAAAGGCGGCAACTTCAAGCCCCACCGACCACACCGTGCGTATTCCATGCTCACCTATGACCGATTTCGTTCAATTCTCCGAACCCAATCTCAAAAAAGACGGACAGATCACCTTCATCGCTCCTCGATCTCAAATCGGAAAAACTGCCGCTCCCCCAGTCCACTTCCACTCAGTGTCCCCACACTCTCCGGGTTCAACGGAATCCCCTCGTTCCCTGGCACCTCCCAAATCATCCAGTCCTCCAAATCATGAGAACGCATCGCCCTCATACGCCGATTCCCCAAAGGCTCAAAATTCAGTGTCACGTCCCCCCCGCTCACCGAAATCTCCGGCTCCCAGACACTTTCCCCATCCAACGGCAAGGTATTCGTCAACCACTCAAACTCATTGTCACCACTATCCCCATCCGGATTCGCCGCCCGCTCCCCTTCCGCCGAAACCAAATCTCCAAAGTGGAACATCCGCCACTCATCATAACTCACCACCGCCTGCACTTCACGTTCGATCCAATCCGAAAGCAACTCCGCCCCCTCCAAATCCACCACCCGGCTCGCTAACGGCGGCATCCGCGTATACCCGTTCTCAACCGCCAACCGGTTATACAAAATCGAAGCATTCACCAGCCCCGGCTTCACCAGTAGATCACCCGCATTCAACGGCGCATCCGACGACACCCCACTCACCAATCCGGTCTGCGCCAAAGTCAAATGAGCCCGCCCATCCCAAGAGCCTCCACCAGTCCCACCGCTCTTGTGACAATACGCACAGTTCACTTCCAAATACGATCGCACCCGTGCCTCCAGCGAATACGCCGTCTCATCTGGCCGCAAATGCCGTTCCCGCTCAGCCGCATCACCACTCATCCCCGTCACATAACCCGCCGCCCGCAAAGACTCTAACAGGTTACCCGGAACTCCCGAAATCTCTCCCATCCTATTCAACTGCATCGTGTGAAACGACAGCGAATGTCCCGCCTGCGCCGTGTGACAAACCAAACACGCCGAGCGGGAGGGAATCTCCCAACTCACCGTCGCCGGCTGCCCATCAATCTGAATATCGACATCAAAGGTCTCTCCATCGACATCCGCTAAATTAGCCTCCGTCTGCTCCCCACCATTCACATGATTCCAGCGATAAGACACCCCATATGCCCCACTCGTAGTCTTCACAAGGAACCGTGTCTCCAGCCGCGTCACCGGCGAGTTCATCACCGGCCTCCGGTCCGTATAATTCTGTCCGTTGAACTGCCGCGTGAACGTCTCCCACTCCCTCGCATACTCAAAGTGCTTCACCCAGACCATCCCCGCCGGGTAACTCCACGGCCCTGTCTCCGCAAACGTCATCTCCTGCGTCGCATCCTCGATCAAAAACCATCGCTTTTTCTCCGCATGATCCGACCAAAACCGCAAATTCGGCTCGTAAAATTCGGCTCCCGGATTCGCCGTCAAATCACTCAAGTCCGCGAAGAAATTCGTATCCGATAAGGTCGCCGGAAAATCCGAATCATCCACTGATGCCGTGATTCGCGAAATCCATCCATTCCGATTCAAAACCAAAATCTCTCCCGTTGCCGGGTCCGGTAAAAAGCCCACGATGTTGTTCGCTCCCCCCAACCTCACGATTCCCGCCCCGGGCGTCGGGTCCGACACTCTCTCATCAATCGCCCAAATGTTACCGATCGAAAAATCGCCACAAATATAAAAGCCATCCAGCCCCGGATACACATCCCCCCGGTGAATATACCCCCCCGTGATCGAGTTCCCCGTAAAACTGCCTCCCCCGTGGCCATAAAACCAACGGGCCTCCGTCAACGTCGCATTCCCCTCGATAGCCCCATTGATCACATCACCACTGCGAACCCCCGCATCCGGCCCCTCCCTCCAGGCCCATCCTCCATTTTCGCCCGGCTCAAACACGTTCAACTCCTCCCAAACTCCCCGGCCAACATCCCCTACCCAAAGCTCATCCACCGTCCCATCTCCATCCACATCCTCCGGCGAGAACTGCCAAGGGTTCCTCACCCCCAATACAAAAATCTCCGTCCGCACCTCACTCGCCGCCACTCCCACTCCATTGAACAAAGTCGCACCCACAAACGGATTGTCTGCCGGCACCGAAAAATAAGCCTCCCCACTCGTCCCTCCCCCCACCCGCGGAATATCCGCATCCGCATTCGGCACCAAATTCCCCGCCTTCTTATCAACATCGATCCGAATCACACTCGACCAAAAATCCTGATCGATATGCTGCGAATTATCATAACCATCCTCCTGCGTCCCCTCATCCCCAAACCCCACATACAAATACCCATCCGCGCCGAACTGGCAGGTCGCAATCGTGTGAATCGAATCGCTCACCACTTGATCAATCAACACCAACTCCGAACCCGCCGAATACGGTGCACTCGTCGTACAAGTGAATCGAGACAAGCGCACCGTCCCCTGATTCGAATCATACGTCACATAAATATACCCATTGTTCGCCCAGTCCGGATGAACCGCGATCCCCTTCAAAGAAGCCTCATTCATCTCAGTAATCTGACTCCGGATATCCAAAATCGTCACCTTGTCCGCATCCGTCGGATTTGCAGTGACATCAGGAATGAGAATCACCTCCCCATCGCTTTCCGCCACCAACAACTTCTCCGTATCTCCGGGAATCGACGCAAAACCATGCGGCAAATCAAAGCTCAACCCCGGAAATGCCCCCTCCACCGCAAACTGCGTCGCCGGCGCCTCCTCCGGCACGTTCGTGTAGTTCGAATCAAAGCGATAATCACTCGTAAAATTGACCATCACCGTCGCCGTTGCCGTCTCACTCGGATCATTCCCCGACACTTCATACGTAAAGAAATCACTCGCCGGACTGCCCGTCGTCTGCTCATACAAAATCGAACCTTCACTGCTCACCACAGCCGTTCCCGCCGTCGGAGCAACCACCACCTGGACACTCCTCGCATCAAGACTCCCGCTGTCATTTCCCAAAACTCGCACCCGCGCTTTGTCGCCCAATCGCATCGTCACCACATCATTCATCGGCTCCGGCACACCAAAGTCCAACGACGCCCAATCCCGCGTCACCCGCAAGTTGTCCCAACGCGCTTCCCCACCCGATGCCAAACGCACCGCCGTCGACCAATTCCCGTTGGTATACACCCGCGTCGCATCCGCACTCCCTCCCGTCGCATCCCAATAATCCGCCCCCGTCGGATTCACATAAACTCCCGCGAGCTGTTTCTCGAAATCAATCACTGCCACCAACATCACAGTCTCCCCATCAGTCAAACGAATCCCCGTGCT